>JALEGH010000038.1 GCA_022763065.1 Alphaproteobacteria bacterium
ATTACTTGGGAAGTCCCAGATGATGCTCTGCATTGTCCCACAGCCATGCGGCGCCGCGCACACCTGATGAGTCGCCGTGTCGGGGCGGAGAAATAATAGTATGTATTTCTTCTGAATCTATATATTCCCCCCATTTTTGCGGGACCATATCGTAAATCTCATCAACATTGCTCATTCCACCACCTAGCACGATAATATCGGGGTCCAGAATATTGATCACAACAGATAGTGCGCGCGCAATACGGTCTGTATAGCGATCTAATGCGGAGAGAGCTTTTTCTTCTCCCTGTTTCGCATTGGCAATAATGTCGTGAGTAGACAAGTCTTCTTTTTCCACGCGGTGGTAATCCATTTTAAAGCCAGTGCCGGAAATCCATGTATCTAGACATCCGCGCTTGCCGCAAAAGCAAACTTCTCCTGGATGTTCATTCCATTTTTTATCTTTACTGTAATGTGTGATATCCCAATCATTTTCGTGAGTAGATTGATTAAAGAAATGGCTTTGATCTTTTGCTCCAACCACGACAGGATAAGGGAGAGGATTGCTTCCCCACTCGCCCGCTATGTTGTTCATGCCCTGAATAAGTTTTTGATGAATAACAATACCGCCGCCGCATCCGGTCCCCAAGATGGCACCAAAGACAACATCATGTCCGGTGCCGGCACCATCTATTGCTTCGGATACGGCAAAGCAGTTGGCGTCATTTTCAATGCGAATGTTACGTTTTAGCGCCTCATTCAAATCATGAAGAAGCGGCTTACCGTTGAGCCATGTGGTATTGGCATTTTTTGCCTTAAGGGTATGGCGGTCAATACATCCGGTCATGCCCATGCCGACACTTGCTTTTTGACCGATATGGCTTTCCGCTTCTTCAACCAGATCTTTAATGCCCGAAACGCTCAGATCATAGTTATTTTTAGCCGTTGGAATACGCTTTCGGTAAAGCTCTTTCCCGTTATCACCGTCAAGGGCGATAATCTCCGTTTTGGTTCCCCCAAAATCTATTCCTATTTTAACAGGCATGTGAGGATACGCTCCCTCTCAGATTAGAAAGATCTAATAAAAACTGGCACCTTTTATAAATCAAGGTGTTTTTTAAGGTTTTACTAGATTTATCCGGGAGTAGGTCCCTTGATAGGGCGCCCGACCTGTGGAATCCTATGTACAGGGTGTTTGGCATTATCATTTGAGGTGGGCTCTGGCTTTGTTTCCGGCTCTGGCGGCATTTCTTTGTGCTTGAGAATATAATCAACCTGCTCTCCGGAGAGCTCTTCACGTTCGACCAAAAATTGCGTGAGCAATTCCAATTTATCCCGATTTTCAGTCAGAATTTTTTCGGCAGTTGCTTCGGCCTCTTCAATATATCTTTTTACCTCATCATCAATTAGTTTTTGTGTTTCTTGAGAGACACCGGCATCACCAAATCCGCCTTCTCCGAATGGATTATTTTGTTGAGAGACATATTTGACGCGTCCAACTTTATCAGAAAAACCCCATTCTTTGACCATCGCTTTGGCTATATTGGTGGCTTGTTGGATATCATTAGCAGCACCTGTCGTGATATTGTCCCTACCATAGATGATTTCTTCAGCCTTCCGTCCGCCAAACATCATGGCTATTTTTGATTTAAGTTGTGCTTTGCTAAAGCTAATCTGATCTTTTTCGGGCACATTAATCGTGACACCGAGAGCTCCCCCACGCGGAATAGCAGTTACCTTATAAAGCGGGTCTGCAGGAGGATCAGAATAGAGACCTACAAGCGCATGTCCGATTTCATGATAGGCGGTTTTTTCTTTTTCTTCTGCGCTCATAATTTGGGTTTTATATTTTGTTCCCATCATGATTTTATCTTTGGCATCTTCAAAATCACGCATTTCAACAATTTTTGAGTCGCGCCGGGCCGTATGTAATGCTGCTTCGTTAACAAGGTTTGCCAAGTCAGCGCCTGAAAAACCGGGGGTACCACGGGCAATTTTTTTAACATCGACATTGTGTGAAACAGGAATTTTTTTCATGTGAACGGCCAAGATTTTTTCCCGTCCTTCCAAAACAGGATTGGGGACTTGTACACGTCTGTCAAAACGTCCGGGACGTAGTAAGGCTTCATCCAGCGTGTCTGGCCGGTTTGTGGCGGCAAGGATGACAACTCCACTATCAGTTTCAAAGCCATCCATTTCAACAAGAATTTGATTCAAGGTTTGTTCACGTTCATCGTGCCCACCGCTCATACCTGCGCCACTATTTCTTTTCTTTCCGATCGCATCAATCTCGTCAATAAAAATGATGCAAGGCGCGTTCTTTTTGGCTTCGGTGAACATATCGCGGACACGGCTGGCACCGACCCCGACGAACATTTCTACAAACTCAGAGCCGGATGTTGCAAAAAATGGAACGCCAGCTTCTCCGGCAACTGCACGCGCCATCAGGGTTTTACCCGTTCCCGGCGGACCAATTAACAGAGCACCTGTTGGCATTCTGGCGCCGACCTGTTGATATTTTTGTGGATTTTTGAGGAAATCAACGACTTCCATCAATTCTTCTTTAGCTTCTTCGACACCGGCGACATCCTCGAAGGTAACGCGTTGCGTGTGCTCTGTCAGGAGTTTGGCTTTACTTTTACCAAAACCTCCCATGCCGCCGCTTCTACCGCGCATTTGTCCAAGGATATGCCATACGATAAAAGCCATAAAACCAATTGAGAGAAGAGGGAATACCAATCCCCAAATTGACCCGCCACTAGATTCTGAGCTTTCTGCGTTTTCGGAAGTAGGCTTTGGCGGAACATGTTCGATATAGCGTGTGCCGGATTTGTCCAATTCCTGATAAAGACGCTCTTTTTCGCGTGTAACAAAGATAAATTTACGGAGCTCTTGTTGCACATATGTTGGTTTTGTGTACATATACCCGCTAACAACTAAGCCTGAATTCAACTCCGTAATTTCAACATCTTCGAGGCGGCCTTTTTTCAAATGGTCCCAAAAAGCACTATCGAGTCTAACAGTAGATTGAGAGCTATATTGTTTTGTAAGACTCTGGTCGAACTCCAACTCGCTATAATGCTCATTGGTACGTGATTCCAAACCATCTAGCGGGTCATTGGGCTGAGAGAAAATCAGATTATACATGAGAGCAGCTGCCAAGCCATACCCAGCTGCTTTAAAAACCGGGCTTAATCCTGGCTTTTTTGGAGGTTTATTATTGTTGTTATTACCGCCTTTATCCGGACGCGGATCATTGTCCTGCGACATGTCGTTACTCTCCCCACCATGTTTATTATTTTATATGTTCATTCACAACTAATAAGGTCGATAAAATATGTCAAGAGGAATGTGATATATCGCGATATCGGGATGGATTTCGGGTTATAACTTGCCGTAGACGCAGAAATTTGCTCTATTTGACCTTAATACATAATAAAAATAAACAGGGAGAGTTTAAAAATGAGCGTAGAAATTCATAAATTAGATAATGGTGTCACCGTATTGCTGGACCATATTCCACATTCGGAAGCGGCAGCCGTTGGGTATTTTTTCCGTGTAGGATCAAGGTTTGAAGACGCGCATGAGAATGGGCTGGCTCATAATTTAGAGCATTTGGCTTTTAAAGGGACAGATAAACGAAATGTGCATGAGCTTGCCATTGAAATGGATGATCTGGGTGCGGTAAGCAATGCTTTTACTTCACATGAAGGAACTTGTTATTTTATGTCCGGTGCGGCCTCCGATGTTCTCAAATTTAATGAAATTTTAGGAGACATGTCAGCAAACATGGCGCTTCCTAAAGCAGAAATTGAAAGGGAACGTGGTGCTATTCTCGAAGAAATTAAAATGTATGCAGATGATGCTGGGTCACAATGTAGCAATCTTTTGTTCGGAACAGCATTTCCTGATCAGGCTTATGGACAAACTATTTTAGGGCCTTCTGAAAATATTAAGTCTTTTCAAAGAGAGGATTTCGAAAAATTTCGTCAAAAACATTATCATACAGGTAACTTGGTTGTTTCTGTGTCGGGAAAATTTAATAAGGAGGCCGTTTTAAAGGAAATTGAAAAAACAACGGCAAATATTCCAGCGGGTAACAGAAGCACTTATGAACCTGCAGTTTATAAAGGCGGTGAGGCACAACTTGTTCGCCCAGAGGATAATCAGGTGAATTTATGTTTGGCATTTAAGGCAAGCGCTGCCGATGGAAGTAAAGAACAACGCGCAGAAATACTTTTAGCGAAAGTATTGAGCGGAGGTATGTCATCCCGCCTCTTTAAAGAAATCCGTGAGAAGCGTGGCCTTGTTTATGGGGTAGGAGCTTATCCCTATGCGACTTTCGATAATGGAATGTTTATTGTTCAGGCAGGAACATCTCCAGAAAAGGTACAAGAGCTGATGCCGGTTTTATGTGATGAAATTTCTAAAATCTCGAAAGAAAAAGTAAGTAAGGATGAGTTTCAACGTGCTCTTAAGAAGGTTGAAGTGAGTGTTGCCACGGGTGGTGAAAGTACGGCGGGGCGTATGCGTAGCAATGCTTTAGCTTATAATCAGCAAGAAAAAATTCGTACGGATGACGAAATTATTGCTTTGTTCAACGAAGTCTCACGTCAGGACATTCTGGATGCGGCAAAGCGTGTGTTTTCTACCAAACCAACACTTGTGTCTGTGGGACCTCATTCATTACCAACTAAGCGCGATTTGAAAAATCTAAAAATTGGATAGAAAAAGGGGTTAAACATCTACGCCTAGATTTTGTTCTTCTTTCAGGACATGGATCCAGTTTTGCCCCTGTCCCTGAAAGTTTAAGTCTCCGTTTAAATCTGTATGGGTAAGCGCGCTATCGTAGTTTTGCTTCATGATTTCTTGCATCGGTGGGCTGAAGGAATGTTGTGTACGGACGATGAGGTCAAGTCGGTTTTGTTTTAGTAGCCCGTCAATTTGTACTTCTCCCATGCGGGAGAGATTGAGGTCGAAAATAAAGCGCGTCTGTCCATTTTCTTGATCCGATTCCTGTTGTTCGTTCCCATTTTCCTGACGGGTATAGAGCATGATTTTATGCACCTCCCCTTCCCAAAAAAGTGGAATGGAAACGGGCCGCCATTCATGGCTCGAGCTGATTTCTGTTGCCGTACTTGCCCCCCTTAAAGCCTCACCACTTAGGCGTTTGAGAATGTTACTTTTCCCGCTTTTTTCAAGAGCATCAATTTTTTTATCTCCCAGCCATCCGCCGAAATCGCCTGATTTTACGGCCGCGATAAACATCATGGCCGCCGGTCCTAACGATACGGCATTGGTTGGCGTGGGCAGGGAACGCCCTAATGATAATGCCGATTGAGGGGAGAGTTGTAATAACGAGTTGTATAATTCTTCCAAAGCTGGCCATCCTGATGCATTAAAATAGGATAAGTTTAGGTTAAGTGCGCGCTCGAGCAGGGAGGAGGGGGCGCTGCCTGTTTGTTGCGTGATGGAAGGCAACGAAGGTAGCGCGGAATTGACAGGGATAAGTGTAATTCTTGAGCCTATGGGTAAATTATTGGCGCGGAATTGCAGGATAAAGCTGATCGGGTTTTTTTGTCCGGGCCACTGGGCAGTAATCAATGGCAGCCCCTCAGGTGTTATGCCTGTGACTTGCGCAGGGATATGAGGCGCACTTCTTTGCGTGGTTACGGTAGGGCCAAACTGCGTCAAAGACGGAATGGGAGGAGGCGTTTGCTGCGTTCCTTGAGTGAGCGGGGTAATCGAGGGTTTGACGTTTGTATTAACCTGTACAATAAAAGCATCAAATTTTTGGTTGAGAACGGGTGTAAAGTCTATACGCGGGACGATAGAGTTTTGCGTAGGTGTGAAAGTTATAGGGTTTCCCGGTGAATGAGAAGACGTAGGAATGGAAGCAGGAATTTTTCCTCCTCTGATTTGGGAAATGATATTTTCAAATTTGTGGATCGGTGTGATTTGTTCCGGCGTAATAATTTGCGCGAGTGCGGTAGCGGGTGGTAAAGCCTGCACAGTTTGTGAAGAAAGAGCTTTTAGAGGCGTCACAATGTTTTGTTCTGTGCTTAGTGAAAAGGTTTGTAAAATTTGTGTTTGAGGTGTTTGCAGAACATTGTTAAGTGGTAAGGAAACAGGTGGGGAAGACGAAGAAATTTTGGGTAGAGTTGTTATATTTCCTAAGGTTTTTGATAACGTATGGAACAGGTTTTTTAAATTTTGCTGTGATGTCAGGGTAATGGTTTGTGCCTGACCCGGATTAATTTGAATGGCGCGTACTAAGTTTCCATTTTGCAAAGGGCGCTCTACGGGCTGGGTTTTTAACGCCTGTGACCTTAGATTTTCAAGGATATCGGAAGAGCTTCTGACCAGAGTTTCAGACAGGACTTTGGTATTGTGCTGTACCAGATTTTCCGGTGAAGGGAGAACGGATTTTGGAACGGTATTGGCAGAAGGTTGGGTAGGGCCTTGCGCCGAAGCTTGTGTAAGAGGTGCGGCATTTTGAGCAGGCTGAGATGTTGTGTTTTGTGTTTGGGGCACAGACGTCGACTTAACCGCAGGTGTAGACACAGTTTGTCTGGCTTGTGCCGGGTCTGGGGTGGTAGAGGGTTGAACCTTGATCGTAGCTTGAGTTATTTGAGGGGCGGACGTTTTAGCGGAATTTTGTCGGGGAGGCGGAATATCAATGTCGACCTTTTGACCTGTTTGGGGGAGCGGCTTACCTTTGATCTGAACCTGAATGTCGCCTTGCGGTGTGGCGATGCGTGCCTGTCCATTTGCCTTGACGTCGGTAAATTGACCTTCCAGCCGAATAGTTTTCGCGGATTTTAGAGCGCTATTTTGTAAGCCTTGTGGTAGTTGGATAATTTGAACAAGCTGTCTTGCGCCGCTCCGTTGCCCCGAAGAGGAGATTTTAGATTGTGCTGGGATATGTCCAAAACCAGATCCGTCCATCCCCTCAATTATGACACAAAGAGGTTAAAGTAAGCAGAATAAAATATAAATTATGTTTTAAGTCAGGACGCGGCCGAGGCTTTTGTTTGCGCAGATTTCTTTGCCAAGTCCTTGATCACGAATTTGGCGATTTTTTCAACATCCTCCGAGGCTTCCGCATTAGGGGAGCGCATGAGGATCGGCGACTGGTGGCGAATGGAATCCTTAACGCGGGGGTCATGGCGGACCATACCGATCAAAGGGGGGGTCAGTCGCAAGAAATTTTCGCAGGCTTTCAAAAGAGTTTTGTAAGTTTTCTGTCCTTCGCTGGAGTTGCTGGCCTGATTAACCACAACGCCAACATTTTTGGACGTACCGGCGGCACTTCCCAATTTTATGAAAGCATAAGCATCGGTCAGAGACGTTGGCTCATCCGTTGTGACAAGCAGCGTACGGATGGCAGAGGCCGAAAGCATACGTACAATTCGGTCTACACCAGCGCCAAGGTCCAAAATCACAACGTCGTATTCATGTGCAACTTCAATCAATTGATCCCGCAGCATGGTGAGGCGTTGCGCAGGAAGGGCGGATAAAGATGCCTGACCGGAGCGCCCGGCAATAATGTCAAAGCCGCCATCTGCAAAAGGCTGAATCACTTTACGCAGGCCCAAACGGCCCCGTATCACATCATTCAGGTCACGTTTGGGCATGAGACCCAGTTGCACATCGACATTGGCAAGGCCCAAATCCCCATCAAAGAGCAGAACTTTTTTACCTGAATTGGCCAGCGCATGTGACAGCGTGATCGAAAACCATGTCTTGCCAACACCGCCCTTACCACTGGCTACAGCGATAATATTTGTCCCCTTCGGAGGGGAGGGAGGCGTTGTTTTCTTTGTTTGCTCTGTTTTATCAGCTAGTGCTTCTGACATAGTGTGATCCTGTTTCTCTTATCCCGTCGCCTGAGTGATAGATTTGATAAATTCCGGCACCGCAAGAGAATCATCTGACTTCCCTTCCATTATAGGGGAGGTCGTGCGTCTTTGTGAATCCTTTATTTGGGATTTATCCATGCTTGCCTTTTCTGCTTCCTTCACTTTTTGTGCTGCAGCCATATTGGCGCGCGGCATCAAAAGCTGAGTTAGTCTTTTGGCATCAAGGGGAGACAGACCGCCTGCGACTTTGGCGCTGGTGCCGATATCCGTGAGGGTCATATTGCCATAGTGTGCAGCAGATAGCAGACTTCCCAAACGTCTTGCAACATCAATGCGGGTGGAAAGGAGCTTCTTGGCCCCAAGGGAGGCAAAAATTCGGGCAATATCTCCGGCTTCACCCGCATCATATCCGGTTGGCATAACGAGAATCGGCTCTATCGTGCCAGCGCTGATGAAACGGGCCAACTGTTTGATGTGATCGGAGTCGAAAGGGTTGGCTCCGGCAGTATCAATGATAATTTGATCGGAATCTAAAATTTCCGGGCTGTCCAACAGAGTTTTCAGATTTTGAGGTGTGGCAGCCAGATGAAGCTCCGTTTCCATGAGATTTGTAAAAGCCTCAAGCTGTTCCTGACCACCGGCGCGCTGTGTATCTGTGGTGATAACACTCACATTTAGGCCGCTCATCACACTGCGTGCGGCCACTTTGGCAACGGCGAGTGTCTTTCCCGCACCCGGAGGCCCTACCATGATAAGCGGCTTTTTCTCCGGCGCTGTTGGAAGATTTGCAAATTTGAACAAATTCTCAATCGTGGATAGAAGCGCCAATCTTGGCTCCGTATGGTCCATCACACTCGCGTAAGAAATTACCTGATCCAGAATGTCTTCCGGTACACCGTGACCCAGTAAATTGTCAGTCAGGAACTCCACCACTTGCGCTTCATCGCTGTCATCCTCGTAGAGCCAGCTTTCTGAGGCGTCACCCTGCGCGATATCAGAAGCCGTGTCTTTTTCTATGGCTGCCGTCAGTTGCACCTGCGTCTTGCCATTGGCGCCCTTTTCCTCACGGGTGGCGACAATAATGGCCTCCTCCCCCAATGCGTCACGAACCATATCCATGGCCTGCCTCATTGTATCTGCTGTGAACGACTTAAGCCGCATGTATTTTCGAATCGTTTCATTATGGATTTATTATAGGATGCAAAGAATCCTCAGATAAATACATTATGGCGTATCTTCCCCCTTTATGTCCACAGCTTGGGGATAAGTTTACGTGCGAAAATAGCTTGACTTTTGAATATAAAAGGATTATATTCCTATTTAAATATAAAACCGCTTTTGCGCTCCTGAAAAATCAGGGATCTCGCGCTAAAGCGGTTTTTTTGTGAAGAAAAAGAGCGGAGCGCGGCGTTATGAGCGTAGAAATTGAACAGAGCATAAACCTGCAAAAGCAGGCCAACGTTAAAACGAGCGCCAAAACGGGGGCAAAAACCGGCATAAAATCCGGAGCAAAAGAGGCAGCGCGCGATGTCCGGGCGGTAAAAACCGCACTCAATAAGCTGGGATTTTATCACCCCGTAAAGGGGCGGGGCGTGACAGGAGATATAGGGCCAGATTTTTTAAAAGCCGTGCAAAATTTTCAACGCGCGCATTTCATTCCCGTGCGGAAGAGTTTGGTTCCTGGTGATATAACGATGGAGCGTTTAAACGCGGAGCTGGATAACCCCGTCAATTTTCAGCTTTTCAAAAGCAAATATATCTGGCGCACAGTAGGGGATGGAAATGTCCGCCACACACATTCCGCGCGGGAGGGACGGACTTTCTCATGGGACACTCCACCCGAAGGCGGCCATCCGGGCGAAGATTTTGGCTGCCGTTGCTGGGCAGAGCCCATCGTGCCCTTCACACCCAAAGGGTTGAATAATTCACAAACCGACCTCTTTGATAAAAGCATTCCATTAGACGCGATTGAAAGTTCCGCCAGTCCGTTGGACTTTCTGGGCGGTGGTGTTGCGCTTCTTCAGGGAGGAAAAATACGAATTGGTCAAAGTACTTTCGATATATTAAAAAATATTTTTAAGGGAAATATAAAATTAACAGGAGCGCAAACAAAAAATTTGGTACGTTTTACTAAGAAAGTACCGGCGAATGCTAAACAATCTATCGAAGTTGTTCAGTCCAAGAGAGGTAATATAACGTTCAAGGCTACTTCTCCCGGGAAAATATTTGGATCAAGGGCTGTCTATGAAAAAACGGTTGATGCAAAAGGGAATACGATAAAATATATAAAAACAACATACGATTCTAAAGGGAAGATTATTCATATAAAAAACAAATTGAAGTAGGAAAATGACGATGCTTAAAGATGAAAAACGAAAAAAGATGCTTGGAAATTTTATTAATTTTGAAGGTGATTTGCAGCAGATTTCGAAACAAATATTAGAGCATGGATGGGATTATGAAGGGGATCCTGTCATCATTACAAAAGAAAATGTTAGAAATGTTTTGCAAAATTACATTGAAGGTAAAATAACGTCTGAAGATGTTCAGAAATGGGCTGATTTTTTGGAAGTGCGTGAAGATGTTGATTATTTTGAGCATGACGAAGATGTTCTATCTCAAATTATTCATGAGTTGGCAAATCCTGATATCGAGGGCGTGTTGTCTTTAGATAGAGCGAAGAATGTATTGAAAAGTAAAACGATCTGAGGAAAAAGATTAAAAGATGAATAATATAATACACAAAAAAGGTAACACGGTACGTGCATCAATAGAGTTTGAAAAAGATATAGGATACTACTTGTATATTTTTGATCCAAATTCAAAAGAGATCACTCATGATTTTATCGAAGATACATTAGAAAATGCCAAGCAAAAAGCAAAAGAAGATTTTGGATTAGAGATTGAAGAATGGATTGAAAATTAAAACAGTTCTTTTGATATAGTGGTGTTGCCATTGTTCAGGGCGGGCGCGTCCTTATCGGTTCATTTGCTTCAGGCACCAGCAGCAAGTTAATTTTTCAACAAACCCGCGTGATAACAGGACGCGCAGCCGCTTTATTGACCAGCCGTTTCCGCAGTACGAAGTGGCTTGATGATACGCCGAGGCGTCAAATTCAGCGTAAGTTTATTCATGCTAGAGCTTTAGGTGTTAAAGGCAATCAAAATAATAAAAATTTAAAGAAATTCAGACAAGCGCTCAAAGACCATGTAAAATCCAAAGATACTATTGTGATTAAGGGGAGTTATCATAGACAGCCTACGACACACTATTATAACACAAAGACAAAAATTAATGTCATGAAAGATTCTGAAGGTAAGCTACGGTCTGCTTGGGAATTAACAGATGGGCAAGTAGAAAATATTTTAAGGAGTGGAAATTTAGGAGGCAGTAAATGATAGATGACCCACACGATTATATTCCTTTAATTGAAGGTTTTTTAGAAAAAAAAATACCACCTAAAGATTTCCAACTAAAATTTTTTGAAAAAATTGGAACAGATAGATACTTGTATAAAAATAACGAAGACTATTTTGAACTTATAGACAGCCTTTGCTACTACGTCGATGCTTATGTGGACGAAGACGTTTTTACGCGTATAGATGGCCGATTATTTGATATAGAAGGTGAGCCGGTTGAGCCAGATGAACATGATCTGGACGAAGACCAGTTGCGTGAAGTTGTCACAAAAATATATAACGAAATTAAAGCATTAAAATAATTTTCCCCGTGAGACACTCCACCCGAAGGCGGCCATCCGGGCGAAGATTTCGGCTGTCGTTGTTGGGCGGAGCCTATCGTTCCCTTCACACCCAAAGGGTTGAATGTTTCACAAACCGATCTTTTTGATAAAAGCACTCCACTAGACGCGATTGAACAGGCAGTGAGTCCATTGGATGTGATTGGAGGAAGCATTACGATTATTCGGGGTGGCGCTGTTCTCACTGGTCAATATATTGTTGGTAATGGCGGTAAGCTTGTTTAAAAACAAGCTTCTCGTTTCACTGACCAAACAGCCGCACTTCTTACCAGCCGTTTCCGAGACACAAAATGGATTGATAAAGTACCTAAAAAGAGACTAAACAAAAAATTTGATAAACACGCCGGAATTTTTAATATAAAAGGAAACCGGAACAACAAAACTCTTGGAGAATTTACAAAGGCTATTGAGAGGCATGTTAAATCGCCAGACACGATAGTGATCAAAGGAACATACCGCCGACAGCCCGCAACGCATTACTATAATCCTAAAACAGGAATTAATCTGATGCGCGATGGTCAAGGAAATTTCTGGTCAGCGTGGAAATTGGGACAAGAACAAGCAAAAAATATATTAAAAAGAGGAAGTTTATAATAAGGGGAACGAAATGGATTTACGCGGCTACGATATATTGATTGAAAGCTTTTTGGAAAAAAAGATTACAGTTGAGGAGTTTGAAAGAACCTATTTGGATAAGTTTGTAGAGGAAGATATACTGGGTGATGATCTTTATCAGCCCCTTCAATGGCTTTTTTCTGAAGTGGATGAATACACCTCGCCAGAGTTTTATCCTTTGGAAGAAGGCGATGTTGATGAAGCGCAACTTCGTAAAACTGCGGCAGAAATTCTGGAACAAATCCGCGCGTTGAAGTAACTCTCTTTTTGATGAAGACATTCCACTAGATGCGATTGAAAGTTCTGCCAGTCCGTTGGACTTTCTGGGCGGCGGTGTTACTTTTCTCTCTTAGAATGGAGTTCGGTGGACCTGAGGGAGTTTTGGCGGCAAGTGGGGTGGATTTTGAATAACATTTTGAATTTGTAACATTACCGCATCTGTCAGTTTTGCAGGTGTATCGAAGCCATCCCCGCAAGCTTGTTTGGCAGAGATCGGAGGAAGGTAATATACATCAAGTTCAATCCCGCCCCTAAAACTTGTCGGGATGATATTTTTAAGCATGTGCAGCCCTTGATTTGGCGCGCCGTCCCCATAATAGGCGAATTGATCACATAATGGATCACCCGCTTTAACATCCTGCCCCTGCACACGTCGTATGATCATAGCAACCGGCTGTACGGCAGCTTCGTCTTCTGGACCTGTAATTTCTCCATTATCATCTTGCGTGAATAAGGTACGAAAAATTGTTCGTGTTGGTTTGACTATAATTTCTTTTCCGGGGGACATTGTTCCTTCTGGGAACAAAAGAAGTCCGTTTCCATCTGGATCATGAACAAGCTCTTTGGATTGATTGTAAACAGCAATACGGTTTGCCATTTTTTTGTCTTCCGGGGTTGCATCACCCATGTCTTGGTTGCGCTTCACAGGCATGAGAGCGACATTCGAGAAAGCCTTTCCGATCAGTGGAGTTTTTTCTACGCCTTGCATAGCAACAACAGGTGCCTTGGTACGGACAAAATGCACGAAACCATCAAGCCAAGAAATGTGGTTAGAAGCGTATAGTACCTTTTTGTGTCCCAATTCTTTTGCGGTTTGCCCATAGTAATTAACTTTGATGCCGGCATCTTCAAAGGCTTGTGCGACAAAATCAGCACCCATTTGAATTTGTGTTTGCTTTTCTCTTTGCGTTTTTGCAGGTTGTTTTAGCGCCCTTACAGTTTTGCTGTGTGTCCAGAGCAAATATTTCAGAATTTTGTATCCGTTATAAAAGCTTTTTAAAACCCCAATATTGTTTAGAGGTTGCATCCTGTATTGCTTATACAGACTTCTATCCTCAGGCCATATAGGAACGCCTTTGGGAAGTGTCAGAATTGCAACGCGCTCAGGTAATGGACGAATTGTTGCTTTGAAGTTCGGATGATCGTTCTTTTTCAGTTTGGTTGCCATTTTGATTATTCCTTTTTGTTAACTTACATTGCGACGGTTGGGTTATGTGATCGCGGCATATCTTGCACATCTACAACAGGTGGAAGATGGGGTGGGTTTTGAATGACATTTTGGATTTGTAACATGGAGGCATCACACACTTTGGAAGGCGTATTAAAACCTTGCTCATAAGCTTGCTTAACAGAAATAGGTGGCAGGTAATAAACATCTAATTCAATTCCGCCTCGGTAACTTGTTGGGATAAGGTGTTTTATGACGTGGCCAATTGGGAGTTTCTCTTGGTAATGCAAGATTTTTCAGCTCTGTAGGTAGATCACGAATTTGAGCCGTGAAATCCGGATGTTTTTTAGATTTTTTTCTTACAGATTGAGACATAGCTACACACTCACCATATTTTTACTATTGTGGTGAGATTTCTAAAGGCTTGTTTGATTTATGTCAACAAAAAATAAGGGGGCTGACTTACACCTGCCCCAAGGTTTTGATCTTGGCCTTGGGGTGGATTTCGTTTTGGGACATGACGGTGGTTTGGGAGCGGAAACGCTCAATCACTGATCTGACATAGGGACGCACGGGTGGGGAAGTGAGAAGCACGGGGCTTTCGCCTTCTTGTGCGAATTCGTCATAGATCTTGCGCACATCATTGATGAAATCCTGCAATTGTGTTGGTGCCATGGCGAGTTGTTTTTCTTCGCCTTCTGCGCCAATAAGGGCTTCGGCAAAGGCTTGCTCCCATTCTGGTGAGAGTGTGACAAGCGGAACAAAGCCGTTCACATTCACATGTTGGTCACAAATCTGACGGGATAGGCGAGTACGCACATGCTCGGTAATATGGGCGAAGTTTTTGGTATACACGCTGGCCTCGGCAATGCCTTCTAAAATAGTGGGCAAATCGCGGATGGACACGCGCTCAGCCACCAGATTTTGCAAAATACGCTGCAACCCGCCTACGGAAATTTGGGCCGGGATCACATCACCGACCAGCTTTTGATATTCCGGCGGTAATTCGTCGAGAAGTTTTTGGGTTTCGGCGTAAGACAACAGGTCGGACATATTATCCTTCACGATCTCGGTAATATGGGTTGTGATCACGGTTGGCGCGTCTACAACCGTGTAGCCCTTGAAATGTGCTTCTTCGCGGTGTTGTTCATCAATCCACATGGCGGGCAGGCCAAAGGTTGGCTCGGTCGTGCTTTCGCCGGGAAGGGTGATTGCTTCGCCTGTGGGGTCCATACACATGAGCATGCCGGGGCGTACATCTCCGCGTCCCGATTCGATTTCCTTGATCCGTACAGTATAGGTATTGGCGGGAAGCTGGAGATTATCCTGAATCCGGATGGCTGGTAGAATATAGCCCATATCTTCGGCGAGCTGACGGCGCAGACCTTTAATTTGATCTGTGACCTTATTATTGCCTTCTCCTTGAACAAGCGGGAGGAGGCCATACCCCAATTCAAGACGTATCGTATCCATAGCTAGGGCGCGCGAAATGGGTTCTTCCGCCGGTTGAGCCGCAGGCGAACCATCGGGAGCCGTAGCGGCCTCCAATTGCAAGAGCTCTTCTTTTTCCTCTTGCTTGCGCCAAGCGAAATAGGCAATGGCACCAAAGGCAAGCGCCAAAAATCCGAAAGGTGCCAAAGGGATGCCGGGAACTAACCCCAAGACCATCATCAAGGCGGCTGTGATGGCAATGGCTTTAGGACGCTTGGAAAACTGCCCTAGAAGCGCTTGATCGGCCGCACCCTCAACCCCGGCTTTGGAGACCAATAAACCGGCACCAATGGATATGATCAGGGCTGGAATCTGGCTCACGAGGCCATCCCCAATGGTCAGGATCGTATAGGTTTCGGCGGCTTCGGCCATATTCATGCCCTTTTGGGCCGTGCCAATGACGATTCCGCCGATAATGTTGATGAAAACGATCAAAAGTCCGGCAATTGCGTCTCCGCGTACAAACTTGGCCGCACCATCCATCGCACCGAAGAAATTGCTTTCCTGCTCTAATTCGCGCCGCTTATCCTTGGCTTCTTCTTCGGTGATAATGCCTGAGGATAAATCGGAATCAATCGCCATTTGCTTGCCGGGCATGGCATCAAGGGTAAAACGGGCGGCCACTTCGGCAATCCGGCCAGAGCCCTTGGTAATAACCACAAAATTCACAATGACCAAAATCGCGAATACGATCCCGCCGACAACATAGCTTCCTTGAATGATCAACCCGCCAAAGGCTTCAATAATATGACCCGCAGCGTCCTGTCCGTTATGACCTTCACCTAAAATCAGGCGGGTGGAGGCGACATTTAGACCCAGCCGAAGAGAAGTGGCGATCAGCAATACGGTTGGAAAGGTTGAAAATTCCAAAGGTTTTTGCAGCGATAAAACCAGCATAAGGATGAACACGGAAAATAAAATCGACACAGACAGCCCAATATCCAGAACCCATGTTGGAATCGGGATGAGCATAAACACAAGAATGGCAATAATGCCCACAGAAAGCACCACATCACCGCGCAAAATCCCGCCGAGCGCGGATTTGAGCTGTGCTGCGCTGTTACTACCGGAATTTGCTGCTTGTTCTGCCATAAATGCTGTTTATATGGAATTTGATTTTGTGTGACGGTGTGTGGTTAAATGTAAAGGGATAAAATAACATTGTATCATATTAATTTTACTGTGCCTTGGTATAAACTGTAAACAAAATTGACCATTTAGGATGATATTTGTGTTATATTATGGCTAAGTGGTGGTTTGATAGAGGTAAAATAGGGGGTAATTTATGCGAAAGCATGTTCGAAATAAAATCTCACTTTTATCTGTTATGGTGATTGGCCTATCTTTGGGCGCTTGTGATCACTATTCCAATGACTTGGCGGCTCTTAAAACAACAGATAGTTATCAGAGCGCTTCGGTGCAGCATGTCACGGATATTGCGCCGGCGGCTGGGCCGGGAGCGTCATCTGTTATTGATCCCGCTCCATTTTCTGAGCATTTGGCGCGGGAATATACCCGTTTGGCGTTGAGCGAGCAAGAAGCGTACGACTACCGCGCGGCGAAATATTATACGGCTAAGGCAAAATCATTACGTTCGGGGAAAATGGTGGCTCCGGCTATGATGAAAGCAGATGACATTAAGGATCAGGGCATTTTGTCCGAATTGCAGGAGGCACGAAAGCAGTTGGTTGGTGCGATGCACCATTACAATATACCTGAAAATCGAGGGTCTTTGGCGCGCGCGCAATCGCATTTTGATTGTTGGGTCGATCAGGCGGCAGAGGGAAAAGAGGATAGTCAGTGTAGGTCCGTTTTTGAGACATCTATGGCGGCGCTCCAATTTCCGGAAGGTTACGTGAAGTCGATTCCGATTTTGTTTGGTGGTGCTGACGGGCAAATGGCTTCCGTTTCTTACAAAGGAATGAAGGAGGTTATTGGTTTTTGGAAGCAATATGGTCAGAGCGGTTTGTTTGATTTAACGATTTTAGCGCCTGCTTCTTTTTCACCGGAAACGGTTGATTCTCAAGTGGCATCCATTCGCAGTATCTTGAAATATAACGGCGTGTTTGAACCTGTTGAAGTGCAGTTAGGTGAAACTGTGCAAGAGCCTGCCATTCAAATTCGTAAAAAAGATAGCGTTTCCGAAGAGCTAGGCTCTATTTAGCTCGCTTGCGGGATATCCATCCCGTCATCTTTGTATTGATTGAGTTTATTACGGAGCGTTCTGATTGAAATTCCTAATATTTTAGCGGCGTGTGTCCGGTTCCCCAAACAGTGGTCAAGCGTGTTTAAAATCATATCACGTTCAACTTCTGAAATTGTTTTACCGATCAACCCTTCGACGCCTTCCGGATTTTCGAGGGGCGAAGAGGCTGGACTTTCTTGCGCACCCGCTCCAGATACACCGGCAGGGTCCGGAGTTTGCGCAGCAGCAGCGCTACCCGCAACTTTTCCGGCGAATGCACTATCGGACAGGAAGATCGCATCAGCCTCAATTTCATTTTGCGCAGACATTAAAATTGCGCGGTGCATGGTGTTTTCTAGTTCCCGAATATTGCCGCGCCATCCATAGGCTTCGAGTTTGGCAATTGCCTCAGAAGAAAGTGGTTTTTTCTCCATCGCATTATCTTCGGCGAATTTATCACAGAAAAACTGCGCCAGCGCTTTGATATCTCTGGGCCGTTCACGCAGCGCAGGAAGCGGGATATTCACGACATTCAGGCGGAAATAAAGGTCTTCCCGAAATTCACCTTTTTGAACAGAATCTTCCAAATTCCGGTTGGAGGTTGCAATGATGCGCACATTTACCTTTACAGCGTCATTGCTTCCCACACGGGTAATCTCTTTTTCCTGAATGGCGCGTAAGAGCTTGGCTTGCAGACTTGGATGCATTTCCGAAATTTCATCGAGCAGCAATGTGCCGCCGCTAGCTTCTTCAAATTTTCCAATGCGCCGTCCGGTTGCCCCTGTGAAGGCTCCTTTCTCATGGCCAAAAAGCTCTGATTCCAAAAGGTTTTCAGGAATGGCGGCGCAATTCACCGCAATAAAGCTTGCGTCTTTGCGCTTGGATTTTTGATGAATGTAGCGTGACATGACTTCCTTGCCTGTTCCTGATTCTCCGGTAATCAGAATTGTGGCTTCGGACGGGGCAATTTTATCAGCCATTTGAACGACAGATTGCATCGCCGGATCACCTGCGATCATGGTGTTATTTTCTTCCGTGACGGCTTCTAAAACGGCAGCGATGAGGTCGGCATCAGGAGGCAAGGGAATGTATTCCTTTGCCCCATCCTGAATGGCTTTGACGGCCGCCCGTGATTCCGTGCCAATACCGCAGGCTACGACGGGCACATGAATGCGCTCCTTTTCCAAATCCTTAATCAGCTTGCCGATTTTTTGTTTTATATCGCACATGACGATATCGGCGCCTTTTCCATTGCGAAGGGCACCAATGGCTTCCACGATATCTTCACAGTGGATGACCTTCGCGCCGCGCTGCAGGGCAATTTTTCCAGCGGCACTGATGTGACCTTCCAACTGACCAACAATCATCAATCTCATTTTATAGCTATTCCCATTTTCATTTGTGCGTTGTTGCTGCGTCACTCATGTAGCTTACCTACATTTCGCTCCTTGCGCCTAGCACAAATAAAAAGCGAAACAGCTCTAAAGAATTGCAACAACAAGTTATTCTTTTTCAAAAACCTTCGTTAATCAAAATAATTAATCTGTTCATTTGGCGGTAACTCACTATTGAGAAGCATTTCCAGCCGTCTGGGGTTATCCTGTCTTGCAATGGATGTCATGGCAATCAGGATCAGCGTTCTGATTTTTGCTTCATCATTGGAGTTACGCTCCAGCTTAGCTGCCATAGGAGAGAGCACGGCTGTACCCAAAATGGCACCGTAAAAAGTGGTCAAAAGAGCAACCGCCATTGCTGGACCAATCGTTTCGGGGTCCTGCAAATTGGCCAGCATCTGGACCAAGCCAATCAAGGTTCCGATCAAGCCCATTGCCGGGGAGATGTCGGCGGCACGGCGCAAAATGCTGGCTGACCTTCTATGGCGCTCCACAAGGGAGTCAATATCTTGGGACAGAATACGTTCAATATCATTGGCATTATAGCCGTCTGTCACAATTTGAACGGCCTTGAAAAGTTGTTTGTCTTTTTTGAGCTCATTTTCCAGCTTGGCAAGTGCGAGGAAGCCATGTTTTTTTCCGATAATGGCAATATCCATCAATTGTCTGGCCATCGTTTGGGCCTTTTGACGTTGTACGAATAGAGAGTTTCCGATCACCTTGCCAGCATTTGAAAATTCTTCCCAGCTAAAAGAAACGCTGGTCACAGAGATCGTTCCCAACACCACGATCAGGAAGGAGGGAAGGTTGAAGAAGTTCGCATCACTCTTACCGATCCAGATGGCAATGCTGATAAGAACGAATGTAAAGACGATGCCAAATATTGTTGTAAAATCAACTGTTGCCCTCTTTCCGGCAATACGGATATTCAAATCATTCGGATTATCAGGGGAGGTAGCATCAGCCATTTTATTATACCGCTTATTATTCTAAATGGTTATTCGCTGCACCTAGCTTTTATCCGATTTCACAATTTCGGTCATCGTAATGCCAAGTTTGTCTTCGACTACCACCACTTCACCACGTGCGACAAGACGGTTATTGACGTAGATATCAATGGCCTCTCCGACTTTACGGTCCAGCTCCACAACTGCACCTCGTCCTAGTTTCAGGAGTTGACTAACCTGCATACTGGAGCGGCCTAAAACAGCCGAGATTTGTACAGGAATATCATAAATGGCGGTCACGTCATTGGCCATAGCTTCGCCCATTTCCCATTCTTTTTCGGCTGGAATAGTGGCGGAATCAGCTTCTATTTCATCATAAGCAACGCCAGCCTCACTGGGCGTGGAATCAGGTGCGGCACTTGCCGCTTCATCTGGTTCTTTTATCTCTTTTTTGTCATCGTCGCTCATTTCATTTCTCCATTTTGGCGCTTGAATTATTGGTTAGGCGCGCCTAGCCATTTGATTCTTCATCTTCTTTTATAGCATTATTTGAGCCCGGCGTAAGGTCCGAGTTGCTTTTTGACATGACTTGTTCAACAAGCAATTGCTCAATTATCTCTTTTATGTCATTTACGCTTTGATTTGGATCGCGGATCATACCGCCATCTTGCCATGATAGGGCGCACGCACCACTATCCAGAGTACTATCTGCCACAACTTTATAACGTGGGGCATCTTCGGGATCAGGCCAGATTTGCGCAATAAGCGCATCAATATCAGACGCCGTATCGGGATGGACCTCAATGCGGATTTCGGATTGACCTGATTGATTTTGTAAAACTTTCAGCAAGGCATCCCGCAGCGCTTCTTTGCCCAAACGGTTCTGAAGTGAAGGCGCCACAAGTGACAGAATTTCAAGAGCAAGCTTAAGAGATTCTTCCTCATATTGCCGCTCACGGTAAATTTCATTGGCAAAAAGAGTAGAAAAGTTCTCGGCGATATTTTTCAGGATATCGGTAACATATTGCTCCCGACTTTCTTTTTCTTCCTGAACGCCTTTGCGCCGTCCGGTTTCAAAGGAAACTGTTTTGGCCGCATCCAACTCTTCTTCGCTGAAAGTTGGAGGAGGCGGGGGGAGATCCTCTTCAACTTCTTCCTCTTCTTCCACTTCCGGGGTGTCGGGTTCGTCGAAGTTATTCAGGTCAAAGAGAAATTTTTTCTTTGGATCGTGATTGGAATTATTATGATTATGGCTTTGCATGCAATGTATAATTAATAGATAAGCTCATCTTCTTCGGCACCGCTTGAGATTGTGATTTCTCCTCGGGCTTCAAGTTCTTTGGCAATACCGACAATATATTGCTGCGACTCTTCAACATCTTTTAAACGGACCGGTCCCATGGCAGCCATATCTTCTTTCATAATCTTGGCGGCGCGCTCTGACATATTGGAAAAGAAAAGATCGCGCACTGTTTCCGTTGCGCCTTTTAGGGCTGTGGGCATTTTTTCCTTATCACAAGCCCGGATGAGGGTCTGGATGGAACCTGGATCGAGACGTTGAAGATCCTCAAAGGTGAACATAAGGCTGCGAATTTTTTCTGCAGATTCCGGCACTGTTTTTTCCAGCATTTCCATGAAACTTTGTTCGGCCGCACGGTCGAAGTTATTGAAGATGTTGGCCATGACCTCGTGACTGTCCTGACGGGCGGTTCTGGCGAGGTTGGACATGAATTCGGTACGAAGTGTTTTTTCAACATCATCAAGCACATCGCGTTGAACTGCTTCCATGCGTAGCATTCGGTGAATGACCTCAAGTGCAAAATTATCAGGCAGTAGCGATAAAACCCGTGCGGCGTGATCGGTTGAAATTTTAGACAAAACTACGGCTACCGTTTGCGGATATTCTTTTTGCAGGAAGTTTGCCAGAATTTCTTCATTCACATTGGTGAGCTTCTCCCACATGGTGCGTCCGGCAGGCCCGCGTATCTCCTCCATGATGCTTTCGATTTTTTCAGGACTCATCCCCGCCTTGGCGAGCAGACGCTCGGTACTTTCCTGTGTACCAACGAGGGAATTGGCGGAGCTCATTTGTTCGGCAAATTCAACAAAAAGGCGCTCTACCACGTTGGCGTCAATTTTCCCCAGCACAGCCATTGTTTGGGAGATTTCTAAAATCTCTTCATCATCCATATGCTCGAATATTTTGGCGGTATATTCCTCGCCAAGGGCCAGCATAAAAATGGCTGCTTTCTCAGGGCCGCTCAATGTTCTATAATCATCACGTATGCGCATATCAGATCTCTATTATAGCATTATAACCTTGATATTTTAATCTTCCGTCATCCAGCTTCTAATCACCGAAACGGTTTCATCTGGATAATTATCAACAATATCTTCCACTTTCTTGACGCTGGAAGCTTTCACTTTACCTTGAACGCTTTGAACGTCAATCATTCCTTCATTGATTGTCTCATCGTCAAGTTGGGTCGGTTCAAATTCTCCATTTTCATTTACGGTACCTCCTGTCTCACCCGCAGGACCTTCTAAAGCAGGTTTCAACCCGCCATCTGTTAGGAGCTCGGTCTCCAGATCCCGCTCTTCATCTTTTTCACCATCAGGGTTGAGAAGACGTCCAATCATGGGTTGGATGACCAACAAGACGACCAGAATAATCATAATGGCTACGGTAATAATTTCTGCCGTATCAAGCAGTTTGTTTTTATCAAATCCGAAGAGCGTATTGTCAAACGGTGTGTCGGAGACCTCAATTTCTGCGAACTGCATATTGACCACTTCAAGCGTATCACCGCGGTTGGCGTCATATCCAATGGCCGAGCGTACAAGGGCGGCAATCTGATCCAGCTCCGCATCACTTCGCGGCTGATAATTCTGATTGCCTTCTTCATCTGCTGCGTAAGTGCCATCGACTAAAACAGCGACGGATAAACGCCGAACCTCCCCCACTTCACGAATGAGGCTGCGTGTTGTTTTACTGATCTCAAAATTTGTTGTTTCTTCCAAACGGCTAGATTCAAGGCTTGGAGCGGCATCGAAGAATAAATCATTCCCAACGGCGGGTAGATTATTTTCAACCGAAACATTTTCCTCATTGGCATCGCGCTCAATATTGCTTTCCTCAATGGTCTGAAGGGAGCGCGCAATCTGGCTTTCCGGATCAAACAATTCTTCATTGGTGCTCACGCGGTCGAAATTTAAGTCCGCTGTGACATTGGCACGCACCTTGCCGTAGCCGACAATCCGGCCTACCAGATCTTCGACGGCGCGGGTAAGGCGCTGCTCATATTTTAGGCGCATCTCATCAGCCTTGAGACTGGCGAGGCTTTCTTGCTCTTCACCACCACGGGCGAGCAGATTACCCGCCTGATCAATAAGGGAGACATTTTCAGGTTTAAGTTGTGGTACGGCAGAAGCAATCAAGGATTGGACCGCCATGACCTGATCGTTGTTGAGCTGTGACCCCGGACGCAGTCCAATAGCAACGCTGGCGCTGGCAGGCTGGCTTTCACGGCTGAAAAGTTCCCGTCTGGGGAGAACCAAATGCACACGGGCACTGCGTACCGGGTCCAAAGAACTAATTGTGCGTGAAAGCTCTCCTTCCAGGGCGCGTACCTTGTTGAGATTAACAACCTCATTCGTGGTGCCAAAGCCTGATTGATTGTCAAAGAGTTCATAGCCCATGGAGCCACCGTTTGGAAGTCCCGCTTCGGCCAACAGCATACGTGCCCGTCCAACGTCATTATCTGGAACCGTCACGCGAGAGCCGTCTTCTGACACCTGATAAGGAATTTGCACTTCTTCAAGTTTAGCGGCAATCGCGCTGGAATCCGTGGAGGCCAGATCATTATAAAGCAGGCTGTAATCCGGGGAGGAGGCCCGCATTGAAATAAAAATGAAAAAAGTCAGCAGGAGGAGTAAAATTCCACCCATAATGCCCAAACGCGTTGGACCTAGCTGTTTGATTGTGTCAAAAAAACTATTCATTTATCACACTACACCCCATTTTATGCGCGTTTATAGCGATCTATGCAAAAAGTGAACCAAGTGCCGTTATTTTCTTTCATTACGGAGCCAAAAGAAAAGGCAAATTGGGTTAAAGGACGGTTAAGCTAGGCGCAAATCGACTAACTTATTCATATTATACCCTTTTTTTTACAAAAATCCTATGGGGACAGGGGTGTTTTTTTCAAAAAAACGAAAGGGATACAAAACCCCTTGAATTCGTTAAAAAACTGTTAAGAATCAATATGATAAATATAAGCTCAACTATCGAAAAAACTTGACTGTGGTAACAAAATTTGGTACCATGACAATAGGGTGTAGTGCAAGTAGAGCACAGTAGTAACTAGGGAGAGTAATATGATTGAAGCAGTCAATTCAGTTATAGCAAATTCTTCGGTGGCGCGTGCGCCGGCAGAACAGCAAAGCACAGCCAGGTCGTTAAGTGCCAATCCAGATAAAGTTCAGGAGGTGGCTGAGGCACCTTATGTGAGTCCTTACATCTCAATTGATCGTAGTTCGAGCAGGGCGATTTTGCAAATCAGGGATTCGGACACAGGAGATGTGCTTCGACAGTTTCCAACGGAAGGTCAGCTTAAGGCTTACAGAACGGCGCAGGAGGCAACGCGGCGTGAAGAACGTGCGGAAGCTCTCGCAGGGCAGACCGCTCAGCAACCTTCTCCTGTTTCAGATGCGGGAAGTGACTTTGCTCCAGCGCAAGAGGTTCCATCTATTGAGACAGAGGCATAACTAGGTCACATAGATAGAAGGCATAGTAAGGGCGTCTAGGGCGCCCTTTTTTTGATCTGCTATTTTTTCACCACGAAGTGACACAAAGTTTAAACAAAGTTTTTTAATATTCTTTCTTTTAAAGCTTTCCTTCCTGTCATTCCGACCGAACGTAAGAGAGTGGAGGAATCTTAAAAGATCCCGCAGACTCCGCTCGGGATGAAGGAGGGGAGAAGACCCTTTATTTCTCTACCGGTTTTTCGCTGGCCATGAGACCGGCGGCGATTTCACGGTTGATGTTAATCAGGATATCCAGTTTATCTTTCGATGGGTTAGATATAATTTCAAGTTCGCGTTTGAAAATAAAATTGGCCAAATTGACAATATTGGATCGTAAATCATTGGGGCGGTTTTCTTCAGGATTTTCAATCGCGGTGTCATAAAAAATCATCCAGACTTGGCGGTTATATTTGAGTGTTTCTTCTAGCATTTCCGGGGTGACATCATCCCAATTATTTTGAATATCTTGCAGGAACTTGGCCGATTTAATAAGAACATGTGCTTCCAGTTCTCTCTGATCGGGCGTATTTTTTTGAACATTACTGCTATAAGCACCTGCCGCAGCAGCATGCTTGTTTGGTACGTTGGGATCTTTATTCGGCGGTTGCATGTGTAATAAGCTCCTCTTCCAGCTTGATAAGCTCTTTGGCTTCCTTCATGGCCTTATAGTAATGGCCTTCAATAATTTTTTCGTTGATGCTTAAGAAAAAGAAAGACAGGCGTGGAACGGCATGCTGGATTTCTTTGATCGTTTCAAAATATTTTTCGTGATACATTCGGGGATTGCGGGCCATATACATACATTGAATGAAAAAATAAGCTGTTTTACACGGGGTATTGGCTTCTTCTTCTTTCATCACGTCTTTTTCGCGCAAGATGGGTGTGTTGCCGGATATGTGAAGACGCGTGCGCTGGGTATCGTTTGTGATAACGGCATCACCAATTAAAATTTTTTCATTGGGTTTGAGATCAATTACAAGAGCCATGGACTTCTTCCTTTGCTTCGTTTGGTAGACAAGAGTAACTTTCTTTACTTCTTCTACCACTATAGCATGAAATGGCTTAGCAATCAGTTAAAATTGATTTTTTTCAAGTAGATATAATCAAAAGAAAAACCGGCGAATTTTCTCCGCCGGTTTTATTTTATTGGGCCTGCTGCCCCTTAGATTGTTTATCCTAACCGTGAGGTCTCTAAAGCCCGCCAGTGATTAGAACAATCTTAGGACTGCTTGTTGTGACTGTGCAGCCAAGGATAGGGAAGTTGTTCCCAAAGCTTGACGTGTTTGCAGAGCCAGGAGGTTCGCACCTTCTTCGTTCTGATCTGCGACAACAAGGTCATCAGCACCTGATTGCAACGTGTTGATCGTTTGCTCCGTGAAGTCACGACGGAACTGAACAATCGATAAGTCATTGGCAATAGACTGACCAAAGTTTCTGACGTCGGAAACCGCACTACGGATTGAGTCCAAGGACTGCTGAACGTTCGCAGCATTGGTGAAGTCACCAATCTCAATTCCTAATCCAAGAGCCGTAAAGTCTACACCTTCTGTTGTAAGGGTGTTGTCACGATCTTCATTGAAAAAGGTTGTGAGGTTGTCGTCCGATAGAAGGTTAATACCACGATAATTGGCATCTTCAACCAACTGGTCAATTTGCTCACGTAGATTGTTGAAGTCTTCTTCAAACTGGTCAACATCCGGGTTAACACCATCAAATGTAACCAATTCACTGATAGAGTTACCAGCACCGACAGCGGTACCTGTAGGCTCTCCTGATCCAAATCCGAAATCAGCCTGAGAAGCCGCGTTGTTACTGTCATACTGAAGCTCAACCTGACCAACGGTCTCATCAAATTCAATTTCGATTTGACCTGTGTCAACATTGAAGCTTGCGCTAACAGTTGATGGACCATTGTTATTGATGGCATCAATAACATCCTGAATGGTGTCTGCTCCTGTAATCGGTGTACCATTTGTGATGTCCGAAGGTGTACCATCAAGGGTAAACTGGATATCAAAGCTGTCACCAACGGCGTTCAGGTACCCTGCGGTAACAAGGTCTGCACTTGCTTCATAAACACCACCGACTGTACCAGCGGCAGAAGTCGCAGAAAACAAGGTGTTTCCTGCAATGGCTGTACCACCTTGTTGTGTACCACCGGCACCGTCATCTTCAACACCAACGACTGTATCCAGACCCAGCGCGGCAAAACCGGCTGCGGATACAGAGTTCGCACCACCTTCGATACGAATGGCGGCATTCTCAACGTCCGAGGCAATCTCAAGGTAACCGGCCTCTGTAACACGGGCCGTACCAACTGCTGCAAAGTTTGCGTCAGAATTCAGGTCAGACACGATGTCATAGACAGTTTCACCTGCGTCAATGTCAATACTGACCGTTGTTGTTGTCCCATCAGATTCGATGACGGAAACATCAAATTGATCATCAACACCGTCGTTGATGATACCACCACCACCGATATTGATAAGATCAATAACTTCCGAGATATCTTCATTACCGCGAGCACGGGTGAAGCCCTCAGAGGCACGAATTTCTGACTGTGCTTCCAAAGCAACGGATTCAGCTTGATCAAGAAGTTGTGACAAAGTCTCAACACCTGTGTTGGCTTGCTCAATCGTTCTAATGGATTGTGAAATTCCATCCAGAAGACGTGTAAGGTCGCTAGCACGGTTGTTCAGCGCTTTGGCTGTAAAAAAGTTTTGTGGATTATCAAGTGCAGAATTCACTTTCAAACCAGTCGCCAACCGCAACTGGGTTGTATCAATGTTTCTTTGTGTATTCTGAAGTGATAAGAGGTTATTCCGCAATGCGGCTGATAATACGATATCTCCTGACATCTTTTTTCTCCTTTACTAGGTTATATGTTTGCATACTGCAATCCGCTCGCTACTCGAGTGAATAATATAATATTATAACAGATTTACTAACGAAGTGTTAATTTTGGGTATTTTTATGTAAGAACTTACACAGCAAAGACACTATTCAAGTTCCTAGTTTATATACTAAAACCACTATCTTTGCAAAAGATAGATGGGTTTTTATTCCATAATTTTGAAATTCGGATAAAAAATACCCCGGAATGACTATTTAAAGCCAAACCGGGATATTAAATATTGCCAAGAACGTCTAGCTTAGCGATTTTCTATCGCAGTCTCAGCAAATCTTCTGTCATCTGGTCAACGGTATTGATGACCTTCGTATTCGCGGAATAAGCGCGTTGTGTGACGATTAATTTTGTAAATTCGTCCGCAATATCCACATTTGATTGCTCAATGGAGGCGCTTTCCAGCCATCCGGCCTGTGACACACCTGCTTCCTGTAGAAGTGGCGTACCGGATTCTGCGCTTTCAACATAAGATGTCGTTGAAATTTCTTGCAGATTTGTCGGGCTCGGGAAGGTTGTAATAGGCAATTTGTAAAGCCTTGAAAGCGTTCCGTTTGTGAAACGGGCGCTCACATAACCTTCACGGTCAATCTCAACACCTGTTTTCAAACCAAGCTCAGCACCGTTCTGACTGGCCACACTCACATTATAAAGTCCTGCAAACTGGCTGAGGCCATCAATGTTGATGTCAATATCTTGCAACTCAGAGCCGTTACCCCAATCAAGGTCACGTAATTCAATGTCTACGTTACCGTCAAGATCGGCAAGAGCGTTCAATGATCCATCTGCGTTAAAGTTCAGTAGACCTTGGTTGATTGGTATAGGTCCATTCGGTCCAATAATATTGACCTGCCACCAGCCGCGTGCGTTATATGAACCGGCAGTTGGTGTCACATATGGATCTACTGAAAACTGCGGGAAAACAGAATCCGTAAATGGTGGAACAATTTGGTTGTCTGTTGGCGCAACACCTGTTGTGGCAAGGTTCACCGGTGTTGCCTGACCAAAGTCAGCCAATAGACCGCCAGTATCCGTGATATCCAATGTATGTGTGGGGTCAACGGCGCTAATTACTAATTGGCCATCATCATTGAGGTAAGCTTCTGCTAGCCCGCCACCACCAATGGCGTTAATTTCTGCGATAAGGTCATAAACGGTTGTGACATTGTCAACAGAACCGGCAGCCGGAACCACGACCGGGCCACCACCGTTGATCTCAACACTAAATTCATTCCCGGCAGTTGCCGTAATGGGGGCGTCACTCAAGAAATCACCTGGCTCTAAATCGGCAACCGGCAAAATTGCAGCAGCCTGCGGACCTAGAACTTTGATGAATTCAAAGGTTAAATCCTGTGCAGAACCAAGAGAGTCATACACACGTAGTGTTCTGGTGTAGTCTGTCTGGCTTGGATAAGGCACAAGCTGATCAGCCGGGAGTACTGCGGTGTAATCCACGGCCTTCGAAATTTCATCCGCATCAAGGTTAATACCCAAGGTCCCTTCTGTTGTTTGACGAGATTGCCCGGCAGCTAAGCTAACGTCAATTGGTACGAGGGCGCTCACATCTGCGTTGTATGTTGTTTGGTCAGGACCAACATTTGGGTCTGAGTAGGCATCATCCACGGGCCAGCCATAAAGGTACATACCTGCAGAATTTTGCAAGATGCCTTCTTCATCTTCGTTGAATTGACCGTTACGTGTGTATTTGAAATCACCAACAAGGTCGAGGGAGTTTTCGGCACGCACAGTGAAGAAACCATCACCGGCAATAGAGACATCAGTCATGGAGCCTGTTTGTGTGATTTGTCCTTGTTGGTCAATTTGTTGCAAGCGATTTACTGTCACCGCACCGGGTGAGTAACGTGCGGCTGCAGATTCCACTGTCACAAGGGCTGCGAACGTGGCTTCTGAGCGTTTGAAGCCTGTTGTGTTGACGTTGGCGATGTTGTTCGAAATGATCGCTGTGGCTTGTGACTGGGCGGTAAGGCCCGAAACACTTGTATATAAAGATCCGAATAAGCTCATAATTACCTCCTATAAAATAATGTCGTAAAAGCTAAAATTTTTAAGTTTGTTGTCTTTGTTTGTCTTGTTGTTAAAAAGAACTTGTTTGTGGTGTCATGTTGTTCACCATTTATGTTGTGGGGCCATCGACACCTCCATCATTTGTCTGTTCCGGTATAACCGCATTTAAAATGGAACCGATCGGAACGGCGCGTTCACCCACAAGGGCGAAGACATTGCCGTCTTGTTGCTCAATACCGCGTACGCGCGCTGTGACAACGGACGTTGTATTAACCGGGTTTTCTTCGATGTCTACGGCATCTATGCTAACGACATATGTGCCTGAGGGTAAATCGTTGCCCAATAGGTCTTTTCCGTTCCATTCGAATTCATGAGCGCCAACGGTCCCTTCAATATCGCCGGAAAAGACCAACTCATTACCTTCTGTAAAAATATTGATCTTGGAAACGGCCGCCGGTCTGTCTAATGAATATTTAATTGTGGTTCCTTGACCTTCTTCTAGGGCAATTTCTGCACTCACATAAGAAACATCAAGACCGACATAGCCTAAGGCAGAAGTTGCCGCGTTATTTAATTGTAGTGCGACCAAATCATCCAATTTTGTATTGGTGTTAATGGCCTGTTCAACTTGTGAGAATTGAACTAGTTGTTCTGTGAATTGGTTTGAATCCAGTGGACTTAAAGGGTCCTGGTTTTGTAACTGAGTGGTCAGCAGGTTTAGGAACTGTGAAAAATCCTCAGCCAGTGTGACAGACTGCTGCTGTGTTTGCTGTGCTTGAGCGGCTTGTCCTGAAAATGTTACATCTGATACCATTTTTCTTTTCCTTTTATCCAGTTTTTACCTTTGTTATGCCAATATGCTGTAGCGGACATGTCCTGTTGCAGGGTCAACATTCCATGTCATTGTTGATTCAATAATCGTGCCAGTTTCATCTTCTGGCTCTCCGGTGTCTGATTTTGAGGCATGATTTTCGCCACTATGACTGTCTTTTCCGGCGAAGAAATCTTTTCCTTCTTGCGCCATGTCAAAGGTTAGGGAGCTGTGATCCGTATCAAAACCGGAGTCCTGTAAGGTACGTTCCAGCGAAGAAGCATCGCGTTGTAGCAATAAATATGTTTCCGGTTTTTCGGCAACAATATGTGCTTTAATCATTTTGTCATGACCAAATTCAATCTTAATCTCGACCCGTCCTAATTCCGGTGGGTCAAGTTGTAAGATCATTTGTTGATCGCCGCCTTGTTTGACGGCTTTTGATAATTTGGCAGACACCATCTGTGTTGCCGGATGTGTATGGCCGGCGTGATGGGTTGAGAGCGTTGTTAGATGCGCGGCTTGTCCGGTTTGCGAAAAAGGAAGCCCTGTTTCAATGTCGAAGTTAAATCCGGAGAAATCCAGGCTGTCGAAATTAAATGCTGCAAGGGCGTCTATATCGTTTGAGGATAGAGCGCCTGTTTGAGCCGGAATATTTGCCAGAGGGGTTGCATGTGCTGCCGCTGCTTGTGTGTTATTCTTCAAGGTGCTTAGAGCGTGCCCAGTTTTTTGAGCTATGTTTTGGGAAGGCCCCTGATTTATTTGAACGCCATCACGCCCTACAATGTTTGCGTGGTGAAGCATATGTGTCAGTGTTGCGTGTAATGACTCCTCTTCGCTAAAGCGGGGAGGAGTAGAAAGGTTTTGCGCAGGTGTAAGCTCTGCTTTTTCCAAAGGTAAATCAGTAGAGCTGTCTTTGGGGCTGTTATGGTGGTGTGCTCTTGAAACCAAATTCGAAATTTCAAGGAAATCAGAATCCGAAGAGTTGACAGCATCGTTTGTGCCCGCATTCGTATCCGTATCCAGCGTTTCTTTTGTCAGGTTTTGGATCGCTTCTTTTTGCTGCTCCGGCTTTAAAACAATTTCGCTGATCAAAGCGTAAGCTTCAACCGCACCAAATTCTTCTGCGTTGTCCGGGTCATTTTTTTGGAAAGGGATAATATTTCCAACACCCGCGATGATATCTTCCAGCGTCAACTCTCTACCCAGTTTGGTCTCAACCTCTTCAATGCGGCTTGTGATATCGGTGAGTTGAGAGGGGTTCAATCCGGTCGCAATAAGGACCTGAAAGGGTGAGTCAGGGCTGTCAATATCGCCTGAGCGCAAGGAGTCCAATTTGGCTTCCAATTTTTCCAGCCGCTTTTGCAAATTATCAATCAGATGTTTGACGGATTGTTCGGAATGACGCCCCTCTGGCAGGCCGGAGGTTAAAAACTGAATAAATTTCTCCAGGCTTTCGGCGCGGTTGTTCAAACGTTTTGTGACATTTTCAATGGCCAGATTAGAAATTTTATCTTCTAATGATTGGTTAGGATCTTGCCCCATAAGGGCCAGTTTCAAAAGCTCCAGATCCAGCTTTTCCGATGTAATCTTGTCATTGGCAGCAGCTTCATCAGAGAAGAGTGCCGTTTCGGGCAGGATTGCCTCCTTTTTACCAGCCAAATTTTCGTTTGATTCCTTGCTTATATCTTCCGATACAAGCTTGTTGATAATGTTATCAATGAAACGCTGCGTCTGTCTGGACGCCGGGTCAAGAGTTTTCACTTCTTCCCCTTCTGCGATTCCCGCTTTTGCGAACAGCGCGTTATGGGAGGCGTTTACCTTATTGTCTGTATGTATAAGCTGTGTTGCGAATAGGGTTAAATCAACCATGTTATTTCCTTAGTCTTTTTTGATTTTTGTTTTTATTGTTCCTTGTTAAACGGATTCATTAACGCCGATGCTGGCTTTAAGGCCTTGCTTCATATGCCCCGAAGCGCCGTAAATGATTTGTTTTTCTTTTTTTGCGGCCTCTTTGGCCTTTTCCATGATCCGCTCGCCCAGGCGCTTCATACCGTTTTGCATGCGTTGAAGAGCTGCGTGATTTTCATGGGCAATATCGGCAAAATCCTTTCTCATTTCTTCCAGGCGTTTTTTTAGCTTGGGGTCTGCGCTTTTAAGCTCGTCTTTGCGGGCAAGAAGCTGGCTCATTCCTTCCAGATAATCACCGGCAATGTGGAGCTTATTATCTTGCAGGCTCATGAAGGTCTGCGTGTCGGCCTCATTGAGGGCGTTTGTTTCTTCAACCAAAGAATTTCTTAAAGCATCAATCGTGACCATCATTTCATTGATGGCTTTATTAGGGTCGCGTGACAGGCGCAACGCCTTGGGCGCGGGAGGGGCTGTTGTGGATTCTGTCGATGGAGTGTGCGTTTGGTTTTGCATTATTTGTCTCCCTGTGGTGTTAAATTCTGGGCTTCGCCCTGCATACGGATCAGCTCCGTTTTCACCATATCGGCAATGCCGAGCTGTCCGGTCTCTGCCATCATTTTGGTGTATTCCTGCAATAAAAGACCTTTGAAAATTTCTTCACCTTTACCGCCGCCAAAGCGCGCATCAGGTTTGATCGAATTAAAAACAGGTTTCATCATCTCGGCCATGAACATTGCTTCAAAATCTTTTGCTACAGCATTGAGCTGCGCGTTCTCTTTATCGCTTAATCCGTTTTCTGTGGCCTGTTTTTTAAGCGCTGAAGCTTTCGCCGAGACATCAGCTTGTGATGCCTGCATAAGGGCAAGTGACGTATCAGCGGTTAAATTATGGGAGGTCAAAGTGTTCATTATAATGTCTCGATCTCTGCTTGTAGGGCGCCGGCGGCTTTGATGGCTTGAAGAATGGTGATCACATCACGTGGTGCCACGCCCAGCCTGTTCAAACCTGTGACAAGGTCTTGAAGCGTCACACCTGTTTCCACGACAGCCAGTTTTGCATCTGGTCCGGTATTAATTTCTATATCTGTACGTGGCACAGTCACGGTTTGCCCTTGCGCGGCGAAGGGGTTGGGTTGGGAGACTTGAGGGGTCTCGGTAATTTTAACGGTTAGATTTGCTTGCGCGATGGCAACTGTTGAGATACGCACGTCCGAGCCCATGACAATCACGCCGGATCTTTCATCAATCACCACACGTGCGATTTGATCCGGCTGCACGGGGAGCTGTTCGATATCCGTGATCAGATCAACAATATTACCCTTATAGTTGTTGGGCAGGCGCAGCACCACACTGGCAGAATTTTCGGCCTTTGACACTTTGTCTGATGTGAAACCGTTAATGGCTTGGGAAATTCTGCGCGCGGTGGTGAAATCCGGATTGCGCAGCGCCAGGCGCACTTCCTGTAAATCCGCCAGTTGGAACTCTATTTCACGCTCAACAATCGCACCTTCGGGAATGCGTCCGGCGGTCGGGATGTTTTGCACCACGCTGCCCGATTGTCCTTCTACGGTAAAGCCGGAAATAATCACAGGTCCTTGCGCAACGGCATAAATTTCTCCATCTGCGGCCATAAGCGGCGTGACCAAGAGCGTTCCACCCTGAAGGCTTTCGGCATCTCCCAGCGCAGAAATATTGACATCAATTTCTGCGCCCTGATTGGTAAAGGGGGGGAGGGTGGCCGTCACCATCACGGCGGCGACGTTACCGGTGTTCAAATTTTGTCCCCGGATGCTCACGCCTAGGCGCTCCAACATGGCAATCAGGCTTTGCTCGGTAAAGGGGGAGTTATTTAGGGAATCTCCTGTACCGTTGAGGCCCACGACCAGACCGTACCCTACGAGCTGGTTATCACGCACCCCTTCAAAATCAACAATGTCTTTGATACGGGTGGTTTTGGCCACAGCAGAAGTTGAAAAAGCTGCCACGAACAAAGACGCGATCAAGACCAGCATGACAATCCCCGCCATAAAATGAAGGGAATGGATGATGAAGGCTTTGTCTTTGCGTGCTCTTATATATGGCATAGCGTTAGTCTTTCGGTACTTATGTTCGTCTTTTATCTATGCGAAAGCTGTGCCAGTTGTAATTTTGTTTTATTTCAAATGGTTAGATGAGGTTTGGGCCTGCGATTATGACATGAGGTAGGACAGGAATTGCCCTTTTACGGTTAGGCGCAAAAAACATACGGCAAATTTTGCCGCCTTGATTTTTGGGGAGGCTCAGGGGAGAATGAAAGAAGGGAAAAACATTACATTTAAGTGGAATGAATTCATGGAAATTAAAGGTCCGTCCAAAACCGGAGAAACCAAGAAGGCTGGCAAGGCCAAAAAGGCGGCGAAATCTGACGGATCGTTCGGCGCAATGGTGGCGGACAGTGTGAAAGAAACCGCGGGAACGGCTGCTACCAGCGCGATAGCCAAGGTTGACGCGTTGCTTGCGGTGCAAGGGGTGGAAAGTGCGACGGAAGGCAAAACCCGGCGCAAAATGCATGAGCGCGGGGAGAAAATTCTCCGTCAAATGGACCATTTACGTTTGGCCATTTTGACAGGAAATCTATCGGTAGGGCACATCGTGGATATTGCTGATGTTGTGGCTTCTCACCGTGAAAAAATCACCGATCCGGATTTGAGCGCGGTACTGGATGAGGTGGATTTGCGCGCGCAAATTGAGCTCGCCAAAATCAAAAAAGCACTAGCAGATAAGGTTTGATGACATAACTCACTCCAATGTATGTCTGGGGAGCCTTTTGGGCATTACGTCTTGCCAAGAAGGGTAGAGCTGATCTATATTTCTCCCCTGTTTTAAACCATATGATATGAACGAAAGTGGGTTGGAATTATCATGGCAAATGCAAAACCTGCGGCAAAAACTGCTGCAAAGAAGAAAGTGTCCAAAAAGGCGCCCAAAAAAACGCTTAAGGAAGTCTCGATTCCCAAAAATTATGATCCTTTGAAGGATAAAAAGGGATATATGAATCCGGTCATGCTTGAGTATTTCAAGCAAAAGCTTATTGATTGGCGCACGGAGCTGCTTAAAGAATCTTCCGAAACAATTCAAAACACATTGCAGGAAACAGAGCTACAAAAACCTGATCTGGCTGACCGTGCTTCGGCAGAAACAGACCATGCGTTAGAGCTTCGTACCCGCGATCGGGAGCGTAAACTGATTAACAAGATTAATTCGGCGCTGGGGCGTATCGAAGAAGATGAATATGGTTACTGTGAAGAAACAGGTGACGAGATTGGTGTGGCGCGGTTAGAGGCTCGCCCTGTGGCTACCTTGAGTTTAGAAGCGCAGGAAATGCATGAGCGTAATGAGAAGGTGCACCGCGAGGAGTAGCTGAGTTTTCTAAAATGTGGAGAATAAAAAAACCGGCTTATGAAGGCCGGTTTTTTGTTGCGGTTTGTATTGTCTTAGTTGTGAAGATGTGAAGGCTCAGGAGGGACACGGCTGGCTCTATCTATTTGCTTATCCAACATTTCCGAGGTGAGAGAATTTAATTTTGGATCAACACGCTCAGTCACTTCGATTCCAAATATTGATTTTTCAAAATGTTGATCCATTAGTCTATTAAATTCGGCAGAGTTTTTGTCGGTCTTTAATGCCTCAAGTTTCGATACTGTTTCTGCTGTCAACCCTGCTGCTTGTGATGCGCACTCTATGAGTGCTTCATCTTCAATGCTATCAATTTTTTTAAATTGGGATTTTAACTGTTCCAGTGTTTGAGTTTTTGGAGAGGGAAGAGTCTTCAGATAATCGTTGAGTTGATCCGTGACACAAACAGCTAATTTTTCTGTATTTTGTACTCTTTCAATATTCATCTCCAACAGGCTTGGAATTTCCTGTGCATTTGCAGCAGGCGCAAAAGCAACCATGAGAGGCAAAATAGCGCTTGCGGCGACTGTTGATAGTTTACTCATTTTTAATTTCCTTTTTTATAGCCAATTTGGCGCTGGAGCCTGTTTTCTGGGGGCCTGTTTTTCAAGGTGCTTTTCGAGTTGTTTTCCAATTTTTTCAAACACAGATTCCATGATCTCGATCATACCTTTGTTTATCTCTTGCTCGAATGTTTCCTTATCTACATGCGATTGTAGAAGTTGATCAAAATCTTCCATTTTCTGTAGAAAGGCTTGAAATTCTTATTCTGTTTTTGGCAGTTGCTCAGGAATTTGAGGAATTTGATCTGCTGAAATATCTGTTGCGCTTATAATACATTTGGTGGTCATCTCATTCATTTGCTTTAGAGAAGGTTTTTCTTGCGGAGCCAGACTTTCTTCTTGTGGGCCGAGCATAGATTTTTTTATGTAAGATATAGGGCTAGCACTGCAAAATAGTTCTGTCAAATAAAAATTTTCTAGATTTAAAAATGCCGGATCCCCGCTTTCGCGGGGATGACGGTGAGAAGAATAATTCGCGTTTATGCGTGTCCATTCGTGGTTCAAATAGGCCTAAAACGGGAAGAGGATGTCATAGACCTGATGGCCGTAGCGGGGTTGCTGAACATCCGTGATTTGACCTTTGCCGCCGTAAGAAATTCTTGCCTCGGCAATTTTCTCGTAAGAAATGGCATTATCCACTGTGATATCTTCGGGGCGGATGACGCCGGCGAGCTCCAAAATACGCTTTTCAAAATTCACGCGTACTTCTTGGCGTCCCTGAATAAGCATATTACCGTTGGGTAGAACTTGCGTGACAGTGGCGGCGAGCTTCATGCGCACTTCTTCTTCGCGCTCCGTGCTGCCGCTTCCCCGGCTGGAAGAGGTCGAGTTGGCATCTACCAAATCTGCATTGTTAATACCTTCTGAGAGGATATCGGGCAGGTCCAGCTCATACCCTAAAAAGGAATCAAGTCCTGCGCCTTCATTGGCACTTCTACTGCGTTGTGATTCATTTTCAAGCTCGGCTTCATCGTCGATATCAATCATGACGGTGAGGATGTCACCGACTTGATGGGCGCGCTGGTCCTTAAAGAAGGTTTGCTTATCGCCGCCCCATAGGGAATTTTTTTGCGGTTTCACTTCGGCGATTTGGGGCATGGGCATGGAAACGGTTTTATATTGCCCGTTTTCTGCCGGGTTCTTGATGGGGGCTAAATCTGGTGCTTTACCAACATTGGCGAGGCGTTCGGGCATACTACATGCGCCAAGCGATAGACTTAAAATCGCAGCAGTGGAGATGAGAAGTTTTCTATAGTTGAATGTTGAATGGCTAGACATTTTTTATACTCCTTATTTTGTTTATTGCACTATTGCACGACGACCAGATTTTCACCGGTAACGAGCGCGTCGATATTGCGGCTGCTGTTTAAATTACTAATGCGGACCAGATCGCCTTTGGCGCCTGATTGCAGGGCGCGGCCCTTGGCGGTGAGTGTGAGGGGTCCGCTTTTATAAATAATATTCACACGCTCGCCACGTTCAACCAGTTGCGGGCGCTCCAACTGTCCGGCCATAATAAATTTTCCGGCGTAAGCCATGCGGCGCGGTGTCATACCGATCAGGTCTTTGGCATCCAGAATGATATTATGTTGCAGTTGTTTTTGCGGCACTTGCATGAGATCAATATCGTTCTTACCAATGATGTCGCCGTTGCGTAGATTGCTACGCAAGACAGGCACCTCTACCAAACGCTCAACCATACCGCTCACACTTATTTTTTTGAGCGGGTTGTCGAGAGAAGGCGACACGATCTGCGCGATGAAATAGTCCTTTTGCGGGTTAAAGCTCATGGATTTTATTTCTGCGCTTTGGGGTAAGTCGTTGGGCAAGGTTAGGCTGGGCTTGCCGTTATTGAGCGCTACGCTGAAATTTCCGCTCACCCCTTTTTCGTTTAGCGCGGATTTAAGGCTTTGTTCAATCACCTCATAAGGAACAATAGTGGCTTCACGACGGATGATAACGTGGTCACCATTGCTTTTGGGTTTCCAGGGTAGGTCAAGTGCAACGGCAATGCGGTAAAGGGTCCGAGCGTTTAAGACCATATCCTCTCCTGGTTGTGGTGCAACGCCAATCACATAGTCCGCGTTGCGGGAGAGGTTGTCGAATAAGTCGCCCAGCTTTAGCGTGTCCTCATGAACAACACTCACATTTTTAAGGCTGGCAGCCGTTGAGATTTCAACGCTGAGCATGAAGGAGATAAAAAACACCCAAAAAGAGACAAAAAGAATTGTAACCTTTGAGACAAATCTTATGCTGTTCCAGAATGTTTTGATCATTTCATACTCCTTATTATTTAATTACTTACTTGCTTTTTACCATCTATCTAATCTGTGTGATGGTTTGCAGCATCTCATCACTTGTGGTGATGACGTTTGAATTCATTTCATAGGCACGTTGTGCGGCGATCAGATTGGTGATTTCCTCAACAATATTGACGTTGGAATTCTCAATCGCGCCTTGACGAATTGTTCCATATTCTTCCGTACCTGGTGTACCGGTTTGAACATCGCCGGAGGCCGGTGTTTCCAAGAACATTGTATCGCCAATAGCTTCTAGGCCTGCCGGGTTGACGAAAGTTGCTAGCTCAATTTGGCCAATATTGTTGTATTCAACCTGATCGGGAATTTTAACCAGCACTTCACCGGAATTATTGACAATAATATCAAGCGCGTCCTGAGGAACAGTGAGGCCCGGCTGTAATCTGTATCCTTGCGGCGTTACGATTTCACCATTTTCATTAAGCTGAAAAACACTGGCTCTTGTATAGGCGGTTTCGCCGTCAGGGAGTTCAATCTGGTAGTAACCTTCACCAGTGATGGCCAAATCCAGCTCATTTTCTGTGAGCTGAATGGTGCCTTGTTCATGCAAGCGGTAGATCGCACCAAGGCTGACCCCCAGACCAAACTGCATTCCGGAGGGAACGGTTGTATCCGCATCAGATGATGTGGCGCCGGGGCGTAATTTATTTTGATAAATCAGATCATGAAACTCGGCGCGTTGACGCTTAAAGCCGGTCGTTGTCATGTTGGCGATGTTGTTGGAGATTACATCCACATTTTGCTGTTGGGCGAGCATTCCCGTTGCGCCGATATCCAAAGAGCGTGTTACCATTTTTATTTCTCCTTATTATTTTTTGTTACCTAAATTCTTTAAGCTTGCGTTTTCGCCAGTCTTTGCGTCATGGTTCTGAGGCGTTCATGCTCTGACTGCATCATATTTTGCACGGCCTGATATTCGCGGTGCACATCAATCATGCGGGTCATTTCGACAACGGCTTGCACATTGGAGCCTTCGATCTTCCCTTGAAGCACAGTTGTCTTTTCGGCTGGGATGGCAGGAGCTTCAGTCACATAAAGACCGTTACCGGCGGGGTTGAGCTCTTGAGTGTTTTCAAATTCAACCACCATGAGTTGGCCTATCTGACCCTGATCAGTGGAGACCACGCCTTTTTTATCAATGGCGATATATTTTGCATCTGCGGGAATAGTGATATCTCCGCCGCCCACACTGGCTACAGCCATGCCGCGTGCATTACGCAGCACACCTTCGGCATCCATGCTGAGATTTCCGGCTCGTGTATATTGCACACCCTCAGGGGTTTGAATGCCTAAAAATCCGTTTCCCACAAGCGCGATATCAAGCGGATTACCAGTATCTTTAATGCTGCCCGGATCGGTCATTTGATATTGCCCGTAATCCAGAACAAGCGAGATGTCTTCTTTCATATATCGGGGGTCTTCAATATATTCGGAGAAGATCATGTTTTGCCCCCGAAAGCCCGGCGTGTTGAGGTTCGCCACATTATTGGCAATAATGCTCATATTTTCCCGCAGGACAACTTGTTTGGATAGGCCGATATAGAGTGAATTTTCCATTTTAAGTTTTCGTTCCTTTTAGGCTTTTGGTTGGTTTAACTCACTCCTGATCAATGCAGTTGCCGTGCCATAACATTAAGTTGTTGTTTTTAAATAATATTTTTTGGTATGGGGCGGGGTGAAGTAGGAAGAATAAAGGTTTTTCCTAGGTATGGATGGGGCAAAACAGGCAAGTTTTTCCGTTTTATGTTCGTTTGTGTCGCAGGGGGGATGGACTGACATATACTGTGGGCTGTTGGTAAAAGCTGCTGGTCAGATAGGTCGTATTTTTCTTATAATTAATTCGGTGTTGATGAAGCTATGTTATTCTTAAAATTCAATAAGTTATAAAATTTGCCGGAAAGCTCTTAGGTGGAACCTAGAGGCTTAAAAAATGAGAGGTGTCTTGAATATGGCCGAAGGACAGGTAAACGCGTCGCTGGATGTGGAAGATGAAAGTGAAGAAGAGGATGAGGGCGGTGGACTAGACGCCAAGAAGCTCATCCTTTTTGCGGTCATACCGCTTCTAATTATTGGAGCGGGGGCTGGTGCCTATTTTATGGGTGTCTTTGATAAAGGCGATGAAACGCAGCAGCATGCGGGTGCTGATGCTCATGGCGGGGAGAAAGATAAGCATGGCGGAGATGCTCACGCTGGCACGGCTTTTCTCGAAATTCCTGACATGATTGTGAATTTAAGCAGTAGTGACGGACAACCCAGATATTTGAGGCTCAAGGTTCAGTTGGAGCTTAAAGATGAAATGGAAAAAGCGTCAGTGGAAAAAGTTATGCCGCGTGTGGTGGACCAGTTTCAGACTTATTTGCGTGAGCTCCGGGTACGTGATTTGCGTGGTTCTGCAGGAATTTACAGGTTGCAGATGGAGTTGCTTTCGCGTGTGAATGCGGCGGCCTATCCGGTCGAGGTGCAAGATGTATTGTTTCAGGAAATTCTGATACAATAAGAATGAATTTTTATGCGAAAAAAGAATGATCCGTTAATTCATCTGTTAATTTAAAAGGCTAAACAGAATAAATGAGCGAAGCTGGCACAGAAGAAATCGAAAAGACACAAGACCCTGCTTTGGAAGAAGAAAGAGCAGATGGTGCATCTGATCTTGATGGAGATGTGGATTTCGATGCAGAAGATAGTGAATCGCGCATTCTGGATCAGGACGAAATTGATTCTCTCCTAGGATTTGATGATGATGTGGAAGGGCTGGCTGAAAACGCAGGCGTGATGGCGCTTATTAATTCGGCGATGGTCAATTATGAACGCCTGCCGATGCTTGACATTGTCTTTGACCGGCTTGTCCGCCTTATGTCGACGAGTTTGCGGAATTTAACCTCTGACAACGTTGAGGTATCACTCGATCAGGTCTCTACAGTGCGCTTTGGCGATTATATGAATTCTATTCCTTTGCCGGCGATGCTTTCTGTCTTTAAGGCTGAAGAGTGGGATAATCAGGGGCTGATGGTCACTGATAGTGCGCTGATTTACTCCATTGTGGATGTGTTGCTGGGCGGAAGAAAGGGAACACCGGCCATACGTATTGAGGGACGCCCCTATACCACGATTGAGACCAAGCTTGTGGAGCGCATGGTACAGGTCACACTAAGCGATTTGTCTTCTGCTTTTGACCCGCTTTCTCCGGTGAGTTTTAATCTGGACCGGATGGAAACCAACCCCCGTTTTGCCACCATTACGCAGGCTGGCAATGCCTGTGTGCTCGCGCGTCTTCGGGTGGATATGGGGGACCGCGGCGGGCGGATTGAAACCCTGATCCCTTATGCGACGCTGGAGCCCATTCGTGAATTGTTGCTTCAAATGTTTATGGGGGAGAAGTTTGGGCGTGATTCCATTTGGGAAAATCACCTCACGCAGGAGCTGTATCAAACCGATGTGCAGTTGCAAGCCGTTTTGGGTGAAAAAGTTTTGACACTGGATGAGCTGCTCAAGTGGAAGGTGGGCACTCAAGTGACCTTTAACACTTTTGTGGATGAAGAGCTGGAGCTGCGTTGCGGTGATGTGCCGATGTTTCGCGGGCCCGTGGGGCAAAAGCTTGGCAATATCGCGGTCAAAATTGATCAATATATCCAAAAAAGCGATGAGGATGACGAGTTATGAGCTATGATATCTCAATTCTCATTGATGGTCTTATCCTTGTTTTTTTGAGCGTGACGATTTTTTATGCGGCGCGGCTTTCGTTGTTTTTGAAAAGCTTTCGTGAAGGTAAGGAAGGCATTCAATTGCTCATCCGTGATTTAAACGCGGCGATTGATAAATCACAACAGGCAATTGGAGGCATGAAAAAAGATGTTGCCAATCACGCTGAGGCGCTTGAGGAAGTCATTAATGAAGCCAAGTTCTTATCAGACGAGCTAAGATTTATGAATGAATCAGGTGATAGTTTAGCGGATCGTTTGGGAAAGCTGGCGGACCGAAACCGGGAGCTTGTTGACCTCATCGAAAATGCTGGAGGATTGGGTCACGATGCGGTGGCAATGGCGGATGTGCAGAAAAGCCTACCAAAAGCGGAGCAGAAAATATCTGGCCGTGTGTCATCCGATGGTATTGATGATATATTTGAGATCAGTGATTTCGATATAGATGAAGATGATGAGAAAGATTTTTGGGCGCTCAGTGATGGGACATACCGCGCAGAACAAAAGCCGATATCTCCGTCTTCCCCTTCTCCTAAAACCAGCGCCGGTTTTACGATTTTTGATAAGGAACTCATGGAGGTGGCTGAGAAGGAATTGGAGGAGGCTTATTTTTCCATTCAGGCTAATGATGTGCCCGATGATGGGCTGGAATTTACATCTCAGGCAGAGCGCGATCTTTACGAAGCCTTACAGCGCAAAAAGCGCTCCAAAAGGCAGGTGAGTGAGCTCTCATGAATCGAGCCGCACTAAACCTCAAACCAAAGCGCAAAAGATCGGATTGGGCATATCACTTGCGTGTCATGCCTTTACTTGTGATTGTGGCGGCATTGTCTTTTGGTATTCGTTTCGGGGAGTTTGTTACCGGTGTTTCCTCCATGCCGGGTTCGGCGCAGGCTGAAAGCCCTGTTGAGGTCGCGCAGCCGGATTTGCCGGACAAAGATGCCCAAGCCATGATAGATCAGGAGAGCGGAGAGCTCCATGACATGACGGACGGAGATGAAACTACTGAGCTTGGAGAAGGGCCTAAAATTACTGCTTCAAATAGTGTGAAAAACGCCAAGGAATGGCGCGATTCCAGTGATACGGATTTTGAGTTTTCTGAAATGCGTATGGAGCTCTTTGAAGATTTGGCTGCGCGGCGTCAAGCCTTGGAGGAGCAAAGCAGAGAGCTGGAGGTGCGTGAAGCGCTTTTAAAAGCGGCGGAACAAGAGCTTAATCAGAAATATAAGGAGTTGATATCTCTGCGTTCGGAAATTCAGGATTTGCTCAAAGAACAATCGGAAGAAGAAAAGGCGCGTACCGCCAGTCTGGTTAAAATCTATGAGGGGATGAAACCCAAAGACGCGGCGCGGATTTTTAATACGCTTGATCTGGATATTTTGTTGAGCGTTGTGTCCCAAATGTCGGAGCGTAAATCTGCGCCTATCATTGCTTCGATGGATCCGGCAAGGGCGCGGACGCTGACTATGATGCTTATGGAGCAAAAATCACTTCCCAAAATTTCTGAGGGCTTTATTCAGTAACAAAATGCTCCGCCGTAAACGCCGCAAAATTGAACAAGCAGGGGGAGGCTCCAACACCGGGCAAATGATGAACTTGTCTTTGTTCATTATGTTGCTGGCCTTCTTTATTGTTTTGAATTCTCTTTCCTCTTACGAAGAAATTAAAACCGAGAAGGTGAAAAGGAGTATTGAGTTGGCATTTGCCAAGGATGCGCGGCAGGACGATTATAGCCCTTCTGTGCGCGAAGATCCTGTGAAATCCGTTAATCAAGGTGATACGTTTGAGCGTTTGGAGGCCCTGTTTGAATCGCAAATTGCGTCCTATGAAGTGGTCAAAAGCAAAAGCCGGGGGGTGATGATGGTCACTCTGCCTTATGAACAATTTAAACGTGCAGTGATGGCGGTGGGGCAAAAGGACCTAACACAATACCCCTCGCGCCGGGCAATTGCGGGGAATTTCTTTTTGCCGACACTTGTTTCCTTGATGCGCGCCAATATTGACGGCGCACCGACGCGCATGGAGATTTTATTACACGCACCTGAAAATCCGGCGCAAACACAAAACCGCGCGCCGGATAAAATGGCGGCGCTGATTAATCAGGTCGGGACTTTCTCACGGCGTTTGGAAAAACAAGGGATCCCTCAAAAAATGCTCAATATCGGGGTATCGCGCGGCGATCCTGAAACGGTGGATCTGGTGTTTCGCAAATATGTACCTTTTTCTCCGGTGGAGGTGACGGCCCCATGAGTAATGATCCTGTGAGTGACGATAAAACACAAAAACAGATGCCCAAGCAAAAGCAGCAGGATATCTCTCCTCCATCTTACAGGCGACGATATGGTCGACGGATGGGCGATGATGCTGGTGGGGCAACAAGTGTCTGGCTGATTTCCTTTACGGATGTGATGGCCTTGATGTTGACCTTTTTTGTGATGCTCTTTGCCATGTCAAATCCAAAGCAAGAAGACTGGGCAGAGTTTACCCAAAATCTTCAGGAAAATTTTAACCGTTTTTACGGTCGGCCTTTAAACCGTGCGCAGGAAGATGCCGTAAATATCGATAAGGTCAACTTTTCGCAGGCCTTGGATCTAAATTATTTGAAAGCTATTATAGCCAAGCTGATGGAGCAGGAAGTCAGTCTTCAAAGCGCCCGGCTGATTGATACGGGTAAGAGCCTGATTATCTCATTGCCGCAGGATCTACTGTTTCAATCCGGGCAAGCTACCGTTAAATCACAGGCCAATCAGGCGCTTTTTACTTTGGCCGGAGCGCTGGGACGGATTAAAAACCGGGTCGAAATTGTGGGGCACACGGATCCGCGCCCTGTGAGTGGTGGCTCCTATCCATCCAACTGGGAATTATCTCTGGCGCGTGCGACCAATGTCGCGGCGGTGCTTGAAAATGTTGGATATGAACAGGATGTCGTTGTGCGCGGGCAGGCCAGTGGACGTTATGATGATTTGCCGGATACGGTAAGTGCGACGGATCGCCTAGATTTATCGCGGCGGGTGGATATTGTCGTTATGGAAGATGATGGGCGCCGGAGTTTAACATCCGATTTATCGATTTTGAATTGATCCCTTTTTTGCTGTTGTTTGGCATCCCGCTCCCTTCAATATCTTGCGTAGAACCTTGTGGCGTAACTTGTTCTTTGAAGCCTCTTGTGGCAGGCTTTGATAGGTTATGAAATTTTTATCTTATAGATTGTTTTTATTGATTTTTTTGATGATTGCACCGCTTTGTTTCGGGGCGGGGGTAAGTCATGGCGAAACGGTAAAAATCAGAGGGGGGGACCATGCCGGATATACCCGCTTGGTGATTGAGTGGCCCTCGAAAGCTGGTTATGAGATTGATGATCGTGCAGCTAGCTTGTCTGTCATATTTGATAAAAATGCAGATATTGATACGAGCGCGGTGAATGCTCAGTCTTTGCGTAATATCGGGACGGTGAATGTGAGCTCACCGGAGGGGCAGCCTCTTAAGCTCGACATTAGTAAGGCGAGCGGCGCAAAAATTCGTGATTTTCGAATTGGTAGCCGTGTGGTGATTGATGTCTATGACGGTGGCGGGGAGGTGAGTTCATCTGCGCCGACTTCGGTTCGAACTTCATCAGCCCGAACCTCAGAACCAATCGAAACAAAGCAGGCTGCTCCGGCACCTGCGGTTGAGAAGCTTACTTTTTCCGGGGTTCAGCCCCATGTGATTACGATCAGTACGACCAAAAATATTGGTGTGAGCGTTTTTGAGCGTTTGGGATATTTATGGATTGTGATGGATGATCCGGAGATTAGGGTGCGTCCGGTTTTGGCGGGGCCTCGGAAAGAGGATTTCCCCGATTTCGAAGAAATTTCTATGGGTGGCGGGAAAGCCTACCGGATGCAATTACCTGTTGGAATGGAAGCCAATAAAAAATCAGCCCTTGAAAATCCATCCCTTGGCGGTTCAGAATTTGGTGGTTTGGACGGGTATAAAATTTATGCTGAAGGTGGCGGGTTGTTATGGCGTATCATTGTAACGCCTAATCCGCGCCGTGTGATGCCTGTGAAACCGGAAGTTAAAGAAACAAATATTGCCGGGGAGAGCGGCTATAATTTGCTTTGGCCCTTGACGTCGGTGCGTAAAGTTCTTTCTCTTATTGATCCTGTGGTGGGTGATGAAATCCGGATTGTAACGGTTGAGGATTCTTCCCAATATGGCGGAGAGGCGCGCCGGTTTGTGGAGGTGGAGACGCTCAACTCTATCGTAGGTCTGGCAGCTTTACCCAAAGCGGATGATATACGTATGGCCCAATCTTCTGACGGGGTGCTGGTCACACGGCCCGGCGGTCTGGCGGTGTCTTCCAAGAGCGATACGGCAGCGCTTGTCCTCAAAGATGATGTACAAAAGGAGGAAGAGGAGATTAGTGCTGAAGAAAAGCAAAAACGCCTGAGCCGTATTTTTGATTTTGAGCGCTGGGAGATGGGTGGGACCCGCGCGCTGGAGGAAAACCGGCGGGTTATCATGGTCGGGATGGGGCCGAAGGAAGGTCATGCCAAGGTCGAGGATTTAATGACGCTGGCGAAATTGAATATAGCCAATAATCGCGGGGCGGAAGCACTGGGGCTGTTGCGTGTGGCGATGCAGGAATTACCGGGGATTGAAGAAGGCGCGGAATTTATCGCCTTGCGCGGGGCGGCTGGTGCCTTAGCCGGACAATCTGATTTGGCGATTGAAGATTTGGCAAGCCCTTCAATCCAGCAATATGATGAGGTTGGTTACTGGAAAGCTTATGGCTTGGCGCAGCTGGAAGATTGGCGTCAAGCGGATTCCGTGATGCCGAAAGATTTTGATTTACTGTTTGAGTATCCTCCTCAAATTCGCGGGCCCTTGGCGCTGTCTATGGCGGAGATTGCTTTGCGCTCTGCCAAAATAGATGTGGCGCAGGCGCTTTTGGTCTCGCTTGAACTCGGTCTGGATCAGATGGAGCCCAGCCAAAAGGCCGCGTGGAAATATTTAAGCGGTGAGCTGGCAAGGCAAATGAAAGAGGATGATAGGGCTTTTGAGTTGTGGAAGGAGCTCGTTGATAAGGGCGATGATTATTACCGAGCCAAGGCGGGGTTGTCTCTCACGCGGCTACAATTGGAGCGTCAAAAAATCACGCCGGAAAAAGCCATTGATCGCTTAGAGGGCTTGCGTTATGCGTGGCGCGGGGATGAACTGGAAACGCTCATCAATTTCCGTCTTGGAGAGGTCTATCTGCAAAATGGTGATTATTTGAAAGGCTTGGGAACGCTACGCAATGCAATTTCTTTATCTCCTGATTCCATTATGGCGCAGGAAGTTACTGAGTATATGACGGGGACATTCCGTGATCTTTTTAGTAGCGATAAATTAAAAGAGGTTTCTCCTCTTGATGCTGTAAGTATTTATGATGAGTTTAAAGAGCTTACCCCGATTGGAGAGGAGGGGGATGTGTTCGTTCAGCAACTGGCAGAACGTCTTGTCGATGTTGACCTTTTGGGTCGGGCCAGCACCTTGTTGGAGCACCAGATTAACCATAGACTGTCGGACAAAAATAAAATTCCAGTAGCCATTCGCTTGGCAGCTATTCGTTTGCTTGACGATAAGCCGGAAGGGGCGTTGCGTTCTTTGGATGTAGCACAAAGCGAACTCCGAAAGGCCGGAGGAGATACCGCGCAGCAGCGTGAAATTAACCTTCTTCGCGCGCGCGCGCTATCCAAGACCGATCAGGTGGATGATGCGCTGGATATTCTTGATAAGATGGGAAGTGATCTTGATGTGGCGCGGTTGAAGGCTGATATTGCGTGGGGCGGTAAAAAATGGGCGGACGCTGCTACGGCTTTTCAGGATCTCATTTCTGATGAAAATATATCCATGACCCGTCCTTTAACGGAGTATCAGGCTAACTTGATTTTAAATCGTTCTATTGCATTGAATTTGGCAGGCAATAGATTGGCGCTTACCAATATACGGGAGCGTTATGGTGATTTGATGTTGCAAACAGAAAAATCAAGATTGTTCGATTTGGTAACACGCCCGCGTCAATTAGGGCTTTTAGGTAGCCGGGACTCTGTTTCTTCTCTCATTTCTGAAGTGGATATGTTCGGTGAGTTTCTGGATAATTACCGCAAGATGAAATGACGTTACCCTCCACCAACAACAGATGTTGTTGTGGGCCCGAAGCTCTGAATGAGAGAACCGGAGATCAGGTACCAGCCATCCACCAACACAAAGAAGATGATTTTAAACGGTAGCGATATCATAACAGGCGGGAGCATCATCATCCCCATCGACATGAGGATCGAGGCTGTGACCATATCAATAATCAGGAAGGGTAAAAACAGCATAAAGCCGATTTCAAAGGCGCGCCGGAGCTCTGAAATCATAAAGGCTGGTATCAAAACTTGAATAGGAGTATCAAGCGGTTCGGCCACGTCTTTTGTGCCGCTCAACTCCATGAAGAGCTCAAGGTCTGCTTCACGCACATGGAGCAGCATGAATTCTTTGAAAGGCTCGACGCCTTGTTCGAAGGCGGTGACTTCGTTAATCTCTTCATTAATGAGTGGGGCCAGACCATTCTCATAGGCTTTTTGAAAGGTCGGAGCCATGATGAAAAAAGTCAGGAAAAGGGCGAGCGAAATCATCACCGTATTGGGTGGTGTTTGCTGAATTCCGATGGCGGTTCGCAGGAAAGAAAGCACTACGATAATCCGTGTGAAGGAGGTCATCATGATGAGGATAGAAGGGGCAAGCGAGAGAATTGTTAAAATAGCAACGAGTTGAACGACACGGCCTGTTACAGTGCCGCCATCACCACTTTGTCCCAGATCAAAGGTAATGGCCTGCGCCCATGCGGGGTTTTGAAGAAGTGCCAAGAGAGTGCCGCCGCACAAAATGGTAATAACCAAGTTAATGAGCGCCATTTTTTCCCATGGGAATTTGGCATGGGAAAATTTGGTGGGCGTTTTATTTTTTGCTGTCATTATTTGCTTTATTGCTTGATTGTTGCTTGAGGTTATTGTCAACGACGAGTTCGCCATTTGGTCCTAAAAGGATGAGATGTTGTTTCTCATCACATTCAATTATGACGGCCTTGCGTCTTGCGTCAAGGGGCAGGACCTCGATGAGCTTCAGGCGTTTATTTTTACCCATATTAAGGCCGGTTTGTGCATACCCCAAACGTTTGAGGATAAAGGCCAACCCGCCCATAAGCCCAAGGACGAGGATAAGGGCGGCAAAAAATTTGAGGTAATCCGTATAGTCCATGAATTAAGTTAGCTCTTCGTTTTTTCTTTTGTTACTTTTTCTTCCAGATTGCTTTTGAAGTCTTTAAGCGCAAGGCCCAGTGTTTCAAGCTTGCCGATCATTTCCGCCATGACAGGTTGAATTTTGAGCGCTTCTTGCGCAGGCAGTTTAAGCGTTTGATCACACAGCGTGGCAACCTCTTGATCAAGGCGGGACAGGTCCGTAACAGCGCCTTGCGTCACTTCACTTTGCGCTTGTTCAATAAAGCGCGTGAGTTCCTGCATGCGTTCAATAATCTGGTCCGTTGCGTCGTTCATGTATCTAATCCATATCATCTTTTGGCGCGTCCTCATAGAGGACAGCATCAAAGGGGTTCGGCTCTCCATTTGCGCGGTAGACATAAGAAAGAATTTCAGCTACCGCCATGAAGGCTTCACCGGGGATGGGGCTTTCCAGTTCAATCTTAGCCAGAATTTCTGCTAAATCCGCGTCGGAGCGAACCTTGATATCGTTATCATAGGCCAGTTGCAGGATTTGCTCGGCAATTTTTCCCCGCCCGGCAGCCGAAATAACCGGAATATCGCCCTTTTCGCTTCCGTCTTTGAGTGCAACGGCGGTCAGGCGATCTGGTTTTTCCTTTATATTTAAAGGCTTTAGGTCGTTTTTGTCACCTTTTTTGAAGCCGTCATCAAACTCATCGCTCATTGGCATGGTTCCTGCAGTTTTTACCTTGGAAATACGGTTTTTACACGTTTTGACATGAGCCAAAGGGTAACGAAATGGACATTAAAAATATAGCATTATTCCACGCTATGGGCGCGAAAATGAATTATTTGAACCAGCGTCAGGGGGTTTTAGCGCAAAATATAGCCAATTCTGATACGCCGGAATATCGTCCGCGTGACCTCACGAAAGTTGATTTTGGCGCGGTTTTAAAAGATGTCACGGGTTCCCAAAAAATTAGAATGGAGCGCACCGCGCCGGGCCATATGGGACCGGGGGCGAATTTACACAGCCCGGATTCCAGAAAAACTCGTACGCCTTATGAGGTTGCTCCCGCCGATAACTCCGTGATTATTGAGGAGCAGATGGTGAAGGCAGCCAAGACAAATATGGATTACAACCTCATGACCAATTTGATGCGCAAGAATGTCGGCATGATTCAGACCGCCCTTGGGCGTGGTGCAGGACAGTAAAAGTAGAGAAAATTTAAGGAGATAGGATATGACAGATATGTTTGATGCGATGACGATTTCTTCCTACGGCATGCGCGCCCAAGGGGAGCGCACGCGGATTATCTCGGAAAATATTGCCAATGCGAACACGGCAGCCCTGACACCCGAAGGGGAGCCCTTCGCGCGTAAAGTGATTACGTTTGAAAATGAAATGGACCGGAGTCGTGGTCACAGGGTGGTGAAGGTTGAAGATATCACTGACGACCGGCGCGGCGAATTTCCGCTTAAATATATGCCTGATCATCCGGGCGCGAATGAGGCAGGCTATGTGAAAATGCCCAATGTGAATTTACTGATTGAAATGAATGACATGCGCGAGGCGCAAAGAAGTTATGAAGCCAATTTAGGCATGATCGAACAATCACGCAGCATGACGCTCAGAACAATTGATTTGTTACGTTAAGGCTATTTTTGTGCTACAATGGGTGCGTATAAAGGAAAGAAACATGGTTGATAAAATAGTGAACCCCGCCGCGATTAACGCTTACGCCAATACATCAAAGGCCGCCAATGTGGCGGGCTTGAACGCACCGCAAAAAGGGGAGAGCTTTGGCGATATTCTTAAAAGCACAGCGATGAGAACGCTGGACACTTTGCGCGGTGGAGAGGTTGCTTCGGCCAAGGCCGTATCGGGTGAGGCATCATTGCCTGAGGTCGTACAAGCCATCACGGCAGCGGAAGTGACGCTTCAAACTGTCGTAGCCGTGCGTGACCGTTTGGTTGGTGCGTATCAGGAAATCATGCGCATGCCGGTTTAGGGCGCTTTCTCTTCCATATCATTATATGGCCAGTCTTTGGGATTTTCGTGAGACAGGAGGATTTCAAGGATTTTTTTGCCTGTGGCTTGTTGCAAACGTTTGCGTTCAAAAAGAATCGTATCCTCATCGTCGCTGGGTAATGGAATATGGGTTATTTTTCGTCTTTTTTCGCTTGGAAATGGTGATTCAATATCAAACCGAATTCCTTTAGCTTCTTGATAATCCTGAATCGAAAGTACAGCCAAAGGATTTTCAAAATAATTAGAAAAAGTGCTTTGGTAAATGCTCCAGCCAATTTTTTCACAAAATTCATAGTTATCCAGAATTTCGGAGAATGTTAATTCGGGTAGGTTTTTGTGAGTATAAATTAAACGATTTTTTCGCCAATAATGGGGTTCCTGTTCAATTTGCAAAACAGGCTCCCCATCATAATATTACAAAGAGAGAATCAGCGTCTCTTTGCCGCTCAATTCATATCCGGGTTGTTGCTCAATCAATTCTGTAATGGTCCCCATTTTTCCTTGATTTCTTTGCTCTCTAACTCAAATAGGTGTCCCAGAACACGTTTGCCGATTTGGTAGCATAGCTTTTCATCGGAGTGCCATTCAACGTCGTTTGGGAGAGGTATTGTATCAATTAATTGACGTTGGCGAGTTGGATCGTATTCTTCTTCATCTTGGCATATTGCAGAGAAGTTTGTTTCATCCAAAATGTATATAAGAGAAGAGTTTTGAAATTTACTTTTGAATCGTTTTAATAGTAAAAAAAGCCAAAAGCCAATACCAAAAATAAATTCACATATTTCATCTTCTGCATCGCCTAAACTATTAATGTTACTACTACTGAGTGGACAAGCTCTCTTAAAATTTTCAGCCTCAATAATAAGTGATACTTCATCATCTTTTTTTGAAGATGAATTGTAAGCATCCTTTGTGGTGGTTTTTTTATTTCTTTAGGTCTTCCCATTCATTCCTCGGTTTCCCGGCTAGGCATTGTTGTACGGCCAATCTTTAGGATTTTCGTGAGATAGGAGGATTTCAAGGACTTTTTTGCCGGTAGCATGAAGCAGGCGGTTACTCTCGTGCAGGATGGTGTCTTTATCATCGCTGGGGAGAGGAATATGGGTTATTTTGCGTCTTTTTTCGCTTGGAAATGGTCGTTCAGCGTCAAATCGAATGCCTTTTTCTTGTTCATAATCTTGAATTGAGAGTAAGTTCAGTTGATTGGTGAAATAAGGGATAGTAATGCCTAGGTAAATGCTCCATCCAATATCCCAGCAAAACTGATAATCATCTAAAGTATGAGAAAAAGTTTTTTCAGGAAAGGCCCGATGAGTGACAAAGAGGCGGTGCTTTCGCCAATAATGGGGTTCCTGTTCAATTTGTAAAACAGGCTCCCCATCATAATATTGCAGAGACAAAAGAAGCATTTCTTTACCGCTATAATCTAGAGTATTTTGTTCTAATCTCTCAAAGGTCCCCATTGATCCTCCGGTTTTCCTGCTCGGCAATTGCCGTAACGGTTAGAAGCTGATGCATGACAGATAGCACCAGCTCTTTTGCCTCGAGTATTTGTTGTTTCATTGCACCGTTTTGTTTCACTTTCATAAATAGCATCACAATCAGGGCCTTGATTGTCAAGCTCTTTGTTCTTGTTTTGTGCTCCATTTTTGTGGCGGTCTTCTATCCATTTTTGCATGGACATCGCTGTGATCCCGGCAAGGGGCAAAAGGCGTGCGCCCAAGGCAGTTGCGGCGGCGGCACCGGCACCACCACCGGCCATTTTTATATTTTCTTCTTCCTTTCGCTCTCTTTCTTTCTCCTTTTCTTTGACTTTTTTGTTCAATGTGCGTTCCGTCTCACCACCCGGATTCATAAATCCATCGGGTTTGAGCTTTTCTTTCCGCTGGAAGCCCCATATGGCATCGTCCAGCTCCCGATCGATGTAGCCATTGTTAATCTCGTCATTATAACGGCCAATGGTTTTGAATTTTTTCTTTGTTCGGATGACGTCATCCGGGTCATTTTCCATGTTGTTGCCGACGGATTTGGAAATAGGTTTGAATAGATCATCAAAAAAGCTCATGTCATTTATTCCTTTCTGGTTCGTGTTTTGTTTTGCGCATAAAAAAACCGCCCTGATGAAGGCGGTTTGGTGAAATGCGGACGCATTTGGGGTGTTATTGAATATGAATATATTCCTAAAATTCGCTTTTGTCAAGTGATATCTCTTCTTGTCGGAAAGGAGGCTGGGCGGTACAATTACCTTTATGAACCAGAACGAGATCATTGATATTGCCCGTGAAGCTATCCTTCTGATCATCCAAATCGGTATGCCGGTGATGGTTGTGGGGCTTGTGGTCGGGGTGGCGATTGCGCTGGTGCAGGCGTTGACGCAGGTGCAGGAAATTACGCTCGTTTTCGTACCCAAAATCCTTTCCATCTTTCTGGCGATTTTTATTTTTCTGCCCGGTTTTGCGGCGATTATGATTTCCTTTATGGATTCAATCGCCGATAAAATAATTGGTATCGGGTAAGTTTATCTCAATGCTTTCTATCGAAGAGTTTTTAGTCACCGGCGTTTTTGCCTTCATGCTGATTTTTATCCGCATGGGTACGGCGATGATGATTATGCCGGGGGTGGGGGATTCCTTCGTGCCGCAAAATATCCGGCTTTTTATTGCTCTTGGGATGGCGTTTGTCCTCATGCCGGTGGTACAAAAATTTGTGCCTTCTCCACTGCCGTCCTTTCCGGTTATCTTTTCGCTCTTGCTGATGGAATTTGTGGTCGGACTTTTTATCGGTACGATTGCGCGGATTTTTATGGCGGCTCTTGATGTGGCGGGTATGCTGATCTCTACCACCTCAGGTCTGGCCAACGCGCAAGTTTTTAATCCTTCCTTGGCGACGCAGGGCTCCATTACCGGTGCTTTTTTATCCGTGGTGGGGGTGACGCTTTTATTTGTGACCAATCTTCATCATTTACTGATTTATGGGTTGGTGGAGAGCTATCACCTTTTTCCTGTAGGTTCTGTGCCCGATAGCGGCTCTATGGCGCAATTAATGGTGCAGGCATTTTCTGCCAGTTTTAAAATTGGCTTTCAAATAGCCGTTCCCTTTATTGTTGTGGCGCTTTTGCTTTATATCGGGATGGGAGTTTTGTCGCGCCTGATGCCGCAGGTGCAGGTCTTTATTTTGGCGCTGCCAGTACAAATTATGCTCTCCATGCTAACCATGTCGATTGTATTGTCGAGTGCGATGCTCTTTTGGCTCAGCCGTTTTGAAGAGGGAATGGTCTTTTTCTTGAGTAATGGGGGCTAAAGCGGAGCTTTTGTGATAAAATAGAGCTATGGCCGAAGAAAACCAAAGCGACGATTCCCAGAAAACCGAAGAACCCACCCCGAAAAAGATCGAGGAAAGCCGTAAAAAAGGGCAGGTGGCCCTTAGTCGGGAGATCAATAACTGGGTGATGCTCTTAACGGGAACAATTGTTGTGCTGGCTATTGGGCCGGGCACGCTTTCGAATCTAAGTGCTCACATGCAAAATTATATCGCCAAAGCGCACTTGTTGCCTTCTGCGCCGCACGGTGTGGGTATGGTTTTGGGGGAGAGTTTTTGGTCGGTGCTCGGGTTTTTGATTTTGCCGCTTTTGGTGCTTATCGGGGCTGCTTTTTTAGGACCTTTTTTACAAGTGGGCCCCTTATTTGCGCCGGAGGTGATTAAGCCTGATTTAAGTAAAATTTCACCGCTTAAAGGCTTTCAACGCCTTTTTTCGATGCGCTCCATCATGGAGTTTGTCAAAGGGATCTTAAAAATCGGGATTATTGGGGTGGTTGGGGTAATTTTGCTTTATCCTTTTTATGGCACGATTGACCATATGATTGGTTTACCCTTGCCAACTATGCTAGATGAGCTGCAAGGGCTTGTTATTCGCTTGATGGCGGGCATTTTGGTGGTGCTGCTGGTCGTGGCGGTGATTGATCTGGTTTATCAGCGATATGAGCATTACAAGAAAATGCGCATGACCAAGCAGGAGCTCAAAGATGAATATAAGCAAACTGAGGGAGATCCGCATGTGCGCGCCAAACTGAAACAGTTGCGTCAGGAAAAGGCAAGGCAGCGCATGATGCAAGCCGTACCGGAAGCCGATGTGGTCATTACAAACCCGACGCATTATTCCATTGCGCTTAAATATGATCCGGAAGAAATGGATGCTCCCGTTCTTGTTGCGAAAGGATTGGATGATCTGGCCATGCGGATCAGGGAAGTGGCCAAGGAAAATGATATTCCGCTTTATGAGAACAAGCCGCTTGCCCGTGCGCTTTATGATACGGTTGAGCTGGATGATGTGATCCCGACCGAGCATTATCAGGCCGTCGCCGAAGTGATTTCCTACGTCTTTCAACTTAAAGGTAAGCTGCATCCTGCTTCAGGTTAGGCCCTGGGCTTAAGGCCCGGAGTTTTGAAAAATTATCATGGTTTTGGTAGGTATAAACGTCTGGTCAAGGTGGCATGATCTATGGCAAAATGGGTCGCTATGAGCGTTGATCTTGACCATACCCAATTCATCGAAAGCCAAAAAAAAGCCTTGGACCCGCCGGAGGACATGCATTCTTTCCGGCGGAATTTGTTCATCGCAATATTTTTTATCCTTTTTTACGTTCTGGCCTGTGTCGCGGTGGCTGTTGCGACGGGAGGGGATAAGGTTAGCTTTGTGCTGGCAGGTCTTCTTTTCATTATTGCCGGTATTTTGGCGTTTTGGTTCCAAAAATGTTTTCGTGGCCGTAAAAAAAATGAAAAAGAGCTTTATCTGATCCGTGAGGTGCTGGAAGGGAGTCGCGGTGCGCGGCTGATTACGGATGGCGCCGATAACGCTGTCTACTATAATGAAAAATTCAGGGTGCTGTGTGAGGGGACGGGCGAAACCACGCTGGATGGGTTGTCGCAGCTTTTTATCAATGATGCGCAGGCCTATAACCTCTTTCAAAATCTGGCAGAAAAGGCGCAAAAAGGACTTACCGACTCGCTTGAGCTTTGTTCCGGAACGGGAGCAACGGAGCGTTGGTTTCAGGTCACGGCTCAACCTGTTTCGGGATGGGCGGGATATGTTCACTGGCGTATTGATGATGTGACCAATCAGCGGGATCTGGATCGCTCCGTGCGGGCGGAACGTGCCAAGCTCATTGATTTTACGGACAATGCGCCTGTGGGGTTTTTCTCTGTTGATGAGGAGGGACGCTTTATTTTTGTCAATGCGACACTCGCCAGATGGCTTGGCAATGATATTCAAAGCCTGCTTAGTCATGAATATCTGCACACTTATTTGGATACACCACCGGTAAATGCCGCGCCTTATGATATTATTGAAGGCGGCGGGGTCAGGCAGTTGGCTGAAGTTCAGATGAAAGGACCGGGAGGCAAGACATTTTTGGCGAGCGTCAATCAGGCCGTGGTGCAAGAAGATGAAGGACGCGTGCGCACAAGGGGTGTGGTTTATGATCTGACATCCGAGCGGGAGATGAGGAAGGCTCTTAAGGCTTCGGAAGACCGGTTCCAACGGTTCTTTGATGAGGCGCCCGTAGGTGTCGTTCTTGTAGATTCGGGGGGGCAGATCGAAGATTGTAATATGGCGTTTGCCAATATTTTGGGAAAGCAGCCCAAAGATATTGAAAAACATCATTTAAAGGACTTTTTGGCGGAAAATGACCGGGAGCCGATTGTTGCGGCTGTTGGCGGGATGGAGCAGGGAAAACGCTTGCCAGCCCCGATGGAGATTGGATTGATTGCCGGAAACGGTAAAAAAATGGTGGTAAGTATGCATGCAAGGCGCTTTACCAATAGTGACAATATCGTGCTTCACTTCATTGATTTGACAGGTCAAAAAGAGCTGGAGGTCCAATTTGTCCAGTCGCAAAAAATGCAGGCCATTGGGCAACTGGCCGGTGGGATCGCGCACGACTTTAATAATCTGCTTACGGCCATCATCGGCTTTTGTGATTTGCTCTTATTGCGTCATAAGCCGGGTGACCCATCATTCGGCGATATCATGCAGATCAAACAAAACTCCAACCGAGCGGCCAATCTGGTGCGTCAGCTTTTGGCATTTTCGCGTCAGCAAACCTTGCGTCCGCGTATCCATGATGTGGGAGAAATTCTGACCGAGCTATCTTACCTCATGCGTCGCTTGATCGGAACGAATATCGAGCTTGAGGTTATTCATGGTTCGAATTTGGGGCTTGTAAAAATTGATGTTGGCCAGATGGAGCAGGTTCTTATTAATCTGGCTGTGAATGCGCGTGATGCGATTGAAGAGGTTAGTGGTGAGAATAGCGGTAAGCTGACCATCACGACCGATAATTTTGAAAATGATCAAAATATAAAATGTTGTGAGGATGATATGCCGCCGGGACAATGGGTTTCGATTGCGGTCAGTGATACGGGGTGCGGTATTTCACCGGAAAATCTGGCCCGCGTGTTGGAGCCGTTTTTTACCACCAAAGATGTGGGGCAGGGAACGGGCTTGGGGCTGGCGACTGTCTATGGGATTATCCGGCAAACGGGCGGGTATCTTCATGTGGATAGTGAAATCGGTAAAGGTACGACATTTACGATTTATCTCCCGCGTTTGAGCGAAGAAGAAATCAAAGAAGGTCAGACAGAAGACCAAAAAGACAGTGAGGAAGTAAGTGGTGATTTGACCGGCACAGCCACAATTCTTTTGGTCGAAGATGAAGACGCGGTCAGGACATTTAGTACCCGTGCGCTGACGAATAAGGGCTATGAGGTGCTTTCTGCTGAAAACGGTCAGGCGGCGGTAAATCTGCTGGAGGAAAATGATACGCCGATTGATTTGCTCATTACCGATGTCATGATGCCGGATATGGACGGGCCGACCTTGGCCAAACATATGCGTGAGAACAACCCGAAGCTCAAAATCATTTTCATTTCCGGCTATACGGAAGAAAAGCTCAAAGATCATATGGGGGACAATATTTACTTCCTGCCTAAACCTTTCACACTCAAAAAATTAGCTTCAAAGGTTAAAGAAGCCTTAGAGGAGTAGTTTTGTGAAACAAGTAGAGATACATATCCTTAAAGAAAAATTATTCAATTTTTTGATGCAATATTTTGATGAGAAAGCTGTGCAGGATTGTGTGGATGTTATCTTATATGCGGAACTCTGCAATAAAACCGGGCAGGGTTTGTTGAAGCTTTTAGGAACGGAACCTTTGCAGGGCATAAAACCGGAAAAATCTGTTGAGATTTTTGAACGTACAAAACTATCAGCTCTCATTTCAGGCAATAAAAATCCCAGCTTTCATATTGCTCAAACGGCAATGCGACTTTGTATTGATAAAGCCAAAGAATATGGGTTTGGTATTGTTGGTGCGAACGGAATTTTTAGTAGTACAGGAGCGCTAGGGTTTTATGCAGAGAAGGCCGCACAGGAAGGTCTAATAGCCTATGCTTGCGCTCGTTCGCCGGGGGCAACTGCTCCTTTTGGTTTAAGTGCGCCTTTATTTGGTACAAACCCTTTTTCATGGGCTTTTCCCACTTTGGAGGAACCTGTTGTCTTTGACATGGCGACTTCGGCCATTACATTTTATGAACTGGTTTTGGCAAAAATGGCGGGGAAAAAGATTCCTGAAGATGTCGCTATCGACCGCGAGGGAGAAATAACGACTGACCCAAGTGAGGCTATGAAGGGAGGGATTTTGCCTTTTGATAAGGGGTATAAAGGGTCGGCACTTTCTATGATGGTAGAAACATTAAGCGGCCCTTTGGTCGGTGCATCATATTGTGATTATGAAACCTTTGACAAAGATTGGGGGTTTTTAGTTTTTGCTTTCGATCCAGAATTGCTGATAGATGCACAAAAATTCAGGAAAGAGGCGGATAATCTTGTGACGATCATCCGTCAAAATGGAGGCGTTGTCCCGGGGGATAATAGTCGTCAGTATGAAAAAGCTGCCCGACATTCGGGAAATATCACGGTTGAGAAATCTGCAGCTGAGTTATTGGGATTATAAATCATGGACCAATATTTATTCTTTGCCGTTGCGGCGGTGTTGCTGGCGACTTTTCGTTACGGCACTTACTTCTATACGATCTATCTGGGGGAGACCAAACCTCACGCCTTTAGCTGGCTGTTATGGGGAGTTGTTACAGGCGTTGGTGCGCTGGCACAATTTGATCTGGAATCGGGCCCTTCCGCCTGGGCGTTGGCGTTTGTTTCGGTAAGCTGTTTGCTCATCGCTTTTTTAGCCTTTTTTATCGGAGAAAGGGAGACTATACCAAAAGTGACTGGGCTGCGCTCCTTATTGCTATTGCCGCGATTCCGGTCTGGAAAGCGACACAGAACCCCTTGGCGGCTGTGTTGATTGTCATGGTCATTGACGCGTTGACCTATTATCCGACGATTCGCAAATCTTTTCACAAACCGGAAACGGAGCCGCCCGTTTCTTATGGTTTTGCAGGCTTGCGCTACTTTTTGATGCTATTCGCCGTGCCGGACCCGACATGGGAAAATTTGCTCTATCCTTTTTTCCTGATGATCACAGATTGGGGATTTGCAGTTTTCATCATAGTCAGGCGGGCGCAACTCGGCTTGTCTTTGACAGAGTATTCGAAAAAATCTGTATAAAAATGTTCTTTTTTTGTTCTTTTTGCTTTACAAGAAGAACAAAGCATGTACATATTGGTGTCATCATTAGCTGTGCGAAAATTGCACTAAGCCCATGAGTGAGTATTGAAGCATTATTGAACCTATGTCAGAAAGGAAGAAAGCATATGTCTGTAACCTCAATGAAAAAAGATGAAAAAATGACCAAAAGTAATGATGAAAAGGCTAAGGCGTTAGACGCGGCGCTCTCGCAGATTGAACGGGCTTTCGGTAAAGGCTCGGTGATGAAGCTGTCGGCAGATCACAACCCGATGGAAGTGGCTTCGGTTTCGACGGGGTCTCTAGGGCTTGATATTGGTTTAGGGATTGGCGGCGTACCGCGTGGGCGGATTGTGGAAATTTATGGGCCTGAAAGTTCCGGTAAAACAACATTGGCGCTGCATATTATTGCGGAGGCACAAAAGGCCGGAGGGCAATGCGCGATTGTGGATGCGGAGCACGCGCTGGATCCATCTTATGCGCGTAAACTTGGTTGTGATGTGGATGAGCTGCTAATCTCTCAACCTGATGCAGGAGAACAAGCGCTTGAAATTACGGATACTCTGGTGCGCTCCGGTGCGCTGGATGTTGTAGTTGTTGACTCTGTTGCGGCTTTGGTGCCTCGGGCGGAGTTGGAAGGTGAGATGGGCGATACCCATGTGGGATTGCAGGCCAGATTGATGTCGCAGGCTTTGCGGAAACTGACAGGCTCCATTTCGCGCTCAAATACGGTCGTGATCTTTATTAACCAGATCAGGATGAAGATCGGGGTGATGTTCGGTTCTCCTGAAACCACAACAGGGGGGAATGCACTTAAATACTATTCTTCTGAGCGATAGGATATCCGACGGATTGGAGCAATCAAAGACCGCGATCAGGTCGTTGGAAACCAGACACGGGTGAAGGTTGTAAAGAATAAAATGGCGCCCCCATTCCGTCTGGTGGAATTTTATATTATGTATGGTCAGGGGATTTCAAAAACCGGTGAAATATTGGATCTTGGGGTGCAAGGCGGGTTCGTTGAAAAATCTGGCTCTTGGTTTTCCGCCGAAGGAGAGCGCATTGGTCAGGGGCGTGAAAACGCCAAGCAATATTTGCTGGATCATCCTGATATGATGCAAAAGCTTGAAAATAAAATACGGGAAAATGCAGGCCTCATGTCAGATGCCATGCTCGTTGGTCCGGAAGATGAGAGCGGACCGGATCTGGAAGTTGTAGAAGAGAAAAAACCAGCCTCAAAGAAGACGAGTTAAGTTTTTATCAGCTTTATGCTGGTTAATTTTTCTAAACCACTAAGACGCCAAGGCACCAAGAGATTGAACTTATAAAGAAAACTTGGTGTCTTCGTGCCTTGGTGGTTTAAAACGAAATAGTTTAAAAATATCCGGTTTTTAATGGGAAGCACTATAGTGTTTTATCCTTTTTCACGTAAAATGCGTTGCTTGTCTCTATTCCAATCGCGCTTTTTTGCGGTTTCGCGTTTGTCGTGCAGTTTCTTACCTTTAGCCAAGGCAATTTCCAGTTTTGCCATGCCACGACTATCGAAATAGAGTTTTAAAGGGATAATACTAAACCCCTGACGGGTAACGGCGCCGGAAAGTTTGTCAATTTCACGTTTTTTTAATAACAGTTTGCGTGGGCGCTTTGGGTCATGTTGCAAATGGGGGCTGGCCTGTTGATATTCAGGGATGTGAGCGTTGAGAAGAAATAGTCCTTCTTCGTTATTGCGGGTGCTAATATGGGACTCGGCGATCATTGCCTGCCCGTGGCGCAAGGATTTCACTTCTGTTCCTGTGAGCACCAATCCGGCTTCAAATTTTTCATCAATCTCGTAATCAAAGCGCGCACGGCGGTTATCGGCGACCGTTTGGCTCGTCGAGATTAATCCACCTTTTTTGTTGTTTTTCTTCGCCATAGTTTTGGTGCGCCTTGAAATTATCCATGTGCGGATAAGGGGGTAGAGGTGTTTTCTAAAATACCAGCTTGAAGGAGCGCGTCATCAACGGTTTTTTGACAAGATGTTGAAGCGCTCACAAGAGGAAGCCGTACATATGGTTCACATAGTCCCATTTTATGAAGGGCGTATTTTACAGGCACGGGCGAAGATTCGCAGAATAGGGCAGAGTGCACAGGCGCCAATTGATCACGTAATTTTGCCATTGTGGGTATATCTTGATTCCGCCATGCTTCATGCATTTTTGCGCAAAGACTAGGTGCGATATTAGATGTCACAGAAATACAGCCATGTCCGCCTTGTGCCAAAAATCCTGTCACGGTGGCATCTTCGCCAGAGAGTTGACAGAAATCATCTCCCAAACGATTGCGCAATTCAAGCGGCCGTGCGAGATCGGCTGTTGCGTCTTTCACACCGGTAATGCGCGGTAATTCGGCCAAGCGGCACATCGTATCGATACTCATATCAATAACGCACCGTCCCGGAATGTTATATATGATGATGGGAAGCGCTGTTTCGTCATGGAGTTTTTTGAAGTGCTGGAACAGCCCCTCTTGCGTCGGTTTGTTGTAATATGGCGTAACGATAAGCAGAGCGTCCGCGCCGTCTCTTTGTGCACGCAAAGAAAGCTCTAGCGCTTCGTCTGTGCTATTCGACCCACTACCGGCAATCACGGGGATACGCTTATCCACAATCTCAACGCAGCGTTTCACGATCGCATGGTGTTCCTCATGTGTGAGAGTGGGAGACTCTCCTGTTGTACCGCAAGGGACAAGACCGTGCGTGCCTTGATCTATTTGCCATTCCACTAGCTTATCAAAGGCAGGCCAGTCAACTTCACCATTTTGGGTAAAGGGGGTGACAAGGGCAGTGATAGAGCCGTAAAACATGATGATTATCTTCCGAAATTTCTTGAAAATATGCCCCCACCCTATAGATTTGAGCTATTCCTTGCAAGAGAAACAGGTGCATGAATATAAATCGTCTTATCATTGTGGTTGGCTTAATTTGGGTGGTTTTGGGAACAGCTTTTCCAACACAGACCCACGCGAGTTCTCCTTTACAGGTCATAAAGCAAACAGAAAATAAATCCGAAACCGCCCGGATTGTTGAGGCGCTTAGACTGGCGGACCGTGGCAACTGGCAGGCGGCACATGCCAAGGCACGGGGGCTTGCTTCTAGCCACGCAAAATCACTGATTCAATGGCTGGCGATTAGTGGTGGAGAGGGAGGTTCAAGCTTCTCTCAAGTAACAGCCTTTATAAAAGCCCATTCCGATTGGCCTTTTCAAGGGAAGCTCAAGCTTCAGGCTGAAAAAGTTTTGACGGATAACGAGCCTGATCTTCAGGTGATTGAATGGTTTCGCAGATTCCCTCCATTAACAGGAGCGGGGATGACACGCTATGCCAAGGCCTTGAAGGGGCGCGGACAGGATAAGGAGTTGCGCCGTGTTTTGAATGAGTGGTGGCAGAACTCTGATTTAACGCGGGAACAGCAAAAAGCTTTTTTCGCGGAATATGGCACTTTACTTAACCGCTCCAGCCATTTGAAACGCCTAGAGCATCTTTTAGAGCGTAAAAGCTATGCGAATGCGTTAGCGATTGCGCGCTTGCTGGAACAAGGCGGACGGCAAGGAGCGGGTTACGTCGTACTGGTTCAGGCGCATCAAGCGCTGACTCAGGATTTGGGGAATGTAGATGCAAAAGTAGAGGCGGTGCCAGTTTCTTTGAAAAACCATGCCTCTTTGTTATTAGCGCGTATCCAATGGCGGCGGAAGAAAGATTTGAATGCAGGTGCGATAGCGTTATTGCGTAAGGCGCCGCAGGTACGTGATATGAAATCTCCTAAAGCGTGGTGGACGGAGCGTCATATTCTGGCGCGGCGTTTGATGGAGGAGAAAAAATATGAACAGGCTTATAAGCTGGTGGCAGCGCACCGGCAAAAAGAAGGCTTTCCGATGGCGCAGGCCCAGTGGATGTCGGGGTGGCTTGCGCTTCGCTTTGTTAATAAGCCTTGGCGGGCCTTCGAGCATTTTGAAAAGCTTTACAAGAATGTGAAAAGCCCGATTAGCCGCTCTAGAGGTGCCTATTGGTCGGGGCGGGCGAGTGAAGCATTAGGGCATTCCGATGTGGCACGTCAATGGTATAGCGTTGCGGCGCAATATAACCAGACTTATTACGGGCAGTTGGCGGTGGAGAAGTTAGGGCGTCCTCATCAGATTTATCCAAGCACAACTTATCCGGTTTCAATGAACGCGCAGCAGGGTTTTGCAAATAGCGGTTTGGTCAAGGCCGCTTACTGGCTTCATAAGGCTGGCATGGATAAAGAGGCTGATATTTTTCTGCTGCGTCTTTTATCCGCGAGCGAAACGGTGGAAGAGGTTAAGCTTTTGGCTGATTTATCGAACGCTTTAAAACGTCGGGCAGTCACGATCAAGGCTGCCAATAAGGCGATGAATGATTTTGGATTAAATCTCGTGTCGTATCTTTATCCGACTATTCCTTCTTCTTATGGGGGGAGTCAGTATGTGGAACGTTCCCTTGTGCATGGTGTCATCCGACAGGAAAGCCGTTTTGATGAAAATGTTGTGAGTCCGGCAGGAGCCAGAGGGTTGATGCAGCTCATGCCCGCAACGGCGAAGGAAGTAGCGCGTAAAAAAGGGTTGTCTCATCAAACTTCATGGCTCACGAGCCGGCCCAGCCACAATATTCGTTTGGGATCTTCTTACATGAAGAAATTATTGGACCGCTTTGATGGCCACTATGCTTTGGCCGTGGCGGCTTATAATGCAGGTCCTAATAGGGTGGCCAGATGGTTGGGAGAGTTTGGTGATCCGCGCTCAAACGAGGTTGATCTTATTGACTGGGTAGAAAGCTTGCCGATCTATGAAACCCGCAACTATGTACAACGCGTGTTGGAGGCCACATATGTGTATCGTCATGTGCTCAAGGAACCTTATAGGGGTGGCCAAAGCCAACTTCATTTAGCTGCAAAATGAAAATTTTTTGCTTTTCTCTCTCTTATCCTATTGTTTTTGTTGACCTTTTATTTGGCATCCATATTGCTCCATCATGTTGAGGAGAGGACAATGTGGTGCGGATATTATTCTTAAACTCAAATCCGGTGATGCGGGAGGTTATAACGCGATTTTTTCGGTATCAGCCGGAGATTGAATGCCACGTTTCTGACCGGCTTGAGGATATCACGGAAAATCATGACGTGGTTGTTATAGATGAGGGGTTGATACGAAATTGGCGATCTTTCAAGCGGCGGTATAATCCTAAAACGCCCGTATTTTTGTGGGGGAGTAACGGAAAATCTGGTTATGCCGGGTTTAGTGGCTTTTTTTCAAAAAATATGCCGTTGAATGATATGGTTGGTATGGTTTTGCTGATGAAGGGAATGCATGTTTCCAAAAAAACGCTGGCAACGCGCAAGAGAAGTTTGATCGAAAGTCAAATACTACGTGCCCTTTTGCAAGGGGCGAGCAACAAGGAAATTGCCCATCAACTTCATAAATCTATTTATTGCATTAAATATCATGCGGCGAAACTTTATCAGGAATTTGACGTCGGAGGACGTAAGGAGCTTATAAGAAAAGTAAATATTCCATTGTGAATAATGGCTTGCTCCCCGTATAATTCGAAGTTGAGATGACATCTGTTTTAAAATCAGCCCTAAAAATTGATCCGCCGGAATGGATGAGAGACCTGAGCGTTCTGCGGGTCATGGATTTGTTGAACGGCAAAGAAGAAACACAAGCCTTGTTTGTGGGCGGATGTGTGCGCAATACACTCATGAGAAGAGATGTAGAGGATATTGATATCGCCACGAAGTTAACGCCGGATCAGGTCATAGAGATTTGTAATCAGGCGCAGGTTAAAGTTGTTCCCACCGGCATTAAGCACGGTACAGTGACGATTGTAATAGAAGGGAGACCGTTTGAGGTGACGACGCTGCGCCATGATGTGAATACCGATGGACGGCATGCGGAAGTTACTTTTACAAATAGTTGGCACGAAGACATTAAACGCCGCGATTTCACGATGAATAGCTTGCTCGCCGATTTATCAGGAAACATCTATGATTTGACGGGGCGCGGCATTGAGGATTTGCAGGCTGGAAAAGTCATATTTGTCGGTGATCCAACCAAGCGCATCGCAGAAGATTATTTGCGTATTCTGCGCTTTTTCCGTTTTCATGCACATTATGGGCAAGGGGAGCCGGATAAAGAAGCGTTGGAGGCTTGTTTTGTGGCGGCAGATAAAATGCAGAGCCTGTCGAAGGAACGCATTACACAGGAATTTTTAAAAATACTGAGCAGTGCGCAAGTGCCTAAGATATTGGAAACGATGTTTGAGGGTGGTGTTTTGTTTTCTTTAGCGGGGGCGGAATATTCTTTTTCGTTTGCGCAAAAATTTTGTGCATTGCAGGAGAAATATAATGCGCCTGATGTGATGGCGCGGCTTTTTATTGTTGCGGGGTGTAAGGCGCGCTTGTTTGAAAATTCTTTGAGACTTTCTCATGCACAGAAAAATTTTTTGATAAAGCTGGATATGGTAGCAGGAAGTGTTTTTCATCAAGATCAAGATGAAAAGGCCGTTAAAAAAGCAATTTTTTATCATGGGAACGAGATGATTTTGCAAGGCTATCTTGTGATGGTGGCAAAGGGAGCACTGAAAGAGGATGAAAACATCATAGATATTCTCAAAAAATGGCAAGCACCAACTTGTCCGATTACAGGACAGGACTTAATCGCCGAAGGCTACGAAACAGGACCTGAGTTAGGGCAGGAATTAGCGCGTCGTCAGGAAGAATGGTTAGAGAATAACCTGTAATTCCTGTGTTTGAGTAAAGCTAACCCAAAAAGCAGTCATTCTTATCATGCTTATATTTCATGATGTCGGTCATGGTGCGGCGCATCCTAGCTTTTCCGAAAGGGCAGTTCACAAAATCTATCGGCGAGCTCTTCGGGAGTGTCTCGTCCCAGAAGATTTCCGGCCTCTGCCATCCTTGTGTAGTACGCCGCTATCTGTCGACGGTCTTCTTCCAGTAACTCTGCCAAGGGCCTTTTGTCTGCCATAATAAAACCTCATCTATGATGCTTGAATAGATGGTATTTTCTACATATCAAATCGTCTTGCGTCAATATGTAATACAAAAGGTTTCTTAAGGCCATTTTACTTCCGGTGGCATGGACATCAATATGGCCTCGGTATTGCCGCCGGTTTTCAGGCCAAATTGCGTGCCACGATCATAAAGGAGATTATATTCTACATAGCGTCCGCGTTTGATGAGTTGTGCTTCGCGTTGCTCCGCCGTCCAATCCTCATTCATGTGACGCCGGACAATTTCCGGATAAATATCGGCGAATGTCTTACCGACATCTTGTGTAAAGGCGAAATCATCTGACCAGTCTTTGGTTGAATCCGCATTATCGCAGGAGTTCAGGTAGTCATAGAAAATGCCGCCAATGCCGCGTGGTTCATTACGGTGCGGTAAAAAGAAGTAGAGATCACACCACTCTTTAAATTCCGGATAATAATCCGGATCGTGAGTGTCACAACATCCTTTAAAGGCGGCGTGGAAATCTTTAGTGTCCTTATCATCCGGAAATATAGGGGTGAGGTCCGCTCCGCCGCCAAACCATCCGCGAGAAGTCACAATCATCCGTGTATTCATATGGACTGCTGGGACAAGCGGTGATTGCATATGGGCGACGAGGGATACACCACTTGCCCAGAATTCACCATCGCTTTCCTGTGCGCCGGGGATTTTGGCGCGGAACTCTTCACTAAATGTGCCGTGAACGGTTGAAATATTGACACCGACTTTTTCAAATACACGCCCGCGCATGATGGAAATTTCGCCGCCGCCATTCAGGACGGAGCCGCTCTCATTCGGATTTTTACTAGGCTCGCGCTCCCACGCTTTGCGTTCAAAACGACCCGGCTCCATATTTGTTTTGGGGCCTGCGCTTAACTCATCTTCCAAAGCTTCAAAGCGGGTGCAAATATCATCACGCAAAGTTTGAAACCAGCCGGAAGCTTTTTCTTTGCGTTCACTCCAATCAATATTGTCCATTTTGCTTAAATCCTGAATATGTATTGCATGTCCCATTTTTATACCCTTTTTTGCTGTGATTTATGGTATCTGGCGTAGAGCTTCTCCCGCAATGATCGCAGTGGCATTAATAACGTTCAAAGACCTCGCCTGAGCGCTTAAGGGTATGGTGATGTGATGGGGAATTCCTTGATGAATGTCAAGTGGAACGCCGGCGCTTTCGCGGCCCGCAACTAAGATGTCATCTGGTGAAAACTCAAACTCGGTATAGATTTGATCCGTTTTGGTGGTCATGAGGACCAGGCGCTTATGCGGGTAGGCTTTCAAAAAAGAACCCCATGAGGCATGACGGTGTAAGTTCACTAGATCAATATAATCCATAGCGGAGCGCCTGATTTTATGTTTATCCCAAGGGAAGCCACAAGGCTCTATAATATCAAGAGTTAAGCCCAGACAGGCGCATAGGCGGATAGCGGCCCCGACATTTTGCGGGATATCAGGTTGGTACAGGGCAATATGTATCATAGTGGAACGGAAAATACGCTTTTTTTGGTGGGAAGGCTAGAATTCTTATCTTGTTTTATTTTATAATCTGGGGCAGTTTCTAAATCGGAAAAATACTTCCTTAAATTTGGATGAAGTCAATATGAAGATGGTAGTAAGTTTATGAGCACAAAACCAACTCCCGCAAATGATCAAGCAGATGAGCCAACCCGGCGCGATTTCCTTTATTTAACCGCTGCGGCCTTTGGTGTGGTGGGAGCGGGGAGCGTGGCTTGGCCCTTGATTGATCAGATGAACCCGGCGGCAGATACGCTGGCGCTTTCAACGACTGAGGTGGATTTAAGTCCGATTGAGGAAGGACAGGCCATTACGGTGATGTGGCGTGGAAAGCCGGTTTTCATTCGCCACCGCACGGCCAAGGAAATTGAAGAGGCTAAAGCAGATGACAGCGCTGATCTGCGTGACCCGCAGACAGATGCCGAGCGTGTGAAAGAAGGACATGAAAAGTGGCTTGTGATGGTTGGGATTTGCACGCATCTGGGCTGTGTGCCTTTGGGACAAAAAGATACAGACGTGAAGGGGGAATATGATGGCTGGTTTTGTCCTTGTCACGGGTCGCATTATGATTCTTCAGGACGTATTCGCAAAGGTCCGGCCCCTACAAATCTGGCGGTGCCGGAATACACGTTTTTGAACGAGACAACAATCAAGATTGGCTAAATAATTGGGACGAAGCTTATGGGTAGCGGCAATAGAGAAAAATTTGATAATCCGGTAGTGGAATGGGTGGATTCTCGCCTTCCCGTTTTCACTCTCATGCAGAAGGAATATGGTGTTTTTCCGACACCGAAAAATTTCAATTATTTCTGGAATTTCGGTGCGATTGCAATGGTGATGCTGGTCACGATGATCGTGACGGGGATTGCTCTGGCCATGCATTACGTACCGCATGCCGCTATGGCCTTTGATAGTGTGGAGCGCATTATGCGTGATGTGAATCACGGTTGGCTGTTGCGTTATCTTCATGCCAATGGCGCATCATTTTTCTTTATCGCTGTTTATATCCATATTTTCCGTGGCATGTATTACGGTTCTTACAAGAACCCGCGTGAGTTACTCTGGATTTTAGGCGTTGTGATTTTCTTGCTCATGATGGCAACCGCTTTTATGGGCTATGTCTTGCCTTGGGGACAGATGAGCTTTTGGGGCGCGACAGTGATTACGAACCTTTTTTCTGCCATTCCTTTGGTAGGAGATAGTATCGTGACCCTCCTTTGGGGAGGCTTCAGCGTTGATAACCCAACGCTTAATCGTTTCTTTGCGCTGCATTATCTGTTGCCTTTTGTGATTTTTGCTGTTGTCTTCCTGCATGTGTGGGCATTGCATGTGACGGGATCGAATAACCCTTTAGGGATTGAACCAAAGGGAAAACAAGACACTTTGCCGTTTCACCCTTACTACACCATCAAAGACACATTCGGGTTGCTGGTCTTCCTACTGCTTTACGTGGGCTACGCTTTCTTCGCGCCCAATGATTTAGGACATCCAGACAATTACATACCGGCTGACCCGTTGGTGACACCGGCACATATTGTCCCTGAGTGGTATTTCTTGCCGTTTTATGCGATTTTGCGGGCCATTACCTTTGATATTGCTATTCCCTTTACTGACATTGTCCTTATTTCGGCGAAGCTGGGCGGGGTGCTCGCCATGTTTGGGTCTATCGCGCTTTTGTTTGCCTTACCGTTTTTGGATAAACATCCGGTGCGCAGCGCGGTTTTCAGACCCTGGTTTAAAATTGCGTTTTTGGCTTTGGCCGTTGTGACCTTTATTCTGGGGGTTTGCGGTGGTAAACCGGCGGAAGGGCTGTGGGTTCCATTGGCGCAAATTTGTACGCTCTACTATTACGCTTTTTTCCTTGTGATTATACCGTTTTTAAACAAGAAAGAGCCTGTGGCTAAATTACCGCCCAGCATCCATGAGGCTGTGCTCTCGAAAAATAAACAGGGCTAAAAAATAAATAAGAGATTTGTGATATGAAATATTCAATATTTATCTTCCTTATGATTCTGACGATTGGTTTTGCCTCTGGTTCAGCAGTTGCGGCTGAGAGCTCACATAAAATTCCACATCAGCATTGGAGCTTTGACGGCGTGTTTGGCACCTATGATCGCGGCGCACTTCAGCGCGGGTTTCAGGTCTATACCCAGGTATGTGCCGCCTGTCATTCCATGAAGCATTTATCTTACCGGAATTTGAGCGCACTTGGTTACAGTGAAGCAGAAGTTAAAGCAATCGCGGCGCAAAATACAGTGACGGACGGCCCCGATGATGAAGGGGAAATGTTTGAGCGTCCGATGAAGCCAAGCGACAAGTTCAAAAACCCTTACGAAAATGATAAACAGGCCCGCTATGCCAATAACGGGGCTTTGCCACCGGACTTATCTTTGATTACCAAGGCACGTCATGGTGGAGCGGATTATATTTACGCTCTTTTGACAGGATACGCGGAGGCACCGGAAGGAGAGACGCTCGGTGCAGGGCAGCATTGGAACAAATATATGCCGGGTAATAAAATTGCGATGGCGGCTCCTCTATCTGATGACATGGTCGGGTATGAGGACGGCACACCGGCAACGCTGGATCAATATGCGCGTGATGTATCACATTTCCTGACATGGGCGGCGGAACCGGAGATGGAGGTACGTAAGCGTACCGGAATCAAAGTGTTTATCTTCCTGCTGATTTTTGCCGGCATCATGTATGCCACCAAGCGCAAAATCTGGGCGGGTGTGAAGAAGTCGTAATTTTTACGCAAATCCGACTATAACCCCTTGTTTCATAAGTTTTTTCTCCCTTTCGGTGGAGGGCGAACTCTGCTAGAATCGCTGGTATGAAGGATTTTCAAAAAGAAATAATTGATTTTTGGTTTGTGGAGACGCAGCCTCAGCAATGGTTTCAGGTTAACGCGGAGTTTGACGCCCGTGTAAAAGAACGATTTTTGGATTTTTACCAAAATGCCTCTCAAGGAACTTATGATGAATGGCAAAAGAGTGCGGATGGCGCGCTGGCGCTTTGTATTTTGCTTGATCAAATGCCGCGCAATATGTTCCGGGGGACGCCGCAGGCTTTTGAAACTGATAAGAAGGCTCTTGTCATTGCCAAATTTGCCCTTTCCAAGGGGTTGGATCAGGTTTTATCTCCTCAAAAACGGCGCTTCCTTTACTTGCCGTTTGAACATAGCGAAAATTTGAATGATCAGCGCCGTTGTGTGGAATTGTTCGAAAAAATGAAAGATGATGATCCTTTGGGGTATGATTATGCGCTCCGGCATTTAAAAGTGATCGAGGAATTTGGACGTTTTCCCCACCGGAATAAAATTTTAGGGCGGGATAATACGCCGGAAGAAGAGGCTTATTTGGCACAGCCAGATGCAGGGTTTTAGGTCGTAATTTAATCAGGGTCCTGACCCTAAAGACGAAGAGGAGCCAAGCTATTCCAACGCTTGTTTTGTTAAATATTATTGCAGGTGTTTGTCTCCTTTTATGGGGGGTGGCGCTGTTGCGCATGGGCGTGACATATGGTTTTGGCGCGGCGTTGCGGCGTGTTCTGGCGGCAAGTACAAGCAACAGAATTAAATCTTTTTTCTCCGGTATGGGGATTACCGCCCTGTTGCAAAGCTCTACTGCAACCGTTTTGATCGTTTCAGGATTCGCTGCACAAGGGATGGTGAAATCTTCTGCCGGGCTCGGGATGGTTTTGGGAGCAGATGTCGGAACGACATTGGTGGCGCAGCTTTTCTCTTTGAATTTGGCGTTCCTCATCCCGGTCATGATGATTTTGGGTTATGTGTTTTTTGGTTTTAAAGGGCAGGGTAAATTTAAAAATACAGGCCGAATTCTTATCGGTGCGGCGTTGATGCTCCTTGCCTTGGGCTGGATCAGAGAAGTCACAGAACCTCTCAAAGAGTCCGAGCTTTTGTTGCAAATATTGAATGTGTTGGAGCGTGACCCGTTTTTTACCGTTTTGATTGCAGCCTTGTTGACTTGGCTTATGCATTCTTCTTTGGCGACTGTCCTTTTGGTGATGTCTTTTGTCGCAAGTGGTGTATTGCCGCTCACCGTGGCGCTTTATATGGTGTTGGGGGCTAATCTGGGTGGGACGATCCCGCCACTTTTGGCGACGCTCAAAGATCATCCGGAATCTCTTAGGATTCCACTTGGTAATCTGTTTATCCGATTGTTTGGTGTGTGTTTAACCTTCTTTTTTATTCCGCTTTACATTCCGTATCTGGCAATGATTGATGAAGATATCACCCGTCAGGTTGTTCATTTTCATACTGCTTTTAATCTTGTTTTGGCGCTTAGCTTTTTGCCTTTTACAGGTTTAGTGAGCCGTTTTTGCGAGATGCTTATCCCGGATAAGGTGGAACAGGATGATGCGGGTAAGGCCCGTTACCTGAATGCAAAAGATTTTGAAACCCCTTCCGTTGCGCTGGCGGCGGCGACGCGCGAAACGCTCCGCATGGCCGATATGGTGCAGCAAATGCTGGATGACACTATTACGGTTTTAAAAACCAATGATATGGTTTTGCTTGAAAAAGTGCGTGAGGAAGACAATATTTTAGACCGACTATATGATCAGATTAAAACCTATATGGCGCAATTGTCGCAGGAATTTTTGGATCCGAAAGAGGCAAGACGTTATGTTCAGGTTTTGACATTTGCGACTAATCTCGAACATGCGGGCGATGTGATTGACAAGAACCTGATGCCGCTTGCGCTTAAAAAAATTAAACGCCAGATGAGTTTTTCCGAAGCGGGTATGAAGGAAATTGAACATATTCATCAACTTGTCATGGAAAGTGTGCAGTTGGCACAATCGATTTTTGTCTCAGGCGATAAGGAAATGGCCAAAAAGATATTGGATGATAAGCAAATTATCAGAGACGCCGAAATTAACGGCATGGCCACTCATATTGAGCGTTTGAGCGAAGGTGTACCCGAAACGATTGTGACCAGCAGCTTGCATATTGATATTATTCGTGACTACCGCCGGGTGAATAGCTATATATGTAGTGTGGCTTATCCCTTATTGGAGGGCAAAGATGGTGTGAGAACCCAAAGCTTCGTGTCAAAAAAATAATAAAGTGGCAAAGATAACAGGAGGATATAAAAATGCAAAATCAACAAATGAAAAATCAGGAAGAAGGAAGCGTCATGTCATACCGTGATATTTTGGAGCGTAATGGATTGCTGGGGCTCGATAAAGGAGATCTGGTTGTAACAACGCCAATTGACGGTTCCGAAATTGCAAAAGTTATGTGTCACAAGCCAAGTGATGTAGAGCCAATCGTGCAAAAAGCGGGGGACGCGTTTAAGGCGTGGCGGGTGATGCCGGCTCCGGTGCGTGGAGAGCTTGTAAGGTTGTTTGGGGAGGAGCTGCGCGCGGCCAAGCAGGATTTGGGGGAGCTGGTCACACTTGAATGCGGCAAAATCATTTCAGAAGGCCTTGGCGAAGTGCAAGAGATGATCGATATTTGTGATTTTGCTGTGGGCTTGTCACGCCAGCTTTATGGCCTCACGATTGCTTCTGAACGCCCCGGACATCATATGCGTGAGACTTGGCAGCCTCTTGGGCCTGTTGCGGTGATTTCGGCCTTTAACTTTCCTGTGGCTGTGTGGGCGTGGAACGCGGCACTGGCGCTGATCTGTGGCGATCCTGTGATCTGGAAGCCATCTGAAAAAACGCCCTTGACCGCGATGGCCTGTCAGAAAATATTCGACAAGGCGGTAGAGCGTTTTAAGGAGGCGGGACATGAGTGTCCTGAAGGACTGTCTCAGCTTTTGATTGGGGCCGCCGATGTTGGGCAGCCTCTGGTGGATCACAAGGACGTACCGCTTGTAAGCGCAACAGGTAGCACCCGCATGGGTAAAATTGTCGCTGAACGTGTGGCAAGTCGGATGGGAAAATCTTTGCTTGAGCTTGGTGGAAATAATGCGATGGTGGTAGCACCTAGTGCGGATCTGGATTTAGCTGTGCGCGCCATTGTGTTTAGTGCGGTAGGCACTGCCGGGCAGCGCTGCACGACATTGCGCCGCTTGATCGTACATGAGAGCATCAAGGATAAGCTCGTCCCGATTATTCAAAAGGCTTATGAATCATTGCAAACGGGAAGCCCGTTGGATTCGAAAACTCTCATCGGGCCATTGATTGATCAGATGTCATTTAAAGCGATGCAAGAAGCCATTACAAAGGCCAAAAAAGAGTCCGGTAAGCTCTTAACAGGAGGGGAACAGGCAACTCCAGAAGGTCTTGAGGGCGGATATTACGCCACACCGGCCCTGATTGAGATGCCTGCACAAAGCGAGGTGGTTCAGCACGAAACCTTCGCGCCAATTCTCTATGTCATGACCTATAAGGAACTGGATCAGGCCATTGAAATGAATAATGCGGTACCGCAGGGGCTGTCCTCTTGTATTTTCACAACCGATATGCGGGAGGCGGAGAAGTTCCTCTCGGCTGCGGGAAGTGATTGCGGGATTGCCAATGTCAATATCGGACCAAGTGGCGCGGAAATTGGTGGTGCCTTTGGTGGTGAAAAAGAAACCGGCGGTGGGCGCGAAAGTGGTTCCGATTCGTGGAAAGCTTACATGCGCAGGCAAACCCAGACTCTAAATTACTCGACAGAGTTACCACTTGCCCAAGGCGTTGTCTTTGATTTTTAAGCATTTTTTGCAATTGCCTAAAATTCGAATCTGTTTTTTTCCCTAGTAGGTGGTTTTTGCGTTATACTATTTGGGTAAGCAAATATCATCAACAAAGAAAGGGAGGCACTATGGCACAATTGCATGGTGGGGGTTCTGCGTCTTCTGCGCGTCTGGAAGCTCTGAGAGCAAGGCATAAGAACTTGTCTGAAAAAATCGAAATCGAACAAAACCGACCCTTTATCAGTGAGTTTCATATCGGTCAGCTCAAACGCGAAAAGCTGATGGTTAAAGAAGAAATGGAAGGTATCCGCAAGGCTTCGTAAGTCGTAACGAACAGATAGGCTATAAAAAACGCAGCTCCTTTCGGTAAGGGCTGCGTTTTTTCTTTCATTCTTTTAATATCTTATTCGTTTGAGCTTGTTCCACCTGTGCCGGAAGACAAGAAGTTTGAAAAATCAAATCCGCCGGAGCTTTGTTCCTCCGGACTTGCATTCTCGGCATCAGAGGCGGCAAGTTCATCTTGTTGCTCTTTCAGTTTTTGGGCCTTGATGGCTTCAGGGTCTTTGCCTTGGGCACGCAAACCTTTATCAGAAGCCTTCTCCAGTTCCGCATATGTGCAAAGCCCTAAATCTACGGGGCTGCGAGGGCGAATATTGGAAATATTCTGGTGTGTTCTGTCCCGAATGGCGGCAATAGTTGGTTTTGTCGTGCCGACAAGGCGTGTAATTTGTGCGTCACTGACTTCGGGATGATGCTTCAAAATCCATGAAATGGCATCAGGCTTATCACTTCGCTTGGAAACAGGTGTGTATTTGGGGCCTTTGGCTCTCATTTTGATACTTGGCAAGTCACTACGAGAGTATTTCATAATGTAGCTCTCGTCCTTGATGGCTTTATCCAGCTCTTCTTGCGTTGTTTCGTTGTTTTTGATCGGGTCACGTCCAACGATCCCTAAACCAACATCTTCATCCGCAATCGCTTGCACTTCGACCTTGTGCAGCCCTGTAAATTCCGAAATCTGTTCAAATGTTAGGGTTGTATTATCAATCAGCCAAACGGCGGTGGCCTTTGGCATCAGTAATTTGGGGGCGTCTTGTACTTTGCTCATCTTTTTAAATCCTTACTTTATCCGGTTTTTCCTGTTGGTCATGTTTTTTACGCATGAGAATTCTGCTGTCGATCTCTCCCAAGGATCAACATATTTTGACTAAAAATGTCTGGGAAACAGGAGTAATATAGCTTAATTTCTAGTTTTTGCAATATGAAAGATGTTTTTTAAGAGGTAAAAATGTTTGATGAGGAAGAAGCCAAAAAGCCGCCGTCAGAGCCTTTAGCAACAAAGCGTGATTTGGAGCCGTTATCTCTTGAGGAGCTTGAAAATTATATTACGGAACTTCAGGCTGAGATAAAACGTACTGAAAGTGAAATTGGACGTAAAAAAGCGCATATGGAAGCGGCATCCAGCGTTTTTAAATGAGGTTGAGTTCTACTTTCGGAAAAGCTACTATGGCGGGAAGGTCAGGTAACAGGAGGCAAGATCATGGATGACGTCAAGAAACGCTTAGAAGAAAGCACAGCAAATTGTATCAAGAGTTATGAGGCATGGTCGGCCAAGCAGACAGATTTGAAGGCGCGTGAAACATTGCAAGAAGCAGTGCATGAGCTACGTAAGGTCGCTTCGCGTCTTGAAATTGAAATGGTGGTGAGTGAGCGTAAGAAGTCAGCTAATGAGCCTTTACCTATTCCGCCGCACCGTTCTTCTTCCAAAGGTTCTGGCGCAACGGAGTCGATTTTACCGGATAATGGTAATACGTCTTCTGACAGTGGTGCTGGCGGGAAGAAAAGCAATAACAGTGGTGGAGGTTCTCGTCGCGGGGGAAGGGGCCGTCGTCCCTCTGCAAAGAAATCTGCTGGGTCTTAAACTTTAAAACTTATCTTTTTGTGATCTGAGGTTGGCAAACTCCTCTGCGCTATTGGCCATCATGAAAATATTTGTTTTCTTCTCCTGCTTGAGCGTTGAAGGAATTGTGGGCAGGTCTTGCGCTCTTATTGATTGCACCTCGTTTAGGCGTTTCTGAATGTCTTGATTGTCAGGAAAAATATGAGCGCAGAATTTGGCGTTATCCAATGTATATTCATGCCCACAATAAATTTTGGTGTCATCCGGCATTTGTTTAAACAGTTGAAAATTATCAAACATTTCTTGGGCGGTTCCCTCAAATAGACGCCCGCACCCCATCGCAAATAAGGTATCGCCGCAGAACAAGGCTTTGGATCGTTGAAACCAGAAGCAAATATGGCCCGATGTATGGCCCGGTGTTTCGATGATCGTGGCTTCTTCTATGCCAAAGGTCAGAACATCGCCATCAGATACGGCCATGTTAATATTTTTGATGCGTCTTTTTTCTTTTTTAGGCGCAATAAGTTGTGCCCCGTATTTTTGGATAATCTCCTGATTGCCCGCAATATGGTCACCGTGATGATGAGTGTTAAGAACAAAATCGGGTTTCAGACCGTGCTTGTCCAGATACTCAATAACCGGCGCGGCCTCTCCGGGATCAATAATGCCCACTATATCACCGGAGCGAATGAGATAACTGTAATTATCTTGTAGAACCGGAATGATTGTGACATCTAACATGGGAGCTTTTCTTCTTTTGCGCAAAGTGTATCGGCGAGCCTTGTTTTCGCGCTGCCGGGTTTCAAGGGTTGTTGCTGGCTTTCATGTGGTGCCCAGCCGAGCATAAAGATAATATCGAAGCTGGCGCGTAGGCGTCCATCCGGGTCGCTATATTTTTCAAGATATATTTCTTGTGTGCGTTCTATAATATCGCGCCGCAACAAACTGCGCGGACGCTGCAAAAGGGCATTGCTTTGCCCCATATGTTGCAGGTCCTTGAGCAATCTTAACATATGGTCATAGGTCACGGTTACGCGCTCTATATCAATGACAGGCAAGGCAAATCCTGCACGCTGTATAAGGGCTCCTATCTGGCGGATATCTGCAAAAGGATAAATGCGGGGGCTTAAGCCCCCTTTGATCGCCATTTCCGCCTGTGCGAGTGCATCGCGGAGTTCAAACAATGTGTCATTGCCGCATAGGGAAGCCATGAAAAGACCGTTTGGAGCCAAGGAATTTTTGATCTGTATGAGCGTTCCCGGCACGTCATTAATGGTGTGCAGTTGCAAGTGGCTCAAAACAAGGTTTAAAGATTTATTGGCAAAGGGGAATAGTTCTTCATCTGCAACTATACTGGAGTTTGTGGAAGATGTTAAGTTGAGCGTAAAAAAACGCTCAATTTTGTGAGAGGTCAGGATATTGTCTGAAAGAGGGGTGTTTCCGCCGATTTGCAAAGCTATTGGAAATTTTTTTTTAATAAGCTCAAGGCGTGAGCGCATTTCTTTTTCAGAAAAATCAAGCAGGAATGAAACATCATAGCGATGAGAGTGAAAACGTGTCTGGCGTTTTGCCATAAGGTTTCGATCAAAAAGCTGCGCAGGATTAGCGGTCATATTTTTTGCTGGAACTGCTGTTCGTGCTGGATGAAGAGGAAGAAGCGGGAGAGCTAGAGAAAACAGACTTTCCTGCTGCATGTTGTTTAGAAAAGGATGTTCCTGCACTTAAAGAGCTATCCAGACCAATTGTGGATTGATATGTTCTGGCGACCACTTCTAAGAAACTGTCATGATTGTCCCAATAAAGGAGCCTTCCCAGATTATAAAGCGGAGTGACGGAGGTGACACCATGTCCCCTCCCTTTGGCGAGCCAACCGCTGGCACCCGGAGTAGTCACGGCAAAGGGATAGACGCGTTGCGGTGTGAGACCGATATAGGAGAAATATCCCTCTCCCATGCGCGCAACACATTCAGTAGGGACTTCAAATTGATCGGCGATATATTTAAGTGCCATTTGGAAATTTTCAATTTCTTTGGGCAGGCTAAAGCTGGGACAGGTAATGGTATAGCCATTGCCTTTATAACGTTGAGGTACGGGCAGATATTCTTCTACAATACCGGCCATTACTTCGCCATTGACGCTTTTGCTTAAAGGCAGAACAACAGCCATATTCATCGAGCTTTCTTCATTGATAATAAAATCAACATTGCGTGAGGCTAGACCTGTGGCGCTTCCATTTTCCTGTCCTTCATCCACGAAGATGGATTGCATCGCTCTGATCTGTCCGGCGCTTCCTTTGACTTCTTTAAAACGGTGATCATCTTCGGAAAGTTTAGCGATGATTTCTTGGATTTTAGTGACCTTCTCAACTTCACCGGTTTGAATGTCAAGAGGACACTCCACCCATGATTTATATTTAATACCGAGTTGTTCATACAGGCATAAAAGTTGTACCTCTAAGCGACTGGAAGGAATAAGTCCGACTGCAATAGCATCCAGAATTTGTTGCGCATCAACTTCTTTTAAAAACCCCTTGCCTGAAAAACCGTCAGCATCTTCCATGACAATTTTAGGAATAATTTGTTTTGTCTTAGATGTTTTGGGCGCTTCAACATTTAAGTAGAGTGTATCAATATGCTCATCAATGGAATCGGGGGCCGGGTAAAAGCCGGGACCTTCTTCGAAGATAGAGCCCATTTTAGGAGTAAGGTCCAGATTTTCGCGGGAGAAATTTAAAATGTCACGAAAGCGCGAACGGTCCAGTTTTTCCATTTTATCAAGCGGAATGGCCAGAGCTTCACACATATGGCCGGACCATTGCTTGCCATCCAGATTGGGGCCGTTGCGTCTGATCGTATTGAGTAAGGCACGCGGCACTTCTTCATGGACGAAAATATGTAGGCGTTCATCCTCCGTAACGAGATAGGGAATAATTTCCGCAACTTCAAGTCCGCGTGAGACTATATCCCTTGTATGGCCATTGGTGTCATTGCGCATGGCCATCAGGGTCAGGCCGGTTTCTTCATTTTTGCTGGGTTTACGTTCATGCACACTCAAAGAAGAACGCTCCGGCGTTTTCTGGGCTAAAATTGCAAAGCTGGTCGGGGGAGCGTCTATCGGATTTCCATTTTCGGAGAAGAGTTTGATTTTTTTATCCAAGGATTTTTTGATGACTTCCTGATTCCAGTGCGGTGCGGAATAAACCATACGGGCACCGAGTGATTTTATGATACGGTCAAAGTCACCCCGGTTGAAAAAGATATATTCTTTGCTTAAATCCTCATTCCATCTGGCACGTTGGTCTTTGCGAATAATAAACTCATATGCCCATTTGGCAGGCAAACGGAAAAGACGGGTACGGGGGAAGCGGGCAGGGAGCTCTTCCAGATAAAAGCCGCGATAATTTTCTTCCTCATGCGGTCTGGCCTGTTCGGCGTAAAGCGAGAGGAGCTGAATTTCTGAAAGTTCTTCAATATTCTGTCCTTTGCTTTTTTCTTCAATCATCTCCATCAGGACATATTCATCGTCCGAAGACAGGATATGACCTTGAATAAAAAACTGTCCGCCTTGTTTTAAAATTTTAAATTGTTTTTCAATTGTTTCTGCTACGAACCTGTCATTACATTTATGGGCGGAATATATTTCGTGAAGCGTGAAGGAATTGATAATGGCATCAGCAGAGTTTTCCGGCAAAAAATCTGTTTCGATATCAGCGCACATAAATTTGAGATTAGGCAGTTTGTAATTTTCTTTGGCGTATTTGATATCTTGTTCATTCTTATCAACGCCAGTGAATGAAATATTGGGGTGCTGCGCGGCCATGGCATAAGTTTGCTGTCCGTTTTGGCACCCCATATCAATGATGGTATCACCGTCTTTCATGATGAGGTGTGCCATCGCAAACCACGCGCGGCGGATGATTTTTGCAGGGATATTTTTGAGGAGCGGATTGTCAGACACGTGCGACAGTAAGGACACATCTGTCCTTTCGTCTTCTGGTGATGATTTTGCTTGCCCCAAATGGGAGGCAAGCGAACCTGCTGCTTTTGATTGCGTCATAGGTCAAAAACTTATAGAAAAGTGAGGAGAACCGCAACTTATATCCATAACAAAAACACTAAAATATTTCCATATTATGTAAATTCAATTTCTCTATCCTCATGATATTTCTTGAAAAAATTATTGATACGATTTTACCGCCGCGATGTGCTTTGAGCGGGGAAATTGTGGACAAGCAGGGCATGTTGTCACCCGATATGTGGGGAAAGCTGAATTTCATTACCGATCCGATGTGCTCGGTATGTGGTGTACCGTTTGATTTTGATATGGAAGTCAGATGCGAGAATGAGGAGCAAGGCGTATGTGCCCCTTGTTCCAAGGCACCGCCGGTTTATCAGGCGGCGCGATCTGCGCTGATATATGATGACGGATCGCGTGATTTGATTCTATCTTATAAACATGGAGACCAAATGACCCATATTCATACATTCCTTCCTTGGCTTGCGCGTGCGGGAGGGGGAATGTTATCTGCGGCGGATTATCTGATTCCCGTCCCGCTTCACCGTTGGCGGCTTTTCAGGCGGCGTTTTAATCAAGCGGCTTTGATCGCGGCGGTGCTTGGACGTACGGTCAATAAGCCTGCTTTACTGGACGGGCTTGAACGTATCCGCGCCACTGCAACGCAAGGGTATTTAAGACATGATGAGCGGGCCAAAAACGTCAAAAGAGCTTTTCGTGTACCGCCAAAATATCAGGATCAATTGCGGGGTAAAAATATTGTTCTGATTGATGATGTGTATACAACCGGCGCAACAGTTCAGGAATGCGCCAAAGTTCTTCTGAAAGCGGGCGTCAAACGCGTTGATGTCTTGACTTTGGCACGGGTGGTGAAGCGTTAGGGGCCTGACCCTAAAGCGGTTGGCCTTAGGTCAAGCGTCCTTCATCTAAGGAAGGAGACAGCCCGTGCTTCATCGCCATATGTTTGAGCGCCGGAATAGAGTCAAGGCTGGTTAATCCTGCGCGGCGAATTCCTCGTAAAAATTCGATATTGTTGCTGACAATTTTGTTATAGCGATCCACGCCGTGAAAGCGCGTTGCCATATCGGCGCGGCGGCGCTTGGCATAGCGCGCCAACACAGGAGGGCTCCCCATATCTTCTCCAAGACGTAAAGATTCAACCAGCGTTTCGCTTAGAGCCGCTACATCACGTAACGACAAGTTCAATCCTTGTGCGCCAATCGGGCTCATCACATGGGCGGCCTCCGCAATCAGGGCAATACGGGGCGCAATGATTTCTTTGGCAATGAGAGCTTTTAATGGCCAGCTTTCAGGAGAGCGGGCCAGAGTGATCTTACCCAGAGCATTGCGTGTGCGCTGTTGGAGGGCTTGTTCGAAGCCGGACTTGTCGAGTCTCATAAACTTCTCTGCATCCGGTGTTTTTTCAACCCATACAATGCTGGAGTAATGCGCGCCGTTTCGATCAAGCATCGGCACCATTGTGAAAGGACCGCCGGGGCGGTGATGCTCCGTAGAGACATTGTGGTGTGGCTTTGAATGTCCAATAAGACAGGTGATTGCGCTTTGGCCATAATCTGTTTCACTGACTTCGATATTGGCCAGAGTGCGGGTTTTGGAGTTCCGCCCGTCGGCTCCGACACAAATAGCAGCGCTTACAGTTTCACCGTTATCCAAGGTGGCTTCAATGCTTCCCGCTTTTTCTTCCAGGCCAAGCAAGCCGGCTGGTGATAAGAATGTGATATGGGGACATGAGCTTGTTTTTTCGATGAGCATTCTTTGCAGCAAATGATTGGGAATATTATGCCCAAAGGAGTCTTTGCCGATTTCATGGGCATGAAAATCAATTTGTACCGGGTCGCGGTTGGGCGCGCTGTCATCGATAATGCGCATGGTTTTTAAGGGGGCCGTTTGGGATTCCAGCTCTTCCCATATTTGTGCGGCTTTTAAGATATTAACAGAAGGCCCCATAAGGGCTGCTGTCCGGCTGTTTTCAGGGATATTCTGCGGTTTTGTTAAGTCTTTAGGCTCTACGACAATATTGGGAATTTTCATCTCCCCTAACAGGCAGGAAAGCGTTAATCCTGCAATGCCGCCGCCAATAATCAATACTTTTGTTTTCATGAGATTAATCTATAGTATCTGGGGCATATAAAAAAGCGGAGAATGAATGATGGAAAAGACGCAAGCAAAAGTTGAAATTTATTACTGGACCACATGCCCCTATTGCGCGCGGGCGCGCGGGCTTTTGGACCGAAAGGCTGTAGAATATACCGGTTATGATATTACGGGTGA
>JALEGH010000039.1 GCA_022763065.1 Alphaproteobacteria bacterium
CATTTCACCGTACCCTCCATTGTCTCAAGCACTTCGTCATCAGATGGCTCGAAACGATAGGTCACAGGTGCCGGATTGGCCCCTTGTTCTAATAATCCAACAACCTTGGTGATAAGCGCCCCCTTAGGGCCTTTAACAAAATGACAGGATAAGAGAGCATTCTCACCCAACTCCTCAATACCGGCATCTTGCAATGTTGTCACATGAACAAAGGCATCGCACGGATCGTCAACCGGCACAATAAATCCGAATCCCTTTGTTGTATTAAACCATTTGAGACGCGCCTCAACCGGTTCCCCCTCCGGTACAAGCTGATCTTCAGAAAGACCACTTTGCAGCATTTGTGTATCCACGACTTAAAACCCCACTTAACTACACTAAAAATATCATACGCCAAAACATCGCACAAAAAGATATGAAGAAAAAACAAATCAACTACTTAGGTTAAAAATAACCGATCTATTCTTCCTGATCCAGTTTTTACAGCAACTGGCTGGGGAAAACTTCTTGCAAAATAATTTATTTTCTATATTGTAGGCGCGATTTAAAAACATAACATCTTAAATTTAGCGAGTAGGATACGCACAAATGACCGAAGCAACACTTGAACGTCCTTGGATTAATTCATACCCCGAAGGTATCAAATGGGACGCCCCCATTGAAGCTTTCCCCGTTTACAAGATGTTGGATCAAACGGCAGCAAAGCATCCGGACGCACCAGCTTTTGATTTTTTGGGTGCCAAAATGACATGGTCGGAAGTTAACGAGGCCAGCAAAAAATTCGCCAAAGGGCTTCAAGATTTAGGTGTCAAAAAAGGCGATAAAGTTGGCATTATGCTCCCTAATTGCCCGCTTTTTGTCATTGCCTATTACGCCGCCATGCGCATCGGGGCCACGGCTGTGAATTATAATCCGCTTGATGCCGAAGAAAAAATTGCAAAATCGATAGAAAACAGTGAAACCGATCTGATGATTACCACAGATCTCGAGATGATATATAATAAGGTTTCTCCTATGTTATACAAGACACGTCTAAACAATATTGTTGTAGGCGATTTTTGCGACATGTTGCCTTTCACCAAAAACTGGCTTTTCAGAATTTTCAAAAGTAAAGAACGTGTAAATGTTCAACCGACAAAACGTATTCATTTGTATCAAGATCTAATCCGAAATAATGGCCAGTATAAAGAAGTAAATATTGATCCAAAGGAAGATATCGCCTTGTATCAATTTACAGGTGGCACAACAGGTACTCCAAAGGCTGCCATGCTCACACACGCGAACATCGCAGCGAACACACAACAAGCCGCCATGTGGTTTCATAATGCAGAAGAAGGAAAAGAAAAAGTGGCGGGTGTTTTGCCATTCTTTCATGTCTTTGCCATGACAGCTGTCATGAATTTATCAGTTTATAAAGCATTTGAAATAATTATGATGCCGCGATTTGAATTGGATGGAGCGCTCAAACTAATCAATGATAAAAAACCGACAGTATTACCAGCTGTTCCCACTATCTACAGCAAAATGAATAATCATAAACCACCATACAGATTAACAATACCCAGTTTTTCAATTGGCAAATGGAAAATACCTGCCATTCGATTAGGCCAGTACAAATATGACCTATCTCACCTGAAATACGGTATTGCTGGTGGAGCTTCCCTGCCTGTAGAAGTGAAAAAACAATTTGAACAATTGACAGGAAGCACCATAGTTGAAGGATATGGCTTAAGTGAGAGTTCTCCTGTTTTATGTTGTAACCCCGTTGAAGGTGAAAATAAACCAGGATCTATCGGTCTTCCGGTACCTCAAACAAACATTAAACTTATTGACGAACACAATAAAGTTGTTGGAATTGGAGAAAGAGGGGAGCTTTGTGCAAAAGGTCCACAAGTCATGAAAGGGTATTTTAGTAGTCCTAAAGAAACAGAAAATACACTCAGAAATGGCTGGCTTCACACAGGTGACATTGCGATCATGGATGAAGAGGGACATTTCTTCATTGTTGACCGTAAAAAAGATATGATTATTTCAGGAGGATATAATATTTATCCTAAAGATGTTGAAGATGCTCTTTACCAACATCCAAGCGTTGAAGAATGTATTGTTGCAGGACTTCCACATGATGACTACGGAGAAACCGTTACTGCTTGGATTAAATTTAAAGACGATAGAGAAGCGCCAACAATCAGCGATTTAAAAAGTTTCTTAAAAACCAAGCTTGTTGATTATCAACTTCCTCGTATCTTTAAAATACAAGATGAGCTTCCTAAAACAATGATTGGGAAACTTGATAAAAAAACAGCTAGAGAACAGGAGATCGCCAAGCAACAGGCCCAAAAAACTCCCAAGCCGTAAATAGAAGTGCTACGCTCTCAGTGTTGCTCCAACCTTGGACGCGGCGATATCGATAATCTTCGTAGAAATGCTTTCGATTTCTGCATCTGTGAGCGTTTGCTTTGTCGGCTGTAGCACGACATTCAGCGCCACAGATTTCTTGCCCTCTTCTACGCCTTTGCCCTGATAGACGTCAAAGACACTTACATCCGTGATCAAATTCCGTTCCACACCTTTAATAGCACGCACGAGCGTATCAACCTCGAGCATTTCATCAACGATAAAGGCAAAATCGCGGTTGACGGGTTGAAATTGCGACATTTCAAGCAGTTTTCTGGCCGGGCCTTTTGTCTTGCCTGCAGGGATATTATCAAGGAACACCTCAAACCCGCAAACAGGCCCTTTAATATCCATCTCTTCCAAAATAGCGGGATGAATCTCACCAAATTGAGCCAGCACATTCTTACCCAAAGACAATGTCGCCGATCTTCCAGGGTGAAAATAATCAGGAGCGCTGCGCGCAGTCTGTAAATTTCCGGTTGGCGCACCCGCAGCCTCCAGCGCTGCAAACGCATCTGCCTTCGCATCATAAATATCAATGGCGCGGTGAACTTCTGCGCCACTCCAATGTCTGGGGCCTGCACTACCGGTGCGAATCCCTGCCGCTATGCTGAGCTGCCCGTCCACTTTACTGGAAGTAAAAACCGGCCCAACTTCAAAAAGATAAGAGTAGCCCAGCCCCTTCGCGGCATTGCCACCCGCCGCTTGTATCAAATTTCCTAAAATGCTGGGGCGCATTTGATCAAGATCGCTACTAATAGGATTTGTCAATGTGAGCGCATTATCGTTACTGCCGAAATAAGCTGCCAGTTTTTTCGGCATAAAGGACCATGTGACACATTCGCTTAAACCGCGTGCAGCCAGAGCCGTACGGGTTTTGCGCATACGCTTTGCATTTAGCGTTTCCGCGCTCGTAGATATGGCGTGATCACTTCTAACAGGAATGGCTTCCAGCTTATCATAGCCCTCAACACGGATAATTTCTTCAACCAGATCAGCCTTACCATTTGAACCATCCATCGCCACATCGCCGCGCCATGTGGGCGGTGTGACCTTGCCAGCTTTCACGGTAAAACCGAGAGATTCCAAGATTTCGGTTTGCCGTTTTTCCGCGACATCCATACCAGAAAGCTTCTTCGTATAGGCCGGATCAAAATCAATCTCGCGGGTGAAATCCGGCACCTCTCCGGCTTGAACAACTTCCGAAGCCTCTCCACCGCAAATATCCATGACCAAACGCGTGGCAATTTCCATTGCCTTAATAGTAAAGGCCGGGTCAACGCCGCGCTCAAAACGGTAGCGCGCATCCGATTCAATTTGAAGCGCACGTCCTGTTTTCGCAATCGCGTACGGGTCAAAATACGCGCACTCGATAAGCACATCTGTTGTCTCTTCAGTACAGCCTGTACTCACGCCGCCAACAATACCGCCTAACCCCAGAACACCGCTCTCATCCATAATCGCGGTCATACCATCGCTCAGTGTATAGCTCTTGTCATTGAGCGCTTCAAAGCTCTCTCCCGCTTTGGATAAACGCACATCAATATCTCCTTTGAGCTTCGCCACATCATAGACATGCAAAGGACGGCATAAATCAATCGACATGTAATTGGTGATATCAACCAGCGCGGAGATCGGACGCAAGCCAACCGCTTTTAAGCGTTCTTGCATCCATGTTGGAGATTGCCCGTTTTTAACGCCCTTTACCATTCTTCCCAAGAAAAGCGGGCATTGTTCTTTGGCGGTAATTTTTATACCAACAGAACTTTTGTAATTGCCTTTGACCGGTGTCGTATCAAGCGGCTTTAACGTTCCCAACCCGCCGGCAGCCAGATCACGGGCAATACCGCGCACGCCTGCACAATCGGCACGGTTAGGTGTCACCGCAATATCAATGACCGGATCATCCATCCCGAAAATATCGGCAAAAGCCGTACCAATTTCTGTATCTTCAGGGAGCTCAATAATGCCTTCATGTTCGTCAGAAAGTCCCATCTCCCGCTCAGAGACCAGCATCCCATTTGATTCCTGCCCCCGGATCACACCTTTTTTGAGCACCATATCCGTACCCGGCACATAAGAGCCCGCAGGCGCAAAAATCCCTTTCATCCCAGCTTTCGCATTGGGCGCACCGCATACTACCTGTAATTTTTCTGAACCTGTATCAACAATACAGACCTTCAGCCGATCAGCATCCGGATGTTTTTCAGCACTTTCCACATAAGTCACCTTAAAGGGCGCAAATTTTTCAGCGGGGTTTTCAACCCCCTCCAATTCCAGCCCAAGAGCCGTTAGTTTATCGGTGATTTCTTCTAAACTCGCATCTGTGTCCAAATGCTCTTTGAGCCAGCCAAGCGTAAATTTCATGTGAAAATCCTAACTTTTTTATCAATCAATCTTGGTTGAAGGGTGTGTCGCCAACATATGTAAGCTGAAATTCATTGGAATGCCAAGGTTTTTATACAAGCTCTGCGCTGCCTCGTTCCCTTTTTCAGCAAACCAGTAAATCCTTGCCCAGCTTTCCTTTTGCCCTATCTCATTTAATTCCCAAATCATGAGCTTAGCCAACCCCTGCCCGCGATATTCGGGTGCCACAAATAAATCCTGCATATAACACGCATATTCGGTAAAGCCCGTCGTGGGATGTAAAACATAATGCAAAAAACCCTGAAGTTTTTCTGCATCTTTTTCTTGCCCAAAAATGCCAAGCGCATAAACAGGCTCCTTAGGGTGACAAATCCGCCGCCAAGTCTCCGCCGTAACCTCATCGGAAATTTGGCTCAAACAATTTTCCTGCCAAAGCGGCAACCATTGATCGTAATCTTCACGGGTAAGGGGCCGGATCATTTTAAGGTTTAACCCGTCGCGCGGTTAGGGCGGTCGAGCGGATCAAATCCGTAATGAGAAAGCCAACGGTTATCGCTTTCAAAAAAGGTCCGTAAATCCGGAATACCGTATTTGAGCATCGCAATACGCTCCACCCCCATACCAAAAGCAAAGCCCTGATACTCATCCGGATCAAAACCACAATTTTTAATCACATTTGGATGCACCATCCCACAGCCCAAAATCTCAAGCCAGTCATCACCATGACCGATTTTCAAGCCTCCACCTTTACGAGAGCACCCAATATCCATCTCCGCACTGGGTTCGGTAAACGGAAAGTAGGATGGACGAAATTGAATAGGAAGGTCTTCAACTTCAAAATAAGCTCGCACAAAATCCATCAAACATCCTTTCAGATGTCCCATATGAATATCCTTATCAATGATCAAGCCTTCACATTGATGAAACATCGGTGTATGCGTGATATCATAATCACTCCGGTAGGTGCGCCCCATCACGATAATTTTAATCGGCACGCCTTGTTCTTGCATTGCGCGAATTTGCACCGTTGATGTATGTGTACGTAAAAGTTTTTTCGCCGCTTCACCTTGCTCATCCGGATCATCAGGCAAATAAAAAGTATCATGCATCTCGCGCGCCGGATGACCGGGCGGGAAATTGAGCGCGGTAAAATTATGCCAGTCATCTTCAATATCCGGCCCTTCTGCAAGCGAAAACCCCATGGAGGCAAAAATACTCTGTAACTCTTCCATTGTTTGACTAATAGGATGAATTTTTCCTTTGGTCTCAGGTCTGGGAGACAACGACACGTCCAGCGTCTCGCTCGCCAAGCGTTGTTCCATTTCCTGCTTTTTTAAGGCACGCTCTTGGCCCTCAATCAACGCGGCAATTTCATCTTTTAAGACATTGAGCGCCTGACCCGTTGTTTTGCGCTCCTCCGGATCCATACCGCCCAAAGTCTTCATGAGCCCGGTAATCCGGCCCTTCTTTCCCAGCGCCTGAACCCTTGCCGCCTCCAGCGTATCCAAATCATTGGCCGCCGAAATTAAAGATGTGAGTTCCTCTTTTAACTCAGAAATATTCGCACTCATTTTTTTACGTCCTTATTTTTTCAATTGGCCCATTTTGCAAATAATGTCCCATTCCTTTTTTGTCACAGGACAAACAGACAATCTGGATTGCTTGACCAGCGCCATATTTTCTAAAGCCTTTGTCGCTTTAATCTCCTTCAAGGTAACCGGCTTTGGTACGGACTCTAACGCCTTAAAATCAACCATACCAAAGCGCCCTTTAGAATCGGTATGGTCGGGATAATACTCCCTTACCACTTCCAACGTACCAACAATATCAAGCCCCTTATTGGAATGATAAAAAAAAGCTTTATCACCGATTTTCATAGCCTTCATATTGTTACTGGCCTGATAATTTCGCACACCGTCCCAGTGCTCCACCCCTTTTTTTACATGATCTTCCCAAGACCATTTATAGGGCTCCGATTTTACAAGCCAGTACTTCATGAATTTACGCTTTTTTGTATAGGAGCGAGAAAATAACGCCCAAAATGACAATTTCAACAAATGTTGTCACCAACCAGCCGAGCGCCAGACCTATTGAAATCGGCATCCAAGCATAGGAGGCAAACATGGCAAGCCCCAAAAGCAAACCCATCATCGCGCCAAAACGCGCGCCCTCACCAATCCCTTTATCTTCAAAATTGCGGGTGAAAATGAAGCACAGAACTGCGCTCATCAAAAATTGCATCGCAAACATAAAAATGGAGTAATCTCCCATTTCCTCCGGCGCACGCCAAAGATGCGGGGTGGTTTCGTAAGTGGGCAGCAGCAAAATACCATGCACCAGAAATTCATAGGCAAAAATAAATACAAACCCGGCAATCACACTTAAGGCAAAACGTTGTTTATTCATATCAATTCCTTCTTGAGTTTAGTTGAATGGCCTCACGCCTGAAATCCTAGCGAATTGGGAATTAATAAGCAAGATCAGGGTAACTTAAAGGCTCTCCGAGCGTAAAGGCCGGTCAAGGAGCTTTTCAATCACCTCATCCATTTTGGCCCCTTCATTCAAAAAGCTATTCACCGCCAAAGAAATCGGCATATCAACTGCATTATTCTGCGCCATGACTTTGAGTGCTTTGGCCGTATGCACCCCTTCCGTTACGGCAATCCGGTCACCCAATATTTCTTCCAACGTCTTGCCTTCGCCCAACGCAAAACCCAAAGAGAAATTGCGTGATTGCATACTGGAACAAGTGAGGATGAGGTCTCCGACTCCGCACATCCCCATGAGTGTCGCTTTTTGGGCTCCCAGAGCCGAAGACAAACGTCCCATTTCGGTCAGGCCCCGTGTGACAAGCGCACATCTGGCGCTTTCCCCCATTTTACGGCCCTGCACGACACCGCTAGCGATCGCAATCACGTTTTTCACCGCGCCGCCCACTTGCGCGCCAATGACATCATCGGTCAAATAGGTCCGCAAAGTACGCGACCCGACCGCCTCTACAATTTTTTCACCAGCAACTTTATCTTCCACAGCCAATGTAACCGCGCAAGGCAGCCCCCTTGCAATTTCACCGGCAAAAGTCGGGCCACTTAGAATGCCAAGCTTGTTCTCCGGCAATACTTGCGCTGCCACTTCGGACATCAATAGCCCACTTTCAATTTCAATACCTTTGGCACAAATGATAATAGGGCTGTTACCGATATGGCTTTTCAGAGCCTCAAGGGTAGAGCGCACATGCTGCGCGGGTGCAACAATCAAAAAGAGATCACAATGTGCGACCTCATCAAAATTATGCGTCGCCCGTATCATTTCGTTTAGACGCACATCCGGCAAATATGTTTTATTTTCGTGATGGTGGTTAATAGATTCAACCACCTCTGCCTCACGCGCCCAAAGCAACACATCACGACCAGCATTGGCCAATGATTGCGCCAAAGCCGTTCCCCAAGCTCCGGCTCCTATAACTGCAATTTTTTGCATTTTAAATTCTACCTATTTGCTATTTTAACTCTAGACCTTTTAAGCCTTTACACCCGCCCCGATCTTCTTTTCCGCATTAGGGTCTAAAGGCCAGCGCGGCCTTGCCGCCACATCTAACCCGTCAAGCTCCCCGAGCGCCAATTTCTCAACCCCAACCCACGCAATCATAGCGCCGTTGTCAGAGCATAATTCCAAAGGAGGGGCTATAAAATCCATCTTTGCCGTTTTCGTCAAGCCTTGAAGTACATCTCTAATATGTTTATTCGCCGCCACCCCGCCGCAAACCACAAGTTTCGCAGGCTTGGCCGCAAAATGTGAAGATTGAGGATAAATTCTGAAAAATTCTTCGATTGAGCGTGCGCAACGGTCCTTTAAAATCTCACCGACTGTCATTTGAAAGGCGTAAGCCAGATCAGCAATGTCTTGGGGTGATAAGTCCCCTGATGGCAATTTCTCTACATGGTTTCGCACGGCTGTTTTCAGGCCGGAGAAGGAAAAATCACATTCTTCGCGCCCTAACATGGGTCTAGGCAAAGGAAATCTACGGATAGCGGCCTGCCCGTCAGCACACTGATCTGCCATTTTCTCCAAATTTGGACCGCCCGGATAGCCAAGCCCCATCAATTTAGCCGATTTATCAAAACATTCCCCCAGCGCATCATCCAGCGTCGTGCCGAGCCGTCTATATTGCCCAACGCCATCAGCCACCAAAATTTGCGTATGCCCTCCGGACACCAGCAACACCAGATAAGGAAATTCTATTTTGTCCGTTAAGCGTGGGGTTAATACATGCCCCTCCAGATGGTTCACCGCGATAAAGGGCAATTTATGTGCGCTGGCAATGGCTTTGCCCGCCATCATGCCCACCATGACCCCGCCAATAAGGCCCGGCCCGCATGTCGCCGCCACGGCGGAAAGATCATGGAAATCCACTTCAGCCCCCTCCAAAGCACCACGGATCAGCCGGTCTAAATGGTCCAGATGCGCGCGCGCGGCAATTTCGGGCACCACGCCGCCGAAGGCCTCATGCTCACTCAACTGGCTGAGAACCAAATTGGATAAAATCGTACCATCACTCCGTACAATCGCCGCCGATGTCTCATCGCACGAGGTCTCAATCCCCAAAACCAGCTTTTTTGATATATGACTTTCCATCTTATTTTCCATGTGCGAGCTTCTTAGCACAAACAGAAATATCATGCCATAAAATAGGGGTTTTCCGAGCGCGGTAAAAAGCGTACAAAAATATCCAAGATGAATAAGGTTTTCAAAATCGGTACACGTGGATCTCCTTTGGCGATGGTTCAGGCAAACAGCCTGAAACAAGCGCTTGGCCAAACCTACCCTAATTTAAAGATAGAAATCATTCCCATACGGACCAGTGCGGATTGGAAAAAGTCCGACGGCGAAAAGTCCTTAAACGCAAATGCAGGCGGTAAAGGTCAGTTTGCGACCGAAATTGAAGATGCTCTGCTAAAAGGAGACGTTGATTGCGGTGTACATTCTTTGAAAGATATGGCTTCGGAATTGCCAGATGGCCTAGTTTTGAGTCATGTGCTGCCCCGTGCCGATGCACGAGATGCCTTCATTAGCGCAAAATATACTAGCCTGTCTGATTTACCGCAAGGGGCCACGCTTGGTACTTGTAGTGTCCGCCGAGCAGCCATCGCGCTCCATCATCGCCCAGACCTGAAAATCGTCCCTTTTCGCGGTAATGTCGGCACACGGCTTGAAAAAATTGAGCAGGGCCAAGTGGAGGCCACTTTTTTGGCGATGGCTGGTCTTACCCGCCTTGGTATAGACGATGAGATGATACATCCCTTATCTCCGCAAGAGATGCTTCCCGCCTGCGGACAAGGCATTGTGTGTATGGAAATTCGTGATAATGATCAAAATGCCCGTGAGTTATTACAAGCCGTTCATTGTGAAAAAACGGGCTTCGAAGCGACAGCAGAGCGCGCCGTTTTGCGTACGCTTGATGGCTCCTGTCATACGCCTGTCGCGGCTTATGCACAAATTACATCACTCACCACCGCCCCAGAAAATCAGGGACAGGATATAATTTTGGAGGCAATGATTCTCTCCCTTGACGGACAGAAAACGTGTAGTGCCAAACGTCATATACGCGTACAAAACGAAAGTGATGCCGACAAAATAGGACAAGAACTGGGGCAAGAACTCAAAGACAATGCCCCCGAAGGCTCACTATAAAAAGGAGAAGAATCATGAGCAACATGCGCCGAACAATTCTCCTTATCCGTCCCGAACAAGACTCCAGAGCTCTTCAACCCCTCATCGAAGCGATGGGATATAAGGTCATGATTGCCCCCATTCTCGACATTGTGCCTCTACAAAATCCGTTACCTAACCTATCGCAAATTGACGCCCTTATTTTCACCAGCGCCAATGCCGTACGTGTTTTTGGGGCGCGATCTGATGAGCGTAACTTAGAGGTTTTTGTGGTTGGTAATAACACGGCGGCAGAAGCGCAAAAACAGGGTTTTCAAAACATCCAAAATGCCAACGGCGCGGTTCAGGACCTCGCACAGCTTCTCAACAGACATACGGAACTTCGTTTTCTGTATGTACGCGCCAAAGACATAGGTCAGAACCTTCTGACACTTTGCCCTCGCCTGGAGATTACCGAGCATATTGCTTACGAAGCCCGGAAGGCCTCGGAATTATCCGCACAAACCATTGACGCCCTCAAATCCGGCCAGATCACCGCCATCCCCTTTTTTTCAAAACGTACAGGAGAGCATTTTGTTGATATCATAAGCTCACACAGCGATCAAAAAGATATTTTCAATGGTTTGCAACGTACGAAAGCCTTGTGTTTGGCACAGGCCATGATAGAGTGCGTACAGCAAGTTCCGTGGCAAAATATTGAAGTGGCGAAAGTCCTGAACCGCCAAGGCATGCTGGATTTGTTACAAAATATAGAGAATTAGAAAATGGAGTTTTGATATGGCAAAAAATAATGCGGGAGCCCTCAAACAGGCTGGTAAAATTATCGAACGTTTTGGCGGCATACGCCCGATGGCCGCCAAAATTGATGTCCCTGTGACAACAGTGCAAGGATGGAAAAAGCGCGATGTCATTCCGGCACAAAGACGCGCCCTCATTATCGAAGCAGCGGAGCAGAATAATATTGATCTTGCTGGTCTGATGGACGGATCACCGCTTCCAGAAAAGCCCATCCAGAAAAACCCTCAAAGAACTGAAGCCAAAAAAGATAACGTACAGTCTGTTAAAGCCGCACCAACGCAACCGGCATATGACCAACAAAAACAACAAGACGTACCAGAATCTAGGGAACCCGTTCAAAAACCGGTTTCCCATCCTGAAAGTCCGCCCCCTGAGAGTCCACAGACACATGATGCCATCTTGGCCGCTATGGAAGAGACACGGCAAAAAACAGTTGTGCAGTCTGTATGGATTGCGACCGGGCTAATTTTACTGGCCGCGATTGTCGCCGCCTTTTTACTGTGGCCCAGTACAAAAGAAGTGGAACAGCAAACCGAAAAATTGGTGGAGCTGAAAGAAGAGGTTGATGAGGTGAGAGAGGAAACCTCTTTCCTGAAAAAAATTATTCCGGCGGATATTCAGACAAAAGTTGATGATTTGCAAAATCAGGCACGTACACTTCAAAATAACGTACAGGACCTAACCACCCGCGCGGATGTCATTGCAGGCGATATTTTAGGGCCGGATGGCGGTCCATTATCCGAACGTCTTGTGAAACTTGAAGAACAAATGGGCTCACTTTCTAATAACGCTAATTTCGGCGGGCTGTTGAGCCGCATTGAAAGTTTAGAGAGCAGCGTAGATGGTCAAGCACAGTTACAAGCCTCCATGGATGAATTGCGCCAGATGATGAGCGGCGGGCTCGGCGGATCTTCTGATCACGGTGAGGATTTGAGTGATGAAACACTGACCCAAAATCTGGCCGAAGCACAAGCCAACGAAGAAGGCGCTTTGGGTGAAACGCTGGAAGGTGTGAACGGCACAGACCTCAAGGCTGCGGCCATGCTCATTGCGTTTTCACAGCTTAGAAAATCTCTCTACCGTCAGGAATCGTTTGAGGATGATTTGGCTGTGTTACAAAAACTGGCCGGGGAAGACAATATTGAGCTCCAAGACGCCATTTCCCGTTTGGCCCCGCATGCCAATGGCGGTGTCCTGTCATCCGCAGGATTATCACAGGAATTCAAAGGTCTGGCCGGAGATATCGTGTTTTCCTCCATCAAGGGCGAAGATGTTTCTTTCAAGGACAAATTTAAGGCCCGCCTGAATAATGTGTTACAGGTCGAAAAGGACGGAGAACTGATTACCGGTACGCCCACACAGGCTACGGTTAATCAGGCACAACAAATGCTTGATACCGGCAATATCCAAGGGGCTATTACACAGCTTCAAACACTGGAAGGTCCGGCAGCGCAAACGGCAGCCCCCTTTATTGAGCAAGCGCAAGTATCGCTATTGGCCAAACAGGTCGAGCAGATGTTGGGGTCTTCTATCCTGTCTAAAATTACCGGCCAGCTTCCTATTCAAGACATGCTGAACGGTGCCTTAGGCGGAAATATGGGAGGTACGATGAGTGGGAATATGGGCGCGCCTACAAACCTGCCGCAAATTCCGGGTGGTGGGCATGGGCTCAACCAAATGAATAGTCAAATAGGAGGCCAAATAAATGGCCAGATCAACATGAATGATGTCAAAGAAACTCTGGAAGGCACACTTCAACCTGCCGAGGTGATTTCAGACGAGGAATCAGGTATTCGCATTTTGCCCAATCAATCTGGATTTAAGGGGTTTTCAGCAGGTAGTAACAATGCCGCACCTTTAGCACCTTAAAAAAAAGCCAGAAAAAATAAGGAAAGATAAAAACGCGTGATACAGGCCCTTTGGTTTCTTTGTCAACTTGCCGCCCTGATTGGTAGCGCGATCTGGCTTCTTAACCGTCCGGGCCATATTAGTATTGAGTGGCTGGATTACACCATCACACTTCAAAGCGGTGTCTTATTTTTAATTCTGGCCATCGGCATTTTATGCATTTTGGGTATTTATCAGTTGGCAGCGCACATATTCACCCTGCCCCAAATCATCAATCGGCATCAGGATAAAAAACGTCACCAAAGGGGATTGATGGCGATTACCCATACATTAGGCGCTCTGGCCGCAGGTAATGGCAAACTGGCCACCCGCTATGCCGAACAGACCCGCCAGTTTTTGCCCAAAGGGCATGGACTTCCCCTCCTGCTTGAAGCACAAAGCGCCTATCTAAATGGCAAAACAGGCTTAGCGCAAAATAAATTTGAGAGCCTATTGGAACATAAAGATACCAGCTTTTTAGGGCTTCGCGGCCTTTTGAAAATAGCAATGGATCAACAAAATTACACCTTAGCGCTTCATCATGCCCGCGAAGCATTAAACAGCAATAAATCCAACAGTAAACAAATATGGTTGGTTTACACCATTTACAGGCTGGAAATTAAGAACCGGTTGTGGGGTGATGCCCTCACAACGGCACACAGGCTTTTGAAACTGCCCGAGGTTAAAAAAGACCCGGATCTTATACAAAAACTCAAAAGCGATATGATTGCTATCCATCTGATGCAACATGATACTCATCTCAAAGAAGGTGATGAGAAATCAGCGCTTCATGCACTTAAAACCGCTTGCAAAATCAATACTTCTTTTATTCCAACCATCACGCGCTTGTGCCGCTCCTACCTGAATCAAGATCAAAAGAAAAAAGCCGTTCGGCTTATCAAAAAAACGTGGGGCTTAAACCCTCATCCTGAACTGGCTGCTTACTGGCAAAAACTGGGTCCCCAGCCAAATAAGGGCAGCCTTAAGAACAGAGAAGAAAAAATGACGAAGTGGATGAGAACACTCATCACACTCAATGAAGACAGTGTCGAAAGTTATGTAGCCTGCGCTGAAAAAGCGATTGAATTGGGGCTTTGGCATCCTGCGCGGGAATTTTTAAAAACCGCGCAAAAGCTAGAGCCACCAAGAGCGCGTCTTTTCAGGCTTTTGGCCATTATAGAGCAAAACTCCAGTCTCAATGATCACGGTCTGCAAGACATCATGGCGCAAGCCGGAGAGGCCCTGCCTGATAAAGTTTGGACCTGTCAGGAAACCGGTCTGATCTATCAGGAATGGGCGCCGCTTGCAAAGCCGCATGATGGCTTTAATACCATTATTTGGGGAATACCACGTACCGGCACAGGAACAGCTGCCAATGCCAATCGCCTGCAAACAGCCATGCCTACCCTGTTTTTCGAACCGGCGGCATAAAGCCTAAATCCGTAATAATTTGAGGGCAACAAACCCGCCCAAGAAACCGCCCACATGGGCTGCCCACGCAATCATCGAGCCATCCGGCGCGCCAATAAAGCCCATAATAACCGAGATACCGATCCACAATATAATGAAAGGCCACATGCCATATTTGCCAGTACCTCCCGGGTTTAAGCGATTGATCATCACCAACGCGCAGGCAAATAGACCGCTTAAACCGCCGGAGGCCCCTATCACCGGATGGATTGACGTTGCATTCAGGGCAAAATGAACGACCACGCCAAAAAGGGCGCTGATTATAAAAACGATAACCATTTTACGTCCGCCGATCCAGCGCTCGATACCGCTGCCAAAAGCCAGCAACATCACACAATTCATTCCCAGATGCAGCCAACTGCCATGCAAAAGAACATGTGTTACAGGCGTGATAAACATTAATGGTTCAAACAAGGCGGTTCCGGTAAAGCGTCCCGGAATAAAGCCTAAAGAGACATAAACTTTGTGCGTCATCTCCGCGTTTAGCCCAAATACGACAACTAAATGGATGAAGATAAAAAGCCCCAGCATGTATTTTGTCACTGGCGGTAAATTAATAAGTGGTTCTTTGTTTTTTTCTTCCCCCTGCACATCACTCGCCACAGCCGGTTTTTTCCAACTTGTCCGGCGGGGCGGCGAATCTTTGTCCTTGTGAAGCTCAAGCTTCACAACTTTCCCGTCCGCTCCATCGTGAGAATCCGGCTGATCATCTCTCCCGTTACCCTTAGAGCTCATTCATTACCTCTTTCATCATTGAAGGTAACTATATACGCGAATTTACCGGAAAAATCAGTTTTTATTGCCAGCTATTGCTATAAAACTGGGGTCGGGCGCATATTTTCCTTGATTTTCCTGCTATCCCCCCCTATAACAGCCGCTTAAAGCAACCTCGCCAGTGACGATTAAAGGCTTGAGCACTGGCTGCTCATATCCGGAATGGTCCGGATATAACAAACCGAGAGGAGAATAGAGATGCCTTATTACGAGACCGTGTTTATCGCGCGTCAGGACCTTACCGATGCACAGGTAAAGACCTTAAGCGATAAATTCACAAAAATCATTACAGATGCCAAAGGCAAGATCCACAAAACTGAAAATTGGGGATTGAGAAATCTGGCTTACAAAATCAACAAAAACCGCCGGGGGCACTATGTCTTGATCGAGAGTGACACTCCTGCCGAAGCCATTCATGAGATGGAACGCACCATGCGCTTGGATGAAAATATCTTAAGATACATGACCATCCGCGAAGATGAGCTTTCCAAGGGACCGTCCATTATGATGGACAAGTCTGGTGCTGATGATAAGAAATCGAATTATAAGAAGAAGGAGGCTGCGTAATGAGTGTGAGTGATGCCCCAACAAAATCAAAACCATTTTTCCGCCGGAAGAAAACCTGCCCCTTTACAGGGTCAGAAGCACCGGCAATTGACTGGAAAGATGTTTCAACATTAGGCCGTTATATTTCCGAGCGCGGCAAGATGGTGCCCAGCCGGATCACAAATGTGTCTCACAAGAAGCAACGTGAACTGGCCAAGGCGATCAAGCGTGCGCGTTATATGGCGCTATTGCCTTACCTGAACAATGAGTCTGATGGCGGACGTCCTCAAAACCGTTCTTAAAGTCAGCTTGAATAAGAAATAATTACCTAAAGTAAAAAGGAAACGAGAAAATGCCAACACAAGTTATTTTGCTGGAACGCATTGAAAAACTGGGCGCTATGGGTGACGTCGTTGATGTCAAACCCGGCTATGCCCGCAACTATTTGTTACCACAGAGCAAAGCTCTACGTGCAACGCAGGCCAATATCGCCTATTTCGAAACACAAAAAGCCGCTCTTGAAAAAGCGAATGATGAAAAGAAAAAGGCCGCCGAGAAGAAAGCGAAAGGTTTTGACGGGATGAAAGTTATCCTGATCCGTCAGGCCGGTGAAAACGGACAGCTCTATGGTTCTGTCACCGCGCGCGATATTGCCGATACAATTAACGAAACGGCCAAAGAAAAGATTGAGCGCAACATGGTTGATCTGAACCAGAACTTTAAAGAGATCGGTCTTTTCCCTGTGACACTGAAACTTCACCCTGAAGTGAAAGTCGAAGTCACAGTGAATATCGCCCGTACGGAAGACGAAGCCAAAGTTCAAGAAAAAACCGGTAAGGCCCTGATTGCAGACCGTGAGGAAGAAGAGAAGGCTGAAAAGGCTGAGGCTGCTGAGAAAGCCAAAGAGGCCCTCATGGAAAAGGACGCGCTTGAGGCGGAAAAAGAAGCCGAGGCCGCGCGTGCAGAAAAGGAAGCTGAGGAAGCTGAAAAATCTGCTGCCAAATCCGAAGCCAGAGCAGAGAAAAAAGCCGCGAAAGCTGAAATCGAAGCTGAGACTGAAGAAGAAACAGCCGCTGAAATAAGCGAAGAGGTTATTGAGACTTCTGCAGAAGATAAAGAAGAAGCCAAAGACGCTTAATCTTTTTTCAAGTATAATTATGAGTTTTTAAACGGGCCTTCTCACAAGGCCCGTTTTCTTTTGAAGTTCTCCCCGTAATTCACACCCCCTGAAGACAGAAATATTTTTTTTCGTTTTTGGCTGTGCCATAAAGACGGGATGACTTCAGATATTGCCTCATTTCCGACGACTGATCCTGCCGCCAACAAAACCCAAGGCGGACCGCAGAGTGAAACTCAAATTGAAATGCCAACCTATCACGAAATGCCTCATAATTTCGAGGCAGAACAAGGCTTGCTGGGCATGTTGTTGATTGATAATGCGCATCTGGAACGGGTGAATGATTATTTGCGCCCGCATCATTTCTCGCACCCGTCGCACCAGAATATTTTTGGCTGTATTGAGAAAATGGTGGAACGCGGGTTGGAAGCCAACCATACCACCCTTAAGGATTACTTCGAAAAAGATGAAGGATTGGAATCTGTTGGCGGATCGCAATATCTGGCCGAGCTGGCGCAAGAAGTCCCACTTCTCAACAATATCAATGACTACGCCCAAACGGTCTATGACCGGTATTTGCGCCGGGAAATTATCCGCCTCAATCTTGATACCAATGCCGAGGCCTTTAATTTCGACATTGAAAAAGACGCCGGCAAAATTATTGAACAAGCTGAAAGCAAGCTGTTCTCTCTATCTGAAAGTGGACAAGCGCAAGGCGGGTTTCAGACATTGCGCGATTCTGTGCTCACCGCCATTGATATCGCCGAAAAAGCCTATCAGGCCGATGGCCATGTGACAGGCGTGACCACAGGTCTTAGCGATCTCGATCAAAAGCTTGGCGGACTTCATAATTCCGACCTGCTTATTTTGGCTGCGCGGCCTTCTATGGGGAAAACCTCTTTGGCCGTCAATGTTGCCTATAACGCCGCCAAAGCCTATGCCGAGAGCGGCGGAGAGCAAGGCGGTATTGTCGGATTTTTCTCCCTTGAGATGAGCGCCGATCAACTTGCCTCCAGAATTCTAGCCGAGCAATCAGGCATTTCCGGTGATGATATTCGTAAAGGCAATATCAAACAGGATGACTTCACCAAATTTGTCGAGGCCAGCCAGAAGCTCAGCCAAATCCCCCTTTATATTGATGATACGCCAGCCCTAACAATTGGGGCCGTACGTACGCGCGCGCGCCGCTTAAAACGACAACACGGGCTTGATATGCTCGTCATTGACTATCTTCAGCTTTTGCAGGGCTCCGGCTCGCGCCAATCAGAAGGCAACCGCGTGCTGGAAATCTCTGAAATCACACGTGGGCTCAAAGCTATTGCCAAGGAGCTCAATATTCCGGTCATTGCCCTGTCACAGCTCTCACGGGCTGTAGAGCAGCGCGAAGATAAGCGCCCCATGCTCTCGGACTTGCGGGAATCAGGCTCCATTGAACAAGACTCCGATGTGGTGATGTTTATTTACCGGCGGGAATATTACCTCTCCCGCGAGGAACCTGAACGCAAAGCCGGCGAAGATGACAGCAAGTTCAATGACAGATATGCGCAGTGGCAGCAAGATCTTCAGGATTGTGCCAATGTGGCCGATGTCATCGTGGCCAAGCAACGACACGGCCCCATTGGCACAGTCTCCCTTCACTTTGAAGCCAGTGTTACAAGATTTTCCGATCTTGATAAACGCTATGACTGAGTTAAATGCACCGTTCCTGGCCATTGACTTGGGAGCCATCGCCGATAATTACCTCTTATTAAAAAAACAAGTAGGCGCAAACTGCGCAGTAGCAGGAGTCGTCAAAACCAATGCCTATGGGTTGGGGGTACAAGAAGTGGCGCAAACACTTGAGAAATTTGAATGCCCACAATATTTCGTCGCTACACTGGATGAGGCCTTAACTTTGCGCTCTTGTATTCCTAACACGCCTGTGGCCGTATTGGGAGCTGTCATCAAGGGCGCAGAAAAAGAGTACTTCAACCACAATATCACACCCATTTTAAACTCTCTTAGAGACATTGAAACATGGCGCGCCTCTGCCTCTACCCGAAATCAAAAACTAGAAGCAATTATCCATTTTGATATAGGCATGAACCGCCTTGGTTTGAGCACAGATGAAAGTGATATATTGCTGGATGACCTTACATTACTGGAAGGCTTAAATATCACAACTATCATGAGCCATTTTGCCTGCGCGGATGAAAAGGACCATCCCTTAACAGAACAACAAGCGCATAAATTTGCCAATATCGCGATGCTATTTCCTAGGGCCTATAAATCGCTCGCCAATTCCTCCGGTATTTTTAGGGATCGCTCATTCCACTATGACATGGTTCGCCCGGGCTATGCCCTTTATGGTGGCAACCCAACACCTGAGACAAGCAACCCTATGCGCCCCGTCGTCACATTGGAAGCCCCCGTTCTGCAAACCAGACATGTCAAAAAAGGGCAAAGCGTTGGGTACGGCACCACCCATATTTTTGAACAAGATACACAAACCGCGACGATTGCTCTTGGATATGGAGATGGATTTTTGAGATCGGGAAGCTCCAAGGCAAATGTCTATTATGAGGGAACCGCTTGCCCGGTTTTAGGACGCGTTTCGATGGATTTAATCACAATTGATATCGGACATTTGGAACAAAGACCACAGACCGGTGATAAAGTCGAAATTTTAGGCCACCATCAAAGCATTGATGACCTGGCCCACACAATGGACACCATTGGATATGAAATCCTAACCTCTTTAGGCACAAGGTATAAACGCGTCTATAGACGCATGGATGAAACAGTAATTTCCTGATTGTTTTTAAACATTTTCGTATGCGTTAATCTATCTCCTTGCTCTGTCACCCATTTTTTATAAGCCCCAGCCAAACATGAGTCATCCTGCGGGTCGTCAATTTCTTTTCCATCTACGTACCACCGGAAATGGATGGATCTGGTACGCGCATTATATTTAATATGCGCCGGCCCTTCTAAAGATGAAAGTCTCTTATGTTTATCTTTCTTTTTCAGGTCCAACAGATGAACTTTTATATCCCCCCCTTCAAAAACAGACTTTATTGTTGGAAAATCTTCCATATTCAGTACAAGCCATCCGACACTAGACATCGTGAATTCTTTAGGAAGTTGAATACCACGAATATCGGAAAGATCTAAGTTACCGCTCTCCTCCACATAACCATCAGGCATACGACGAATGGAAAAATAATCTCCTTGCCATTTTACAGCGCCTGCATGCGCACCATTATTGATCTGTAGGTCCAAAGATTTATAAAACTTGCGCAATACCGGGAAATATTTCTCATCCGGCGGCTGGTTTTGCTTTCCTTTACATTGTAACAAAGTCGAGTAAGAGGGTCGCATATCATGTCTTCTGTAACATTTTACTTCTATCGTCGCGTGTGCAGATCCATTTTTATCACGCAGGGAAAAATAACGATGCGTTCCTAGCTGAGATCTATCAAAATATTGTGGTTCATCTAAACAATGCTGAACCGCCAATGCCTCATATTCAAAAGCTTCTTTTTCCTTTAGCTCAACAAACTCATACCCTTCAGGCAATTGAATCTCCTCCGGCAACTCATAGGAAACTGTTCCTGTAAGGCGTTGTTGCCGGTTGATATAATTAAATTTATCCTTCAATCTTTTTTTATTCCACGCTGTTATTTCCTGATCAGCATGACAAAAAATATCATCCAAGCCTCCTAATTTTTTCACAAAAGCAACATCATGCGCATTGGGCCAGCCCGGTTCCCTTTCCATTTTCTTCCAGATCCATTCAAAGATAAATTTGAGGTCACGGTCTATCTCCGGTGCGAAAACAGGTGGGTTGAACTGATAATATTTTTTGTTGGGGCTATTCCACTTCTCATCTGTCAACCAGTCTGGGCAATTGTCCGGTTTGTCTTTTACTTCTTCCCAATAACGAGAATCAAGATGGAGAGCATGCGTTAAAAGCTCAGGCACAAACTGTTCAAAATAATGCCTCATAGAATCTGAGCCATTAAATAACCTCATACTAAAGCTACTATTTTCATCCGCTTGATTGGCAAATTCTATCGACTTCATCACCGCAAAAATTATCGCGCAACCGCGCAAATAATTCCGGACCGCATTCTCATCAATGGAATTGTATATTTTCATTCTGCCATTATTAGCCCAAATTTTAACCTTATGTAAACATAAATTTGGTGCTTCAAGCTATTTTTACCTTTTCTGCCCCTATAAAACAGGATAAAAATGGTGACTATGTCGCATATAAGCTCCACCCCGTTAAAATCAGGACAAATCCTCAATTTACCACGGCTTATTTGCCAGATAGTGGGGCATTCTATTCTAGGATTTTTGCGCTCAATCGGGGCCTTGTCCCTGTTTGTCGGACGGGCAACAGCTCATTGCTTTATGCCACCGTTTTTCCCCCGCCTCACCTTGCGGCAATTTATTGATATTGGCTATTACTCGCTTCCTGTTGTTGGGATGACCGCGCTTTTTACAGGCATGGTGCTGGCGCTACAAAGCTATACCGGCTTTACCCGCTTTAATGCCGAGGGCGCGGTCGCAGGAGTCGTCGCCTTATCTGTCACACGGGAGCTGGCACCGGTTTTAGCAGGCCTCATGGTGGCTGGACGCGTTGGAGCCTCCATTGCCGCAGAAATCGGCACCATGCGGGTAACAGAACAAATCGACGCGCTTGTCACGCTGTCAGTGAACCCGTTTAAATATCTGATTGCACCAAGGCTGATCGCGGGAACTTTGATGCTCCCGCTTTTGGTGCTTATCGGTGATATTATCGGTATTTATGGAGGCTATATTGTCGGGGTCTATAACCTTGGTTTTTCTTCCGGTAATTACATCGAACAGACTTGGGATATTTTGGAGCGTATGGATGTGATCTCCGGCCTTATTAAGGCCGCCGTGTTTGGCTTTATCGTCTCTGCGATGGGTTGTTATCACGGATTTAATTCCGGGCGCGGCGCACAAGGTGTCGGGACAGCCACCACTTACGCGGTCGTTTCCGCCTCCATCCTGATTTTGGTGTTTAACTATATCCTGACCGAGGTGTTTTTCTCATGAGTAAAGCAACCTCCCCCAAAATTGAACTCAGCGACATTAAAAAATCTTTCGGGTCAAAAATCGTGCTGGATGGGGTAGACCTCACCGTGAATAAGGGCGAATCCATGGTAATTATCGGAGGGTCCGGCTCAGGCAAGTCTGTGACACTCAAATGTATATTGGGTCTTATCCATCCTGATAGCGGTTCGGTTAAAATTGACGGGCAGGAAACGCTTGATTTAAGAGCACAAGAACGCGATCAGATGATGAAAAAATTCGGCATGCTGTTCCAAGGTGGTGCCTTGTTCGATTCCATGCCCATTTGGGAAAATGTGGCCTTTGGCCTGATACAGGGGCAAAAAATGGAGCGGGGTCAAGCCCGTACCATTGCCCTGCAAAAGATTGAGCAAGTTGGCCTGGCAGCAAAAACGGTGGCTGATCTTTATCCGGCGGAGCTTTCCGGCGGTATGCAAAAAAGAGTGAGCCTGGCCCGCGCCATTGCAACAAGTCCTGAGATTATTTTCTTTGATGAACCCACAACGGGGTTGGACCCGATTATGGCGGATGTAATTAACGAGCTTATTGTCGATTGTGTGAAAGATTTGGGCGCGACCGCCCTGACGATCACCCATGATATGGCAAGTGTGCGCAAAATTGCTGACCATGTTGCCATGATTTATGAGGGGAAGATCATCTGGACCGGACCTGTGGCAGAACTGGATAATTCAGGTAATGACTACGTGGATCAGTTCATTCGCGGTCGTGGCACCGGCCCGATTAACAAGCACGCCGGGTTTAAAACGGTTTAGAGAGTTAAATTACGCTCGATTGACATGCTTTGTTTAAACGCTGGTACGAGTGGATGGCCTTGTTTGGTCCCGGTCACACCAAACGCGAGCGCAGCAACAGCAAGGCTACTCGCTATTCCTGTTACCCAGCCTGCAGCACCTGAAACTGTCATTTGGTCCATTTTTCCATCACGCGCAGCCAAAATAGGAGAAAAAACAGCCGCCATAAACCCCATGTTACCGGCCAAAGCAATAGCCGTCTCAGTATCAGCACCAAAGACAATAGCAGCGGCAGCGGTAGGAACGGCAGCAGCGGCAGCAAAAACAGCAGCAACCTTAAATATTTTCATAAAATTACTTTTAGTCATAGTAAAATCTCCTTCCTTTATGTTCTGTAAATATATTGCTTGTTTAACTGGTGAATAAAGACATGTCAATATATTCTGAAAAATATATTATTCTTTTCCGCGCAAGAAAAACGGGATAGAAGTGATAGCTATGTCGCACACTTGTTTTCTTGAATTGCTTATCAACTAAGTTCACATGAAATGGCTTTCGAATATTTTGCTGGCGCTTTTATCCCTTGGGTTTTTGGGTGGAATTGCCGGAATCGCCGCTGTGGCCTTTGCTATTCATTATTATAGTCAGGATTTGCCCGACTATAACCAGCTCAAACAATATGAACCTCCCATTATCACCCGCCTTTATGCGGGGGATGGAAATCTACTCGCCGAATATGCGCAGGAAAAACGTGTCTTTGTGCCGGTGCAAAAAATGCCTGATATTTTGAAACAGGCTTTTATCTCCGCCGAAGATCAGAACTTTTATGAGCATCAAGGGGTGGATATGAAAGCAATCGCGCGCGCGGCAGTGACGAATATCAGAAATTCCGGCTCCGGCAGGCGCTTGATCGGGGCCTCCACCATCACCCAACAAGTGGCCAAGAACTTTCTGCTTACCAATGAAGTATCTTATGCCCGCAAAATCAAAGAGGCTATTTTAGCCATGCGCATGGAAGAGGCGCTCAGCAAAGATCAGTTGCTTGAGCTTTATTTGAACGAAATTTTTTTGGGCCAGCGTGCCTACGGTGTCGCGGCGGCATCTTTACGCTACTTTAACAAGCCCCTTGAAGAGCTGAGCATTGAAGAGGCCGCTTATCTGGCCGCCCTACCCAAAGCGCCAAATAACTACCATCCGGTGCGCAAATATGAGGCTGCTGTGGCGCGGCGCAACTGGGTCATTGATCGTATGGTGGAAGATGGCTATATCACGGAAGGTCAGGCCGATATCGCCAAAGCCAAACCGCTCACTACTCATAAACGCCCTGAAAGCGATTCAGTATCCGCGGAATTCTTTGCCGAAGAAATAAGGCGGGAGCTGGTGGAACGTTACGGTCAGGATGTGCTTTATCGCGGCGGTCTGGCTGTGCGCTCTAGTGTTGACCCCAAATTACAGGAAATCGCCACGAAAGCGCTACGCAATGGTCTTATGACCTATGATAAGCGTCACGGGTACCGGGGGCCTGTTGCGACATTGAAATCCACCGATCAGTGGAGTGATGGCCTCAATAATATTCAACGTCAGGAAGGCATGCTGGATGGTTGGGAGCTAGCTATCGTTTTGGATGTTAAAAATGCGGAAAGTGAAATTGGGTTTAAAAATAAAGATAAAGCAAAATTGAAATTAGACGGTGTGCGTTGGGCACGCAAATGTTTACAAGATTGCTATGCGCTCGGGCCGGAAATCATTCGCGTCTCACAAGTTGTGAGCAAGGGTGATGTCATCATGGTCGAAAAAGTCGATGAGAGTTGGATTTTGCGTCAGGTCCCCAAGGTTCAAGGCGCGATCATCGCGCTCGATCCCCATACGGGCCGCGTGCTGGCCATGCAAGGGGGGTGGACCTACAGCGCTTCTTCCTTTAACCGCGCAACACAAGCCAAGCGCCAACCGGGCTCAGCCTTTAAGCCTTTTGTTTATCTGGCCGCCCTTGATAACGGTTATACGCCTGCCACGCGGGTATTGGACGCGCCCTTTGTGATGGAACAAGCACCCGGAGATTTCTGGCGGCCTACCAACTATTCCAACAAATATTATGGCCCTTCCACAATCCGAATGGGTGTTGAAAAATCCCGGAACCTGATGACGGTGCGTTTGGCGGACCGGCTTGGCATGGGTAAAATCGTCGAATATGCCACGCGTTTTGGCATTGCTGATGAGATGAAGTCATTCCTGTCTTACTCCCTCGGGGCTGGAGAAACCACGCTACTGCGTCTTACGGCGGCTTACGGCATGCTGGTTAATGGCGGAAAGAAAATTGATCCCACCTTCATGGACCGGATTCAAAACCGTCAGGGGGAAACTATCTTTTCCTATGATAAGCGTCCTTGTGCCAACTGCGGTGATCTCATCCGGTGGGACGGACAGTCTACGCCTGCCATTCCTGATACACGTGAGCAGCTTGCCGATGAAAAAACCGTTTATCAAATTGTTTCTATTTTGGAAGGCGTGATTGAGCGCGGAACCGCAAGACGTTTAAAAGAGATCGGACGGCCACTGGCGGGTAAGACCGGTACCACCAACGAATCCAAAGATACATGGTTTATCGGCTTTTCTCCTGACCTTGTTGCGGGTGTTTTTGTTGGCTTTGATGATCCTAAATCAATGGGCAAACGCGAAACCGGCTCTTCCGTCGCCGCACCGATTTGGGGGGATTTCATAAAAGAAGCCCTAAAGGACACACCGCCAACGCCATTTCGTGTGCCATCAGGTCTTAAAAATGTACGGATTAATCTTAAAACCGGTAAGAAAGCAAGTGCCGGTGATCAGAATGTGATCTGGGAAGCCTTTGTCGCTGGGACAGAACCCGGAAGCGCCAGTTGGAGCAACGAAATTATCGGGCATGATACCCTCATCAATCCTTACGGTGATGACCCATACGGCTATAATCAATTTGGGTACGGCGAATATAGTGAAGGTGATCCGACCTCCCCGATTTATAATGACGGCTCGGTTGAAGTGTACCCTCTGCAACCTTCAGATCAACCACAAGGCCGCAGTCCCTTTTCCTACTTTTCCGGTCAAACCCAAGAAAACCCTCCTCCTCCTCAAAATTGGGAGGAGCCACGCACTGCACCTGTACCACCATCACAAAATAACGGCAATTTCACCGGCACAGGTGGGTTATATTAACCCCCTTGAATGTTGACATAATGTTGCAGATATTATAGTCTGAAGCCCTTATGAGCACTGTTATTGATTTTGGAGCTTACAAGAAGTCACGGCAAAGCGGTGAGCTTTTGGGCCTTCTCAATCGGCAATTTTATCATGCCGCTCAATCAAGAAGCGGCATGAGTGTTCTCTCATTCGGTGAGTTGCGCCGGATATACGCTGCTTTGGAACAAGATGAACCGCCCATGTGGAACGAGTTTTCCAACGGTGAAAATCTAGGAATTGATATATCGCAGCTAAATCGTTGGCGTCAAAAACTCGAAGAACAAAAATTAAGCCGCTAGCCGCTCACAAATTTTCCCGTAAGGCTCCAACCCTTCGACCGGTCCTAAAGCCGCCACAGTTGGTTTGCTCTTAAAAACCTTTTGCGCGGTTTGTTGGATATCTCCCACATTGACCTGTTCAATTTTTTGTAAGATCCCGGCGATATCCAGCTCCTCATTAAAACTGATCATATATTTTGCCTGCCGGTTGGCCCGCGATAACATCGATTCCCGCCCCATAAGAATGCTCGATTTGACTTGCGATTTGGCGCGCTCCAACTCGCGTTGCGCGACATCTTCTTGCATTATTTTTTGAATTTCATCACAAATCACTGGAATGAGCTTAGGCAATTTATCCGGCCCCGTTCCGGCATAAATTTCAAACTGCCCGTCATCCATATATGCCACATGTGAAGAATAAACCGAATAAACAAGCCCATGCTTTTCCCGTACCTCCTGAAACAAACGCGATGACATCCCGCCGCCTAAAATCGTGGAAAGCAAAACTGCCTTGTAATAATCAGGGTCTGTTTTGGAAATCCCCTGAAACCCCAAAACCACGTGATTTTGCTCCAGATCCTTTTGCACCTTTTTTTCACCGCCATGATAATTTGCAGGTTTTAATGTATCCGCCTTATCTTCCGGCAAGTCACAAAACATCTCTTGCGCCTGTTTGACGATCTCATCATGGTCAATATTTCCTGCCACCGATAAGACAAGCTTCGAGGGCGTATAAAAACGCCCGACATAGTCAAATAATGTCTCTTTGTTCATATTCTGGATGATTTCCGTCGTCCCCAATATCGGCGCGCCAAGCGCCTGATCTGGATAGGCCGTTTCCTGATAAAGATCAAAAACCAGATCATCAGGCGTATCGAGCGTCATGCCGATTTCCTGTATAATCACACCGCGCTCTTTTTCAATTTCTGCATCCGGAAATAAAGGACGCTGGATCATATCGCTGATCACATCAAGAGCCAAGGTCACGTGCTCTTTCAGCAGATGAACATAGTAGGCCGTATTCTCACGACTGGTATAGGCATTCATCTGTCCACCGACACTCTCAACCTGTTCGACAATCTCTTTGGCGCTTCTGGTCGGCGTGCCGTTAAACATCATGTGCTCCACCATATGCGCCACGCCATTATGGGTGAGGTCTTCGTGCCGGGTCCCCACATCCGTCCAAACCCCCAAGGCCACCGATTCAACGGTAGGAACCGTATCTGTCACGATGCGTAAGCCATTCTCAAGCGTTGTTGATTGAATACTCATTTCAAATCTTTCTATTGTTTTATTTGGAAATATTGGCGCGGATAAAATCTGCTACCTTGGTTTGATTATTTGGAATATCGTTCACAAATTCTTCACGTTCAAATAAATCCGCCATATGCTCAGGCAATTCGGGTTTCACCCCTGTTGCCTTTTCAACCGCATCCGGAAACTTTGCCGGATGCGCACAAGCCAGAGCCACCAAGGGAACAGAAGGGTCAGCATGGCCTTGCAAACCGGCAAATAGCCCAACGGCTGTATGTGGATCAATCATATAGCCGGTTTCGGCGTGACAAGCGCTCATCATTTGTAATGTTTGCTCGTCACTACATCTCTTCGCATCGAAAAGGCTTCTGGCCTCTTTCATATAATCCGCACCAATCGAAAAGCTACCCTTTTCCTTAAAGGAATTCATGAGCTTGGCAATACTGGCCGTATCGCGCCCGACAAGGTCACACAAATAGCGCTCGAAATTGCTGGAAATCTGGATATCCATGCTGGGCGATAGGGACGGCTCAACGGAACTTGATCTCATTTCTCCGCCCTCAAAAAAGCGGGTGAGGATATCATTGCGGTTTGACCCGATAATCAGCCGCTTGATTGGAATACCCATTTTATGCGCGCAATAAGCCGCATAGACATTGCCAAAATTACCGGTCGGCACGGCGAATGACACAGCGCGTTCCCCACCGCCAAGGGCCAAAGAGGCACTCACATAATAAACGATTTGCGCCATAATCCGCGCCCAGTTAATCGAATTCACGGCAGATAAATTCGTCTCTTCACGAAAGCGCTTATCGTTAAACAAAGCCTTCACGATATTCTGGCAATCATCAAATGTGCCTTCCAGCGCGATATTATGCACATTATCCGCTTCCACCGTTGTCATTTGGCGGCGCTGCACCTCAGATGTGCGCCCCTTAGGGTGCAGAATAAAAATATCAATATTTGCACAACCCTTACAGGCCTCAATCGCGGCAGAGCCGGTATCACCGGAGGTCGCCCCAACGATTGTGGCACGTTCCCCCCGCTCCCCCAAAACATGATCAAACAACCTGCCTAAAAGCTGAAGCGCATAATCTTTAAAGGCCAGCGTCGGCCCATGAAATAATTCCATAATCCACGCATTGGGCCCGACCTGAACCAGAGGCGCCATACAGGCATGATTAAAATGGGAACGGCTATAAACGTCTTGCAAAATTTGGCGGAAAGCAGCAGGTGAAATATCTTCACCTACAAAAGGGGCCATCACATGCCGCGCCAAATCGGCATAAGGTGCGCCGTTTAACGCCTTCAATTCGTGGCCGCTCAATTCGGGCCAGCTATTTGGAATATATAACCCCCCATCAGAAGCCAGCCCCCCAAGCAAAACATCAATAAATGTTTTGGATTGTTCGCCCCCTCTGGTCGATAAATAGGTAATCATTGATTTGCCTTTATATCTTTAATGCTTCTTTCAAATCTTACGCCGCAGCCGCAACATAGCGGTTTTCAAAATGCTGCGTTAATGCATTTATATTTAGCGGATTTCCGGTTACCTTTTCAACCAGTTCATCACTCCTATATAAACGGCCAAAAGCATGGATTTTTGTGCCAAGCCACGCACAAACAGGGGCGAAATTCCCCTCCCGCAGCAAATCCGGAATATTTTGAATATCACGTTTCATTGATTCGTGAAATTGCGCAGCCATCATATGGCCCAGCGTATAAGAAGGAAAATAGCCAAATTTTCCGACAAACCAATGAACATCCTGCAAGCACCCTTCTGCATGGCTTTGTGGCTCGACACCGAGTTCTTCTTTCATCTTGGCATTCCACGCATCCGGCAAGTCTCTGACCTTCAATTTTCCACTGATCAAGTCCCGTTCCAATTGCATGCGCATATAGATATGAGAAAAATAGGTGACCTCATCCGCCGTTTTTCGGTCCGGTGTTGCCTTCACCCATGTTTTGAGCCGGTAAAGATTATCCGGTTGCATTGCAGGCTCGCCGAATTTTTGGAATAGCCCTTCCACACGCGGTGAGAGATATTCAAAAAACTCCAACTTACGCCCTAAAATCATTTCAATCATCAGGGCCTGTGATTCATGCACCGCCGCGCCCAAATCCTGCCCGACCGGTTGATAACGCCACTGGGTACGGGGAAGCCCTTGGATATAAATTCCGTGCCCGCCTTCATGCAGCGCGCTTTTCATCGAGTCCAGAAAATTATGCGTATCGGAAGTTTTAATCACCAAACGTGTATCATCCGGCGTCCCGCCCTCTACCGGATTATGGCCTGTCTCATAAAGCCCGCCCCGGTTAAAATCAAATCCAATGAGCCCTAAAAGAGTCTTGTTCAAGCTTAATTGTAGTTTTGATGGAAACGGCCCGCTTAGAGGAACGGGTTCTTCCTGTTTCGATTGACGTTCCATCACTTCCGGTAGCAAAGCTTTTATTTTACTATCCAGGCGAGTGAACAACCCGTCAATTTCGGAAATGCGTGCTCCGGGAATATATTCCCGCATCAATGCTTGATAAGGCGCTTCATTATCATGTTGATTATCAAGAAGACATTTGGACTCGGCAACCTCACGTTGCAGGTCAATCATTTCCTGCAAAAATCCTTGCGCGGCCTGCCAATCATTATTTTTGAGGACTTCGCGGTGACGTCGCCGCCCTTCATAGGACAACCGCGCACGCTTTTCCATGAGTTCGGAAGAAACCCGGCAATGATGCCGGTACATACTTTCCATTTCAAACAGGTTGGCCTTATCCCATTCATCCCACTGATCCGGACATTTCTTTTGGTGGGTTTTTGCCTGTTCAATTTTATCAGCTACTTTTTGATCGGCCAGATCCTCATGACGGCGCCGTGACAAGAAAGCCATTTGTCCCAGACGGCTTTTATAAGCACCATCCGGCATGGCCGTTAAAAAATCGCGTCCCAATGCTTCAATAATGGCGTTCATCCGGCCAATATCGCGGAAAATCATTTTCAAATCTGTATAATTCGGACAATCGTGGTTTTGATTTTGCTTTGAACATTCTGCATTTTTACCGCGTGCCGGAGAAGGCAGCTTCAAAATTTTTTGTCTAGCCCCCGCAAAAGGTCTTAACCAGAATTTAAAACTGGCTAATTGAAAGACCCAATCCTTAAATTTAGAGATTTGAAATTTGGAAAAAAATGGCACTTTCATCATCCTTGCCTAATCAGCAGGTCATATAAGACCACAAACCCCTCCATTTGTCCAAGGTCTTGAGCCTCATCAACATACAAAAAATCACCCGCCTTTTAGTAGAAGCGGGTGATCTATAAAATTATTACGGTAAAAGTTCAGATTTTATTTCTTCTTCTTTCTGACCACTTTTTTCTTCTTTACCGCCTTCTTAACGACCTTCTTTTTCTTGACGGTCTTTTTAACAGGCTTCTTCTTTACCGCCTTCTTAACGACCTTCTTTTTCTTGACGGTCTTTTTAACAGGCTTCTTCTTTACTGCCTTCTTAACGACCTTTTTCTTCTTTACGGTCTTTTTAACAGGCTTCTTCTTTACTGCCTTCTTAACG
>JALEGH010000040.1 GCA_022763065.1 Alphaproteobacteria bacterium
GCATATAAGCTGCCTGAAGATACGGCGGCCTTTATCAGTAGTGAGAGCCTCATGGGCGGGTTATATCTCCAATTGGAGCCGGGAGCTGCAGAAGATATGATTGAAGATGGCGGCTTGATCGAATATACGCAAGCGCCGCAAAATCTGGAACAGCTCTTGGGACAATTTATTTTCAGTTTGCAAGACAGTAAAGATAAAGAATAAACCGTTTTTATGCGTTTCATTTGCCTTTATTTGCTGCTTGTTTTTTCTGCAATGCCGGTATTCGCGCAAACGACAATGCAGGATTATCCTGTTGTTAAAATTCAAGCTCTTGATAAATCAACGGCGCGCACTGAAACGCTGACGGCGAAGGTCGGTGAGACGATTCAATACGGCTCTTTGTTTATCAAGGCGCAAGCCTGCCGGGAACCGGGGCCTCTCGACAAACCGGAAAGTGCGGCCTTTCTTCAGGTATGGGAAGTTCCGATTAATGCAACAAAGTCGGAATGGATTTTTTCCGGATGGATGTTTGCCTCTTCTCCAGCGCTATCGGCGATGGATCACGCCGTCTATGATGTTTGGGTATTGGACTGTTTGAGTAAAAAATCTTCAGGCAAAGCGCAAAAAGCAAAAATTGATAAAAAGGTTATTGTGAATCAGGAAGAACTTGAAGAACCTGAAGAGGTTTCGCAAGATGAAGAAAAGGTGGAGGAGGTTTTAGAGCGCGCCATTCATGATGAAGAGTGATGAACTAGATATTCTTCCAATAATTCTTTTTCGTCCGTCCCCGCCAATAAGAAGTCCGTTTGTTTGTCTATATTTCCGTGGAGCAATTTATCATACTCCTTATCTGATATTTCATAGATGCCGAATTGTTCCAGATGTGAATTCGTGAATTGTGTATCGAGCACGTTAAACCCGCCCTTCCACAAACGTGCGCAAAGATGGATGAGGGCGATCTTACTGGCATCGCGGGCGCTAGAAAACATGCTCTCTCCGCAAAATATACTCCCTAAAGCAAGGCCATAAAGACCACCCACAAGAGTTTTATTTTCCCAACACTCGACCGAGTGCGCATATCCCATTTCATGAAGTTGAATGAAGGTATCTCGTATGGGTTTGTTAATCCATGTTTCTTGCCGCGTATCTGTGAGTTTGGCACAAGAATTAATCACGTCCGCAAAGGAGATATTAATTTTGATCTCATAGGGGAATGTTTTAAGAGTGCGCAAAAGGCGTTTGGGGATATGAATTTTTTCAACGGAAAGTTGTCCCCGCATTTTGGGTTTGTAGAAATTGTAATCAAGGTCATCGGCACTCTCGGCCATAGGAAACATACCTTGGGCATAGGCGTGCAGAAATAATTCCGGTGAGATTTCAGTGAACATAGAAGTTATTTTATCACGAAACGAATTTTAGAAATGTTTTTCTTTGGCCAGTGCGCTGCGTGTTTCGTAGATGGCAATAATATTTGAAATCGCGTAAATGATTTGCGATAGGGCAACCCATATGAAGCCTTGTAATCCCACTTGAACGGAAATTGTCAAGTTGGCAATGACGGTGGCGTAATTCACAACACCATCATTTGCCTGCTCGGGACTAATTTTTTCTTTGGCCATTAAGAAGCCGCGATAGATTCCATATATAACGCCCAAAATAGAGACTATAATTGTAATAAAGCTCGATGAAATTATGAGTGTATGCATGTCATGTTCTTTGTCCAATTGCAGAAGAATAGCGATGGCAAAGAGCATGTTTGTAATTAAAAAATAGAAAGTCGGATTTCGTGTTACAAAAATAAATGTTTTGACTAGAAGGCTTTGTTCTTTGGCTTTTGTACCTTTTGTGAAGTTGGTGTTATCGTTGCGGCGGATGGCATCGTCTCCTAAAAAACCGAAAAACCAAGCACCTGTGATGGCAAGGTGGTAGGCAATGGTTTCTTGAGGAGATGTAAAACAGTCATACAGGCCATTTAAAAAATTTATACCAGCTCCTACCATCAAAATCTGGGCGGTGAGGGCGGGAGAGTTTAAAATACGTTCGAATATATTTCTCGGCGCATGGAGGTCTTGTAAGGAGCGGTATTTGTTCACGGTGCCCACAATGACGGCCAGTGCAAATATAAATGTCCCGATCAGGGACCCTAAAGAATAGGACAGGAAAATAGCGGCCAGACCGCTTAAATTAGAGGTGTTAAAAACGGCGCGTCCTAAAGATGATTTAGGCTGCATTTTTATCTTTTGCGGCGTTCTTTTCCGCCAGTTTTTTCTCCAGCCAGTGAATATTATATTCACCTGTGATAAAGGCGTCCTGAGAAATAATCCATTGATGGAGAGGAAGCGTTGTTTTCACGCCGTCAACAACGGTTTCAACAATAGCGCGGTGGAGGCGGCGGATGGCTTCTTCGCGGTTGCGGCCGTGAACTATAAGCTTCCCGACCATAGAATCGTAATATGGCGGAATGGAATAACCTCCATAAATGGCGCTATCAAAACGCACGCCCAAGCCTCCTGGTGCGTGGAATTGGTGTATTTTTCCAGGCGATGGAATAAAAGTTTCCGGGTCTTCGGCATTGATGCGCACTTCAATCGCATGGCCACGCAGACGGATATTTTCTTTATTTAAAGAGAGCTTCTCACCGGCGGCAACGCGGATTTGTTCGGCGATCAGGTCAACACCGGTAATCATTTCGGTGACAGGGTGCTCTACCTGAATCCGTGTATTCATTTCCATGAAATAAAATTCACCGTCTTCGTACAAGAATTCAATGGTGCCTGCACCGATATAGCCCATTTTGCGGATCACATCAGCGGCGAGTGTTCCAATTTTATTACGTTCTTCTTCAGGTAGAGCCGGAGAAGGAGCTTCCTCAACAAGCTTTTGATGGCGGCGCTGGATAGAACAATCACGCTCTCCCAAATGAATACCATTGCCGTGCTTGTCGCCAAAAATCTGAATTTCGATATGGCGCGGCTTTTCGAGGAATTTTTCAATATAAACCGTATCATCACCAAAATTGGCGGCGGCCTCACGGCGGGCAGTTGAAAAAGCCTCGGCAAAGTCTTCTTCCTTGTGTACGACTTGCATCCCTTTTCCACCACCACCCGAAGCGGCCTTGATCAGAATAGGAAAGCCGGCTTCTTTACAAAAGGCTAGGCCATCTTCAACGCTTTCTACGGCTCCATCTGATCCGGGAACAACGGGCAGGCCCAGCTCTTTCACAGTTTGCTTTGCGGTGACTTTATCACCCATTTTTTCGATATGTTCAGGCTTGGGGCCGATGAAGGTAAAACCGTGTTCTTCAATCATGCGGGCAAATTGAACATTTTCGGATAAGAAACCATATCCGGGATGGATCGCGTCTGCGCCCGTTAAAGTTGCGGCGGCTAAAATCGAATGAATGTTCAAATAGCTGTCTTTGGCTGCGGGTGGGCCAATGCATACAGATTCGTCGGCCAAGCGCACAGCCATTGAGCTGGCATCTGCGGTTGAGTGAACGGCGACGCTTTCAATGCCCATCTCCCGGCAGGCGCGAATAACACGTAGCGCGATTTCTCCTCTATTAGCAATGAGTATCTTTTTAAACATACCGGATCCCAGTTATTTAAGTAAGGAAAGAGGGGTTATTCAATTACCAGTAAAACGTCACCAAATTCGACAGGTTGCTCATTTTCGAATAAGACTTGCGTGACGGTCCCGCTTTTATGGGCTTTGATTTGGTTCATGACCTTCATGGCCTCAATGATAAGGAGTGTATCACCTTCATTCACGCTGTCGCCTTTTTTAACGAAGGGAGGCGCGCTGGGTTCTGGTGCGTTATAGGCCGTTCCCACCATGGGAGAGGTGACGGCACCCGGATGGTCAGAACTCACTGTATCGGCAGGCTTATTGGTGTTGGCTTCTTGCGGTACGGTAGGATCAGATGGCATACTAACTGGAGCACCTTGTGCTTGCACACCTACGGCACCACCGGCCATCATGACGCCCTTATTGACGCGGATCATTTGTTCCCCTTCGGCAACTTCAATTTCGTTCAAACCGGTCTCATCAAGGATTTTAGCCAGTTGTTTAATCGCTTTTGAATCAATTTTCATGGAAGAAATGACCCCTCACTCTTGTTAATTTTTATTCCAAGCATCCTTACTAAAGAAAAAGGGCGGGAAAGTCAAAGAAACTTCGCTTTATTATCCAGAATATTAATTAGAAATTTTTATATATTCTTTAATTTTTTCAATGGCTTGTATGTATCCGGCAGCGCCTTGTTCACTGATCACTTCTGCGGCGAGGGGGGTAATATAGGAATGATGCCGGAATTTTTCGCGGGTTTTCGGATCGGATAAATGAACTTCGACAATTGGACAGGAAAGCAGTTTCAGC
>JALEGH010000041.1 GCA_022763065.1 Alphaproteobacteria bacterium
AGGTAATGAATGTCATCGGGGATGTGGACGGGAAGGTCTGTGTGTTGGTGGATGACATTGCCGATTCTGCTGGGACGCTTTGTAACGCGGCAGTGGCTCTGAAATCTAAGGGCGCGGAAGCCGTTTATGCCTATGTGGCGCATGGGGTTTTATCGGGCGGCGCGGTCGCGCGCGTATCGGCCTCTCCACTTGAAAAACTGGTCATTACGGACAGTATCTGCGCGACAGAAGCGGTGCGTGTGTCAGACAGTATTGAACAGCTCACCGTCGCCCCGCTCATCGGCGAGGCAATCAAGCGCATCTATGAAGAGCGCTCAATCTCTGCTTTGTTTAAATAGGTGCAAAACCAAAAATGCATTGACATATTTCCCCCTTTGCTTTAAGTCTTGATGACATAGCTACAAAAAATAAATCGAAGGGGTGGTGGATCATGTCCGAGGCTAATCACAACAATCAGTTATTGAAGAAATTATCTAAAGATATTGTCGAAGAGGTGGCGAAATGTCTGGCTGTTCAGAGTGAGGTCGCTACAATTTTGCAGGATCTTGTGAAAGCGCGGCGTGCAGTTGTTCAGTATGATTTACGTGATGTTGTTGCAGCCATTGATTCTGAGATTATATCTTTACCGAATGATGGTGACGAAATCTCACTTGGTATGGCAAAGAGTTTTGTTATGCGCTATCTCTCATTGCCGTTTTTGCAATTGCGTCCCCACATAGCGGCGCCCAGTTTACAACGCGCTCTTAAGGGAAAGCCTCTTGCAGATCAGTTAAATGCTTTAAAAAGGGTTATGCAGGATGAGTTGAGGCTTATTTCGCAGGAGAGGGATCAGCTTTCGAACTCGAACTCTTTTGATCCTTTGGCGCCGATGAATGCCCAAAACGCGCAAATGACGGGTCAGCAAGACAACCCTTTTGTTGAAGAATTGCGTGAAATGGAAGAGAAAATAAAGGAGACAAAATTCTCTCCTGAAGCGCGAGAAAAGGTTGAAAAAGAGTTCAAAAAGCTGACAGGCATGAATCCACAAAGTGCTGATGCGGAGAAAATCAGAGATTATCTGGGACATCTTCTGGATTACCCTTGGGGGATATATACTGATCTGAATAGTGATATCGCAAGTGCTAAGAAAATACTTGATGAGGATCATTACGGTCTTAAAAAGGCGAAGGAAGAAATTCTTGATAGCTTGGTATCGCAGGCACGTGTGGGGGAAGCAAAAGCGCCGATCATATGTTTTGTCGGACCGCCAGGGACGGGGAAAACCTCATTGGCCAAATCCGTTGCTAGGGCTACAGGACGTAAGTCAGTCAGGTTATCCGTAGGCGGAATGACGGATGAAACGAATATCCGGGGGCACCGCCGTACCTATGTAGGGTCCATGCCGGGGCAGATTACATCGTCAATGGCAAAGGCAAAATCAAGTAATCCGCTTTTTATTATTGATGAGATTGATAAGTTGGGGCGTGCGCAGGGCGGGTCCTATGGTGCGATTGATTCCGCCTTGTTGGAGGTTTTGGACCCTGAACAAAATGATTCATTTGGTGATCGTTATTTTGATGTGCCAGTTGATTTATCCCGAACGATGTTTGTGGTAACAGCCAATAATCTTAGCGAAATTCCGCCAGCGTTGCGTGACCGGGTAGAGGTGGTTGAATTTTCCGGCTATCTGACGGAAGACAAGATGGAAATTGCCAAACGTTACCTTTTGCCGGATGTGATAGAAGAAACAGGCATAAAGCCGGAGGAAATTTCTATTTCTGATGACGCTTTGTTAGATGTTATAGAAGGCTATACGCGTGAAGCCGGAGCGCGGCAGCTTAAAAGAAAATTGAAAACTCTTTGTCAAAAAGCATTGCGGGAAGTTTTGGCGGGTGAAGCATCATCCGTTCACTTCACTAAAGACAACCTGACAGAATATCTAGGGAAACCTTTGGGCAGCTCTAGCACCGTATCTCGGGAAAATCAGGTGGGGATTGGTCACGGTCTGGCGTGGACGGCTGTAGGTGGTAAGGTTCTTCCCGTAGAAGTGGGAGAAAATTATAATACGTCACAATCACGCGGTATTAGTGCGACGGGTAACATTGGAAAAGTGATGAAGGAATCTGTTCAGGTTGCTTTTAATCTTGCAATGAAAAAGGCGGATAAGTTGAAACCCGGCCTTAAGAAAGAAGATATCGGTCCGTTGAGTGTACATTTCCCTGGTGGTGCTGTTCCAAAGGATGGCCCTTCTGCCGGTATTGTTTTGACCACGGCGATCGCGTCGAAAATAACGGGCTTGCCCGTCCGTGGCGGTGTTGCCATGACCGGAGAGGTGACGTCGATGGGAGAGGTAAGAGCCATTGGTGGGTTGGCCTATAAATTACAGGCTGCGGCCAATGATGGCGCCAAAACGGTTATTATCCCCAAGGGTAATGAAAAAGATCTGGAAGAGGAAGTACCATCCCATCTAAAGGACCGTTTCAATGAAATTGTGTTGGCAGAGACGATTGATGATGTGCTGGATGTGGCGCTTGTTCAAGAGAATAAACCGGCCAACGATGTTGTTCGGCAGAACTTTCCAGGGAATAGGGATGGTGTTGCCCCGTAAATTGAAGTGCAGGAGATTGAGAGCATCTATGAAGAGCGCTCAATCTCTGCTTTGTTTAGGTAACTTTCCTGCTGTTACGAGTGTTGAAGTTTTGCAACTGCTCGCTCAAGGGTAGCCTTCGTCTTTTCAATGTCGGCTTTTTCATCTTCGGAAAAAGGTGTTTCACCGTAGCTTATTGTTACGGGGGTGCTGTTGACTTCTAGATTACTTGTTTTCCGGTAGCGCTCTCCATTGACACCATCAAAACTTCTAAAAACGCGAAGGTTACCTTCTTTGGTGAGCTCTTTTGCTAATTCCGAGCCATCGGCGATTTCTACAGGGTAGGCTATTGCTGGTTCGCGCCAGCCGTTACTTGGGTAATCATACTCGTCAGGAACTTCTGCAGGTAGATTATTATAAATGTCTGCCAAATAGGTTGCTGCGGCCTTTTCAGATGTATGAAGTGAGTATCCATCCGGTCTAAAGCCCCATCCGGCTTCATTTTCGCCCCATTCAATGCGTAGTGCTTTCATATCTAGGTATCCTTTTTCAATTAGGTTGTATTAGTTACCATATTGGTATTGTTTGCTATAACATATGCCAAGTTTAAAATTTTCATAATTTCAATCTCTTTCATGCTGCGGTCCAGCCACCGTCGACGGAAATATGGGTGCCGGTGATATTTTCTGCTGCATCTGAACATAAAAAGAGTGCGGTTCCGGCGACTTGATCAATGGTCACAAATTTTTTGGTCCATTGCGCCTTGAGCATCACGTCATTGATGACTTCTTCTTCCGAAATTCCACGTGAGCGCGCCGTATCTGCGATTTGGTTTTCCACTAGCGGGGTGCGCACATATCCGGGGCAAATCGCATTACAGGTGATGCCTTCTTGCGCAATTTCAAGGGCCAGCGTCTTGGTAAAACCCATAATACCGTGCTTTGCCGTGACATAGGCGCTTTTAAAAGGGGAGGCAACAAGGCCGTGAGCAGAAGCGATATTGATAATCCGGCCCCAACCTTGCTTTTTCATCGCAGGCAGGGCGGCGCGCACTGTATGAAAAGCGGCATTCATGTTAATGGCAATGATGTCATTCCATTTGGCAGGGTCGAATTCCTCCACCGGGCTTACATGCTGGATACCGGCATTATTGACGATAATATCAATATTCCCTAGTTCCTCATGCGCCATATTCACCATATCTGTGATCTCATCTGGTTTGGACATATCGGCGGGGGAATAAATCGCTTTAATGCCTTTACTTTCAAGGGTTTGGCGCTCTTGTTCAATTTGGGCGGCGTCACCAAAGCCGTTCAGGACAATATTAATGCCTTGATCTGCGAAATTCTGGGCGATTCCAAGCCCGATACCAGAAGTAGAGCCGGTAATGAGAGCGGTTTTGTCTTGTAAATTAGAGGGCAAATGCATGATTTTTCTCGCTTATTTTAAAGGATATCGACATATTTATATCAACCAAAACAGTTCAACTAAACTATTTCCTTGAATTTTGCTGAAAAATCCGCTTTATTGCGCAGCTGATACGGGCTATTGGCACCCCTGGAGGCCAGGCTCAATTAAAACTTTTATATAAGGAAACACAAAATGGCTAAACAATATAAACTAGCTGCGACGAAGCGTGAACGCGCCGGTAAGGGGGTCGCTCGGGCACTTCGTCGTGAACATAAAACACCGGCGGTGATTTATGGAGATAATAAAGAACCCGTCACAGTGTCGCTGCCGACAAAGGAAGTGACGCTTGAATATCATAAGGCACACATGTTTACGACATTGTGTGAGCTGGATGTGGAAGGGGAAAAAGCGCTCGTGCTTGCCCGTGATGTTCAGCTTCACCCTGTGACAGATAATGTGCTTCATGTTGACTTCCTGCGGGTGAATGAAAAAACCAAGATCACCGTGGCCGTTCCTGTGAACTTTATCAATCAGGATAAATGCGCAGGGCTTAAGGAAAAAGGTATTCTAAACGTAATCCGTTACGATGTTGATCTGATGTGTAAGGCAACGAATATTCCGGATGAAATTGAAGTGGACCTGACAGAGTTTGAAATTGGCGATTCAATCAAAATTAGTGACGCAGTGATGCCGGAAGGCTCACAACCTGCTATTCAGGACCGTGACTTTACACTGGCTTCTATTGCAGCACCCCGTAAGCTTGAAGAGCCGACAGCTGAAGAAGAGGGTGCTGAGGGAGAAGAAGGTGCCGAAGGTGAAGAAGGAGCGGAAAGCTCAGCCGAGGGTGGTGAAGAAAAAGCCGCCGAGGAAGGCAAGGAGTAAGAGCTTCATCCTTAAAGAATTATACAGGAAGGGCGCTTGTGAATGGCGCCCTTTTTTGTTGTGGTTTTAATGATCTGACTTATTATAGGTCCCGGTTATGATTTTTGATTTATTCAAACGAGAAAAACAGGCAAGTGATATGTGGCTATTTGTGGGGCTGGGAAATCCCGGTGATAAATATGCGAGCCACCGCCATAATATTGGCTTTATGGTGATAGACGAGCTTGCGCGCGCGCAGATATTTCCACCTTTCCGATCAAAGTTTCAAGGAGAGTTGTCCGAAGGAAAAATCGCGGGTGAAAAAGCTATATTGCTAAAACCCCAAACTTATATGAATGACTCTGGGGTCAGCGTTTCCAAATGTGCGAAATTTTATAAAATCCCGCCGGAGCGCATTATTGTTTTTCATGATGAGCTGGATTTGCCTTTTGGTAAGTTGAAAGTCAAACAGGGCGGCGGAGCCGGCGGGCATAACGGCCTTAAATCCATTGATAAGCATTTGGGAGATAAAAATTACTGGCGTGTGCGGATGGGAATTGATCATCCGGGTGATAAAAACCGGGTTAGCGGCTATGTGCTCAGTGACTTTACCAAGGCGGAAAAGCAAGCTCTACCGCGCTGGCTTGATGTTATTGCCCAAAATATTGACTATCTGGCACAGGATAATCAGACTGATTTCATGACCCGCGTAGCGGAAGATAATAAATAGCACAATTTTATTGACATAATATTGTATTTTCATGTAAAAGCTTTCCTCATGAGTACTGAGCAAAGCTTACTGACGATAGATCCAGCGGATATTCCTCCATATGATGTGTCACAGCATTCCATTTGGGAGAGCTACGATACGCCCGTTGAGTATGCGTTTTGCCACACGGATCATAAGTCAGGTAGTTACAAAACCAGCCAACTTAATTTTTGTGAGCTGGAACAGCAGCAAGTGATCAAAACAATGCTCACCGATATAGGGTTACCCCATAATGAAAGTGATTTTTTGTCAGGAAGGGGTTATGATCTTTTGTTTTTAAAAAATCATGGCATAGTCATCAAAATCGGGCAAAACCACGACCCGATTGACTTTATCCATCCTTGTTTTGCGCAACCTTTGGGGTGGATGAATGCCAGAACTGACTATGATGATTTGACGTTATGCCTTTATGCGGGTGAAAAATTATTAAGTCAAGATCCCGATGCGCATCAGATTCATTCGGAATTTAGAGAGGTTGTCTTAAGGTCGGGGCAGGACGGTAATGATATCGGGATGATTCAAAATATTGGCGTTGTAAATTTAAGGGGTAAGAAATGTCCAATCCTTATTGATGTTGATAAAAGCGGCAATCAGACCATTAATAAAAAGAAAAAAGAATTGAAACAAGGATTAGCACAAGAATTTTGGAACCGTGCAGGCGTCAATAATGCGCAAAGTCATTGGCAGATCATGGAAGAGGTTTATAAGGACGAAGAGGAAATAAAACCTTGGCTTTCTCAAATGCTACGTCATCAATATTTGCGGGAACTGTTTTGGATGGCGCAGCAAGGCCCTAGAAAAGAAAAACCTCAAGCGCTTAAAAGGTTTTGGGACACGGCAGCAAGCTTGACGGTTGATCCGATGGACACCGTAGCCGTACAAAGGGCAGAAACCTCTAGAACGCCGGAACGCCATCCTCTCTATACCTCTTGGCTTGTTCAGTCTAAAACACTCGTAGTTTAACAACAATATTTACATTTTTGTCTTAATCCTGCATCTTACAGGCGATTTTGTAACTTTTAGGATGCTAGGAAAGAATAATGGGATTTAATTGTGGAATTGTGGGTTTGCCCAATGTCGGGAAATCAACTTTATTTAATGCACTGACCGCTACGGCGAGCGCGCAGGCGGCGAACTTCCCTTTTTGCACGATTGAACCCAATGTCGGTAAAGTTGGCGTGCCTGATCCGCGCCTTGAGACAATTGCCAAGATTGCCGCTTCGGCCAAAGTTATTCCCACACAGCTTGAATTTGTTGATATTGCAGGCCTTGTGAAAGGGGCGAGTAAAGGGGAAGGTCTGGGTAATCAGTTCTTGGCCAATATCCGTGAGACAGATGCGATCATCCATGTGCTGAGATGTTTTGAAGACGGTGATATCACCCATGTTGATGGATCTGTTGATCCGATCCGTGATGCCGATACGATTGAAACCGAATTGATGCTCGCCGATTTGGAGAGTTTGGAAAAGCAAATTTCAAATATTGAGCGCAAAGCCAAAGGCGGTGATAAGGAGTTTAAAGAGCAATATGAGTTTATGAGTAAGGTGAAGGCGGCTCTTGATGACGGTCAGCCTGCACGCGTGGTGGAGCCTGAAAACCCGGATCAGTTGGGTTGGGCCAAGCAATTGGGAATGCTCAGCGCGAAGCCGATCCTTTATGTTTGTAACGTATCCGAAGATGATGCGGCCGGAGGTAATGAGATGACGGAGGCCGTTCAAAAAATGGCGCAAGAAAAAGGGGCAACCAGTGTGATTATCTGCGCGGCGATTGAAGAAGAAATCGCTCAACTGGAAAGCGCGGAAGAAAAGAAGGAATTTCTGGAGGCTATTGGGTTGGAGGAGGCAGGGCTGGACCGTATTATCAAGGCAGGTTACGGGCTTTTAAATCTTCAAACTTATTTTACCGCGGGCCCTAAAGAAGCGCGCGCATGGACGGTCCGCAAAGGGGCTAAAGCACCGGAGGCCGCCGGTGTTATTCATACCGACTTTGAAAAAGGATTCATTAAGGCCGAAGTGATTGCCAATGATGATTTTGTCTCTCTCGGTGGAGAGCAGGCCGCCAAAGACGCCGGAAAAATGCGCCAAGAAGGCAAAGACTATATCGTCCAGGATGGCGACATTATCTTGTTCAGGTTTAATGTTTAAACCACACCATTCTTTCTAACGCTAAGGTTACTACATGGAAAATGAATATATATACCTTTTGCTTGTTGCTTTGGGGCTATTTGGAACGATGGGCGCGTATAAGCTCGGTCAGGCATGTCTCGTCGCATATGTCGGCCTTATAAATATATTATGTATGGTGATTGGTGGTCATTTGACGAGCGTTTTCGGATTTACAGTTAGTCCGGCGACGGCTCTTTATGCATCTGTGTTTTTGGCAACAGACTGTCTGGCAGAAAGATATGGCGTTTCATCCGCGCGGCGTGCTGTTTGGGTTACTATTTCTTCATTCATAATTTTTGTTATTTTTACAAAGATTACCCTCTTATTAAACGTGAACACGGGGTCTGAGCAGGTCAACGAATCTATCGCGGTGTTATCGGACTTAGGGGTGCGCTTTATGATCGCGGCTGTTTGTGCGGCTTTAGTATCTCAGAACTTCGATATCTGGTTTTTTGATTTTATTAATAAAAGAACAAATGGACGAATGCTATGGTTGCGTAATAACGGTAGTACATTTGTTTCCCAGTTTTTGGATTCGATGATTTTTTGGTCTATTGCTTTTTATGGCACAGGAGCGCCTTGGTTGGAGTTGGGGTTAACTGCTTGGGGACTAAAAGTGATTATTGCGGCAATGGACACGCCTTTTATGTATCTTTCAAAGGTTATTACACCATTGGATTTAAAATCAAAAAAATAATCTTCAAAAATTTTCAAAAAATACTTGCCTTTGCTTTTCATGTTCTGTTTAAATGACCGTCTAACTTTGGAAGAACAAAAATGATTGATCAAGCATACATAAATATTGGAGAAGCCGGATTTCTTGCGGCTGCTGTGCTTGCCCACGTCATTTTTGTGATGTTTTTCAAGCCGGATCAGTTGCTGGGTTATTCTACAAATCCCTTCGAAGTCATGACT
>JALEGH010000042.1 GCA_022763065.1 Alphaproteobacteria bacterium
GGCCCCCCACCCAAGGAAGTTACGGTAAATAAAAGAAGAAAAATCAGTTGTTTCATTAGGGGCATATCCATCTTCAACATTGTGCTCTATTCAGGTAAACTTTATATATGAGGGAACAAAAGACAAAGAGAAGTTTATAAGCTATCCTCAAATTGCATTTATTTAAACCTAATCACATCAAATGATTTTAAACTGCCCCAATTGTCAAACACGTTATCTCGTCCCAAATGCTGCTGTCGGAGCGGAAGGGCGCGAGGTCAGATGTGCCAAATGTGGCTATGAATGGTTTCAGGAACCTGATGACGACACATTGCCACAAGAGGATCTACGTGAGGAAGAAATAGAGAAAAATCTGGAAGAAACCCTCAATGCCTTAATAGATGAATCCGAGGATGGTCCTGATGAAGATGATGGAAATAAGCACGATCAGGTACCGCAACTCTCCGCGCTTAAAAAAGATCAGCCGATCCCTGAGGCGATCAAGCCTGTTCCCGAAGGCTCAAACGTACCGGCTATGCCCGAAGATGTCATAGCCCGCGAAGCGGGATTACAAGCAAAGCTTACAGGATATGGCGCGGCGCTTCTGCTTTTTGTGGCGGTGATCGGGGCTGGTCTTATCTATAAAAACCAAATCATTACCGCGTGGCCACCTTTGGCTCTCATCTACAATCTCGCAGGCTTTCCGGCGGATTTGAAAGGAGAGGGGCTTATTGTCGAAACTTTAAACGCGACGATCATGAAGGATGAGGAAGAACGGGATATACTTATCCTAAAAGGGAAAGTGACGAATTTGTCTGATAAAACGCTTCATATCCCGCAGATGATGGCCGTTTTACGCTCCACAAACGGGGAAGACGGACAGAACTGGATCATTGATCCCCCCGTTGATCAGGTAAAGCCGCAGGCTTCTTTTTCCTTTACCTCGGATTATAGCTCGGTTCCCAAGGGTGTGGGCTCTGTAAATCTCACTTTTGTTCCTGTCATAGATGAAGGATAAGAACCTAGCTTAGTAGGTTGGGTAATTTCTAGGGAATTGATTATCTTCTACACCTTCTGGTGGCTCCAACGAACCCGGTTTGACACCGCAGGCGGAGACACCAAGCAACATCAGGGATAAAAATAAAAGAGTGAATGTTATTCGCACCGTGAATCCTATAAGTTTTTTTGTAGCTATTTCATATAAAATAAACGCAAAAACCGGTTTAAACCATGAATAAAAGAAAAATTTTCAATTTTCTCACCCTGATGGGCGCTTTGTTCATGCTATCTGTTCTGGCCGGATATTTTTATCATATCAATACGCGCGGGGAGTTGTTCCAGATAACACCATTAGAAGTGCCGGATAATTTTGCACGTGAATTTTCCCGCGTGATTATCAAGAACCGCTTAGAATCGATGTCTTCTGCTCCATTTTATAACAGCGAAGGGCATAAAAAAGACTGGCCTGATTATGATAGGCAATATCTTCTTGTTAATTTCTGGGCAAGCTGGTGTAGCCCTTGCGTTGTTGAGCTTCCTTCGCTCGAAAAGCTTAGAAAAAGATTTTCTGGAAAAGGGTTAGAGATTGTTGCCATTTCACTTGATAAGAATAAATCGATGGACCAAATCAAAGAATTCCTTAAAAACAGGGGGATTGGCAATTTTGCCGCCTATATGGATTTGGACCGCGAAGTTGAAAACAACATATTCATGCGTGGCATACCTACAACATATTTGCTAGGCCCTGAAGGCAATATACGCTATATTTTCGAAGGGGATGCAAATTGGGATAGCCCGGCTTCGATAAGCTTTTTTGAGGAGTTGTTATCTAGCCCTTCCTCTTAAAATAAGTTTTCTTAAACCTTCTAACGGCATAATACGAAAAATATGGCAGGAAACAGTCTTTATAATCTTGAAGAACAAGAAGAGCTGACACAAGATCAGCTAGATGCAATGGTTGAGCTCCATGCTCGTTTCTTGTGCGGACGCTTAGGGGGTCGGCGCGCCGTTTTAAGTAACATGAATATCTCTGGCCTGTCTTTGTCTGGAAAAGACATGCGACAAGTTGATTTTAGTGCTTGTTCGATGATGGCGATGGATTTGTCTGATACCAATTTTCAAGAGGCACGGGTTTACGCTTGTGATTTATCGGGCGCTAATTTGAATAAATGTAACTTTTTGCGGGCAGATTTGAGAGGGTCGAAAATTCAAGCAGCAAGCCTTGAGGGCGCTAATTTGAATAAGGCCGACTTGCGCGTAGGAGGTGTTGCCAAAGACGGTGAATCTTTTGGCGCGGTACAAGGCGTTAATTTTAGAGGAGCAAATTTAAGTGGAGCCAAACTCACAGGCTCTTTGGCCGGTGCGGCTGACTTCTCCGATGCCATTATGCAAGAAGTCAACATTATGGGCGCGGATTTATCCGGCGCAAGCCTTGAGGGCGCGGATTTATCCGGTGCTAAAGTTGTTGGCGCCAACTTGTCAGGCACCAAGATGAGAGCGGCTATTCTTACCAATGTTGACCTCACGGATATGAGCGAAAATGGTGCGGATTTCTCGGAAGCCATTACCGATTCCAATATTGGCCCGTCTGTAAAGGACATGGATACACCCCTTATGCGTCAAATTGAAACGCATCGTCAATGGGTCGATAGCGCCGGTGAAGCGGGGGAACAGCTTGATTTAAGCGGAGTTGATATGCGCCCCTTGGAAACATTAAAAATGGAGAAAATGACCGCAATTACGGCTGTCGGAGCACGCTTTTTCGGGATGAATCTCTACAAGGTTGAAATGCAAAGTGCAACGCTTGATGAATGCGATTTCAGACGTTGCGACATGGAAGAGGCAGATTTACGCGGCTCCACCTTTAGAGGCGCGCGCTTTAACCACACAAATTTGAAAAATGCGAATTTTGAACCTCTTATGTTTGGCAGCAAATTAAGCACCAAGCGCTTTAGCCCAAGTGACTTTGAAGGCGCCTCACTCAGCTACGCCAATTTTTCAGGCTGTAAATTAAAATCTGCGAATTTCAAAAATGCTGACCTTACATTCGCAAATTTCGAGAATGCTGATTTGAGAGAAGTGGATATGAGCGGTGCCAAAACCGAGAACGCCAATTTCGAAGGTGCGCAGATGGATGACGCCAATATTCAGTCAAGTGGTCCTGTCTTTAGGCTACAGGCCATAAAAGACAAAGAAGAGGCCGAGGCAAAAGCAGAAAAAAAATAGAAAAAGAGGGTCCGTCTTCTTCTCTCTACTTTAAAGTTTACTCTCTAGCTCAGGCACAGCCTCAAATAAATCAGCTACAAGACCGTAATCGGCGATTTGAAAGATCGGGGCTTCTTCATCTTTATTGATGGCGACAATAACCTTGGAGTCTTTCATTCCGGCTAAATGTTGGATCGCACCGGAAATACCCACGGCGATATAAAGTTCGGGTGCGACCACTTTTCCGGTCTGTCCAACCTGATAATCATTGGAAACATAGCCCGCGTCCACGGCTGCACGCGACGCGCCTACAGCACCACCGAGCTTATCAGCAAGCTTCTCAATAATGGCAAAATTTTCGGCTGATCCCACGCCGCGTCCGCCGGAAATCACAACTCTGGCAGCTCCCAGTTCAGGGCGATCAGATTTGGAGAGCTCTTGTCCTACAAAACTGGATAGACCGCTATCACCTGTTGGCGCCACCTCTTCGATAGGAGAATTCCCACCATCTGCCTTGACAGGATCAAAGGCTGTTGCGCGCACAGTGATGAGCTTCAAGGAGTCCGATGATTTGACGGTCGCAATGGCATTGCCTGCGTAAATCAGACGCTCAAACGTATCCGCATCAATCACAGCCGTAATATCGGAGATTTGTTGCGTATCCAGCAAGGCCGCCGCACGGGGGAGGACATTCTTCCCGAAGGTCGAAGCAGGGGCCAACAGATGAGAATAGTCCTTTGCCACACTCACGATGAGGGGGGCAACATTCTCCGCCAAATGCTTTTCAAGCTCCGGCGCATCGGTTTTGAGCACCTTAGAAATACCGTGAATTTGGGAGGCGGCCTGCGCGGCCTCATCGCACTCATGCCCGGCAACAAGCACGTGAACTTCGCTATCTAATTTACGTGCCGCCGCGATTGTATTGAGCGTTGCGGATTTAATGGTCTTATGATCATGTTCGGCAAGGACAAGAACTGGCATATTTTTATGTCTCCCTTAAATAACTTTCGCTTCGTTTTTGAGCTTATCAACCAGCTCATCAATGTCGGTTACTTTGCCGCCGCCAACGCGTGGTTGAGGCTCGTTGACTTTAACCACAGATAAGCGCGGTGTGTAATCCACTCCCAAATCTTCCGGTTTCATAATATCGAGAGGTTTTTTCTTGGCCTTCATGATGTTGGGAAGGGAGGCATAGCGTGGCTCATTCAGGCGTAAATCGGTTGTCACGATCGCAGGCATTTTAAGCTCCAGAGTTTCAAGACCGCCGTCAATCTCGCGCGTGACTTGAACTGTGCCGTCCCCGAGATTAACCTCCGAGGCGAATGTCCCTTGCGCCCAGCCTAAAAGAGCCGCCAGCATTTGACCTGTCTGGTTACTATCATCATCAATGGATTGCTTGCCCATAATAACAAGGTCGGGACTTTCTTTGTCCACGATGGCTTTGAGCGTTTTGGCCACAGCCAGAGGCTCCACCCCGCCGATATCGGTTGGTGCATCTGTTTCAACCAAAATCCCGCGATCTGCCCCAATGGCCATCGCGGTACGGATGGTTTCTTGTGCCTGAGAAGGACCAATGGAAACGGCGATAATCTCGGTCGCTTTACCGGATTCTTTAAGTTTGGTCGCTTCTTCAATGGCAATCTCGTCAAAAGGGTTCATTGACATTTTGACATTGCCGAGCTCCACGCCGCTTTCATCCGACTTCACACGGATCTTGACGTTATAATCAACCGCTCTTTTGACAGGGACCAATATTTTCATAGCATTTCCTTTCCTGTTTTTAGCCCGCAACCGTCGCTTACGCTCCGTCGGGTTAAAAACCCTCTTCTCTAACTTTGTGCCCAAACCGCTAATACAAAAAACAATAAAGCCACTCCTTGCAAGGTCACACGGGCCTGCATGAGCTTATTGCCATATTTTTTGTTAAACTCTCCACCTTTGGTCATGCTGAAAACGCCGGCCACTAATGACAAAAGGACCAACAACATCGCAACCAACATAAGAGTAAAGAACAGATTCGACATGAATCAGATCATAATCTTTTCAAGGGGGGCTGACCAGAGTGATTATGCACTTGGTTTTTGAACACTCATAAAATAATTCACATCCAGATCTTTTGGAGCCAGATGAAATTCGTTCTTAAGGGGATTGAACGCTAAACCGCACAGGTCAGTGGGTCTCCCGCCGCACGCACGAACCATGCGCGAAAGCTCAAAGGGTTTTACAAATTTTTTCCAGCTATGGGTTCCACGCGGAACCCAGCCCAAAATATGTTCCGCCGCCACAATACCAAGCGCGTAGGATTTAGGATTGCGGTTAAGGGTCGAAAAAATAACGAGACCGCCCGGTTTGCAAAGCTGTAATACCTCTGTGACAAATTGGGCCGGATCGGCGACATGCTCAATCACCTCCAGAGCCAAAACCACATCAAATTGCTTTTTTTCTTTCACAAGGATGTCGGTCGTATCACTCCGGTAGATAATTTTCAGCTCACTCTCATCAGCGTGATGTTTTGCAACTTCAATAGCCCTGATATCAGCATCAATACCGGTAACTTTAGCACCCAGCCTTGCCATAGGCTCGCACACCAAGCCACCGCCGCAACCAATATCGAGGATTTTAAGGCCTTGATAGCTATCAAAGCCGTCCGGGTCACGATCATAGTGATCACAAATTTGATTCTTCACATATTGAAGACGCACGTGGTTAAGACGATGCAAAACAGCAAAAGGGCCTTTTGTATCCCACCATTGAGCGGAATCTTTAGAAAAGTTTTGAATTTCGCTTTGATCAACTGTATTCATCCGTAGTTTTTGTAAAATAACCTAAAAATTTTTATTGACATAATATAAAGATGTGTTAGGTTTAACGTCTTCATTTTTTATATAAGACAGGAGTATTACAAAATGAGCAATAGAAAAGAAATAGACGTATCAGAAGGCGGAGTATTTATTGGTGAAGTTCGTAAAGGAGCAGGTGAACTTACCGCAATGTTTACAGCCAAAATAAAGGGTAAGCAAAATGATAATGGCGTGGAAACTTTTGGGTTAAACCTAAAACAAATAGAACACGGTATTAAGACCGGTGAAGTCCACGGCAATATTGGTGCAGAAGAGCTTAAAAGAGCTAAGCAAGCCCTAATAAACAGAGACCGCATCCAATCCATAAGCCGTTTTAGATAACCAACAGACGCTATATTGTTCAGGATTAAAAAACTGAACATCAAATAAAGTTTTGATTTTATTATATCCTTTACGGTAGAAAAAACCGTAAAGGATTTTTTTTTATGGCCCGTATAGTTGCAAAATTTGGCGGTACATCTGTCGCCGATATTGAGCGGATTGAAAATGTCGCTGATAAAGTCGCGCGTGAGGTTGAGGCAGGCCATGAGATGGCCGTCGTCGTTTCGGCCATGTCGGGGGTCACGAACAAACTGGTCCAATATTGCGCGGAGGTCTCTCCCCTATATGACGCACGGGAATATGACACGGTTGTCTCAAGTGGAGAGCAAGTCACCGCCGGTCTTTTGGCCATTGCCCTGCAAAAGCGCGGCATTTCTGCCCGATCATGGATGGGCTGGCAAATCCCGATGAAAACGAGTGACATTCACGGCAAGGCGCGTATTGAAGATATTAACACCAAAGAGATGGAAAAACGTTTTGCTGAACAGGAAGTTGCCGTCATTGCAGGCTTTCAAGGGGTCACGCGTAGAAAAAGGATTGCCACTTTGGGAAGAGGAGGCTCGGACACAACTGCCGTGGCCTTGGCCGCTGCGCTTAAGGCGAATCGCTGTGATATTTATACCGATGTGGACGGGGTCTATACAACGGACCCGCGTATTGTCAAAAAAGCGCGAAAAATCAAGAAAATATCATATGATGAAATGCTGGAGCTGGCATCTCTTGGGGCCAAAGTGCTCCAGACAAGGTCCGTCGAAATGGCCTATAAGAGGGATGTGTCCTTGCAGGTTTTATCGAGCTTTGAGGAACGTGTGGGAAGCGAGCTTCCCGGAACATTGGTAACAAAAGAGGAAGATATCATGGAAAAACATGTCGTCAACGGCATTGCCTTCACAAAGGATGAAGCGAAAATTACGGTTTTTAACGTGCCTGATATTCCGGGTGTGGCGGCAGAAGTATTCCGCCCTTTGGCCAAAAATAACATCAATGTCGATATGATTGTCCAAAATACCTCCTCAGATGGAAAGGTCGTCGATATCACCTTCATCATTTCTGAAAAAGATGCAGACACGGCAGTTGAGCTACTGGAAAAGAACAAAAAGCTCAAAGGCGCAAAAATTAGAACGGCCAAAGACATCGTGAAGATCTCTGCGGTGGGGATTGGCATGACCAGCCATCCGGGTGTCGCCCAGACCATGTTCAAAACATTGGCCGAAAAAGGCATAAATATGCAGGTAATCGCCACTTCCGAGATTAAAATCAGTGTGATTATTGATAAAGAGTATCTGGAGCTCGCCGTTCGGGCGCTCCATGACGCTTACGGGTTGGATAAGAAAAAGAAGAAATAGCCATATGCAGAATTTGCCCCGGGATCAAGAAAGTAATCAGGAGATAGACCTAGATAATTACACCGACCTGAGTGTAGGCGAAATTCTGAAACGTACGCGTAGCTATTACGGTCAAAGCCTTGAAGAAGTTGAAATCAATTTACGCATCCGCGCCTCTCAACTTGATCTGCTGGAAAAAAATGACATTAGCCACTTGCCCGGGCGGGTCTATGCGATCGGGTTCGTGCGCGCTTATTCGGAATATTTGGGCCTTGATGGTGACAAGATGGTGCATTTGTTCAAGGCGCAACTTGTGGGCAAAAAGTCACGGCCTGACCTCCATTTGCCGGAAGTCACAATCGAAAGCACCGTTCCCAATTTGGCAGTTATTCTTATTTCGCTATTTGGCACGATTTTACTGCTTGCCATGTTAAGCATGCTGTATGTTCCCGCCCATCATGAGCTTGTTATCCCGCCTGTGCCCGAAAGGCTTAAAGCACGGCGTGAAGAAATCATGAATCCTCTGCCAAAGCTGGAAGAAAAGATGGATTCCCCTCTTCTAAGCGTAAACCCGTCAATTGAACTCAAAATCACGCAAGATAGCTGGATCGAGGTGAAAGACGGGACAGGCAAAAAGCTTATAAGCCGAATATTGAAAGCAGGCGAAAGCTATACCGTTCCACAAGATGCTCAAGATTACACTCTATCCGCCGGAAATGCTGGAGGGGTGGAGGTGTACATAAACGGACAAAAGGCCGGCATTTTGGGCCAAAATGCGCAAGTGAAGCGCAATATAGCGCTTAACCCCTATATGTTTAAAAACTAGACTTCATTTCCAAAAAAATATAAAAAAGCCTCATGAAACAAGGCGATCCAACACATCACCGTCCTTGGCGTATGATAGAGCGCCGCAACAGCCGGAAAATCTGGGTTGGTGATGTGGCTGTTGGCGGAGACGCACCGATCACGGTCCAATCCATGACCAACACGCTCACCTCCGACGCGAAAGCCACGATTGCCCAAATCAAAGAGCTTGAGGAAGCGGGGGCCGATATCGTACGCGTTTCTTGTCCCGATGAGGACTCAAGCGCTGCGCTCAAGAAAATTGTGCGGGAAGTCAATGTGCCTATCGTGGCAGATATTCATTTTCATTATAAGCGCGGGATTGAAGCTGCCGAGAATGGGGCCGCGTGTTTGCGAATTAATCCGGGGAATATCGGCTCCAAGGAGCGTGTGGCCGAGGTCATTAAGGCTGCTAAGGACAATAATTGCTCCATCCGTGTCGGGGTCAATGCCGGATCGCTTGAGCGTGATTTGCTGGAGCAATATGGGGAACCTTGTCCTGAAGCGATGGTCGAAAGCGCGCTGCGACATATTCAAATTTTAGAAGATCATGACTTCTTTAACTTCAAAATTTCCTGCAAGGCCTCGGATGTCTTTTTGGCGGTAGCGGCCTACCAACAACTGGCAGAGGCGTGTGATTACCCGCTTCATGTCGGCATTACAGAAGCCGGAGGTTTGCGTACCGGTACAATTAAATCCTCTATCGGGATGGGAAACCTCCTATGGGCCGGAATAGGGGATACAATCAGGGTTTCTTTGAGCGCCGATCCGGTAGAGGAGATCAAAGCCGGATTTGATATTTTAAAGTCACTGGGCTTGCGTCACCGTGGCGTCAATGTCATTTCTTGCCCGTCTTGCGCACGTCAGCAATTTCAGGTGATTGAAACAGTTCAAAAGCTCGAAGAACGCTTGGCCCATATCACCACGCCGATGAGCGTGTCGATTATAGGCTGCGTTGTGAACGGTCCCGGCGAGGCCCTCATGACCGATATTGGTCTCACAGGGGGCGGCTCAGGTACGCATCAGATTTATATTGATGGGGAAAAAGCCAACCGCTTCCACGAAGGCGATCAAACAATAGCGGATTACATTGTCGAGATGGTGGAGGAAAAAGCCAAAACTATGGAGGTAGGTAATGCTTAATGCGCATTTACTCGACCAAAATTTTGTAAGCGCCTTAAAACATTCTTGGGACAAGGCCGCTATATGGCCCGGTTGTGTAGATGGGTATGAAGAAGGCATCAGTCACAAATCCTATGGACAGTGTTTGGTGGGCGCTTTGGCAACATGGGCAAAGCATCCTCATCTCGACATCGTTGCAGGTATAGCCAAGGACGAAAGCACCCCTGAGGGCGTTTGGCATTTTCAGCTAAGAGATAAAGGCAACCCCATAGACGTAACGTGGGATCAATTTGCAAGAGGCGCTCATTTTGAAGAAGCGAACGACAAACTCATCGCAACAGAATCTATTTTGAATGACGATAGTCTGGAACCAAGATTAAGGATCATTTTTGACAATCTGAAAAAACAAGGAATAGAAATGCCATCTCCCGTACAAATTATTGAAAGGGCAAAGACGCATCTAAAATTGTAGTTTCTAAGGATAAGTCCGCAATTGCGGCATGTCCCTTTGCCTATAATTATTTCTTTTGTTCTGCCTATAAAATTCGTATCCTGCTTCCGAAATAGAATGGAAAATGCATGAGTCTTGTTGATAAACTACAGATCATAAAACGTCGGCATGAGGAATTAGGACAACTCATGTCGCAGGAGGGCTTGTCCGGGGATGAGATGGTCAAGCTGTCGAAGGAATATGCGGACCTTGATCCGGTTGTCGAGGTTGTCAATGCCTATGAGAGCGCCTTACAGGAGCGCGAGGATTTGGCTGAGATGCTGGAAGACCCTGAGATGAAAGACATGGCCGCTGAAGATGCGTTGCGGCTTGAAAAAGAAATTCCGGAGCTGGAAAGCAAGATCAAGCTGGCCCTTATTCCAAAAGATGAAGCCGATGAGAAAAATGCGATCCTTGAAATCCGGGCCGGTACGGGCGGAGATGAGGCCGCGCTCTTTGCTTCTGATCTTTTTGGCATGTATAAGGGTTATGCAGCCAAACAAGGCTGGCGAATGGAGGTCATGGAGGCTTCTGAGAGCGATATTGGCGGCTATAAGGAAATTATCGCCGAAATTACAGGGGCGAGCGTGTTTGCCAAGCTCAAATTCGAATCCGGTGTTCACCGGGTGCAGCGCGTTCCCAAAACTGAAACGCAAGGGCGGGTGCATACCTCTGCCGCAACCGTTGCCGTGTTGCCAGAGGCCGAAGATGTGGATATTCAGATCAATGATCAGGATTTGCGCATTGATACTTTCCGCTCTCAAGGGGCAGGGGGGCAGCACGTGAACACGACTGATTCTGCCGTACGTGTTACGCATATTCCCACAGGCATTGCTGTGGCCATTCAGGAGAATAAATCCCAGCACAAAAACAAAGACCGTGCGATGAGCATCCTCAAAACCAAGCTTTATGACATGCAACGTCAGGAATTAGATGCGGCGCGCGCTGAGGACCGGAAATCACAAGTTGGCTCGGGAGATCGCTCGGAACGCATTCGAACCTATAATTTCCCCCAAAGCCGGGTGACGGATCACCGGATCAACCTGACCTCCCACAATCTGGATGGAATTTTAGCCGGAGAGGGCTTAGAAGATGTGGTTCAAGCCCTTACTGCCGACGATCAAGCCGCGAAACTGGCAAATTTAGACGTTTAACATGCAATTAAGCGCACTTTATGCTCAAATCAGGCAGGAACTCCTCCAAAATAATATCCCGAATGCTGAAATGGAGGCTAAAAGGCTCATTATGCATCATTTGGGGCTTGATTTGGGTGATTTTATCCTTAAATTCGGTGAAAAAGTGGATCATTTGAGCCTTGAGCGCATTCAGGAGGATGTTGGGAAGCGCATAAAAGGGCAACCGCTTTCCGGCATTTTGCAAAAAACCGAGTTTTGGGGGCTGGAGTTTAAAACGACGGGGGACACGCTTGATCCACGCCCAGATACTGAAACGCTTATAGAAGCGGTGCTGAAATACACCCTCACCCGATTTTCGCGCTGCTCAAATCACCCTCTCCCTCAGGGAGAGGGTGGGGACCCGCAAAATGGGGAGGGTGAGGGGATAAAAATCCTCGACCTTGGCACAGGAACGGGATGTATTCCGATTGCCCTTTTATCGGAGCTTTCGGGCGCCCGCGCCGTTGCTGTCGACATCAGCGAAAAGGCCCTTGAAATTGCCCGATATAACGCCCAAAAACACAATATGTTGGAGCGCATAGAATTCGTTCAAGGTGACTGGATGAAGGGATTGGATGATTATTCCTTCGATATTATCACCTCCAACCCCCCTTATATTAGAGAATCAGATATCGAAAATCTGGATAAAGAGGTCAAGAATCACGACCCTATTTTAGCCCTCTCAGGTGGAAATGACGGTTTGGATTGCTATAAAAAAATATTTTTTAATCTAAAAAAACATCTAAATTCACAAAATCGGGCCTTCTTCGAAATTGGATATGATCAGCTTTCCGATGTGATGCGACTCGTGGACGAATCTAATCTTTTCACCCTTCGTTCTCATCCTGATCTTGGCGGAATCCCTAGGGTTGTGGAAATCTCCCGTGGGGATAAGTAACTTTTTTTTTGACAAGCTTGTTGATCGCATGAGCTTGCCAAGGCTATTTTCAAATCACTCATTCGATATGTTTTGTTCGTTTTAAGGGAGATAAAACAAATCTCCAGAGTTTACGGAATATCTGACGGTGTTTGGTAAACGTACACAAATCATATAAAATTGTACGTGTGAGTGATTCTGTGGATAACCATGTTGATTCGGTAAATTAAAATTACAGAATCAGTTAGATTGGATTTCGTAGATGTGGGTTTAGATTTTTAAATGGTTCGAAAATAAAAAATTGATAAGAGAGATTAGGGTTCCATGAGACACAATTCATCCAACAGACGCTCCAGAGGCCGGGGGAGAGGAAAAGGCGGTAATAACCGTTCTCAGGTATTTGATAGCAATGGGCCGGAGGTGCGCATTCGCGGCACGGCACACCAGATTTGTGACAAGTACATCGCTTTGGCCAAAGATGCCAAAAGTGCGGGTGATGCCGTACTTGCCGAAAGCTATCTTCAACATGCTGAACATTATCAGCGCATCATCTTGAGCTGGAATGAGCAGAACGAAGCGCGTCAACAGCAACAGCAGAACTCCAAGTCAAATAGCAGGCCTACTGAAGCGGATGGTAACACCAAAAAAGAAGAGCTTGCCCTGCCTGCCAGTATTTTAGGCGACAAGGTTGATTTTTCTAATGAGACCGGGGCCTCTGACAAGCAAAAGTCTTTGGAAAATGCGTAAAACGCGTACAGGCTCTCTGCTTTTTTAATCTACTTCAAGGCGGACATGTTCCCGCCTTTTTATTTCTCAATAGCAGGAAAGAAGCATAATTTTGCATTCCTTTGTGAATCCGAATAATATGCCTTCGGAACTTGTTCATTAAGGAGAAAAACTCTCATGGATTTTGAGAAATTCACAGAAAAATCACGGTCTTTCATGCAACAGGCGCAAACGCTTGCCATGCGCTCGCATCATCAATCTTTAGAGCCTGAGCACTTGCTCAAGGTCATGGTGGACGATGAAGATGCGATTACGAGCCGTCTTTTGCAGGCTTGCGGCGGCGATGAATCCAAACTTCAAAAGGGAGTAAACGAATCTCTGGCGAAATTTCCGGCGGTCACGGGGAGCGGGGCAGGGCAGCTTCGTATTTCAAGTGATCTCTCAAAAATACTTGATAACGCCTTGAATTTAAGTGAAAAAGCGGGGGACAAGTTTGTCACGGCAGAGCGGATTTTACAGGCCATGTGCATGGCCAAATCTTCCGATGTAGCTGGTTTGCTGGAGGAGGCGGGTGTTGCGCCGGATACACTCAATCAGGCGATCAATACCATGCGAAAGGGGCGTACAGCCGATAGCCCCACAGCAGAAGATAACTTTGATGCACTGCGTAAATATGCCCGCGATCTGACCGAAGATGCCCGGAAAGGGAAGATGGACCCGATCATCGGGCGGGATGAAGAAATTCGCCGCACAATCCAAATATTATCGCGCCGGACGAAAAATAATCCGGTTTTGATCGGGGAGCCGGGTGTCGGAAAAACTGCCATTGTGGAGGGCTTGGCACAACGTATCGTGAATAAGGATGTTCCTGAAAGCCTTAAAAATAAGCGCTTGATGTCGCTTGATCTGGGTTCCCTCATCGCTGGTGCCAAATTTCGTGGAGAATTCGAGGAACGCCTGAAGGCCGTGTTGGAAGAGGTCACTACGGCGGCAGGCGAAATTATCCTGTTTCTGGATGAGCTTCATACGCTTGTCGGCGCGGGGAAGGCCGATGGGGCGATGGATGCTTCCAACATGCTCAAACCCGCTTTAGCGCGCGGTGAACTGCATATGGTGGGTGCCACAACGCTGGAGGAATATCGCAAACATATTGAAAAAGATGCCGCGCTCGCCCGACGGTTTCAGTCCGTCTTTGTCCCCGAACCTACAGTTGAAGATACCATTTCTATTCTACGGGGCTTGAAGGAAAAATACGAAGCCCATCACGGTGTACGTATTATGGATTCGGCCATTGTCAGCGCGGCGACACTGTCCAACCGCTATATCACGGACCGTTTCTTGCCGGATAAGGCGATTGATTTGATTGATGAGGCTTCCTCGCGCTTGCGTATGCAGGTCGATAGCAAACCGGAAAAGATTGATGAGCTGGACCGGCGGATCGTGCAGCTTAAAATTGAGCGGGAGGCTCTATCCAAAGAAAAAGACAATGCTTCCAAAGACCGGCTGAAAAAGCTGGATGGGGAGCTCAAAGAGCTGGAATCGCAATCGGCTGACCTTACCGGCAAGTGGAATTTAGAAAAAGAAAAGCTCAACGCAGCGCAAAAGGTAACGGAGCAGCTTGACCGTGCGCGGATTGAGCTGGAACAGGCCGAGCGTGATAGCGACTGGACCCGGGCGAGTGAGCTTAAATATAGCCAGATTCCGGAGCTTGAAGAACTTCTGGAGAAAGCTTCCAAAATAGGGGCTACGGCAGATAACACCCAGAATATGATTGATGAAGAAGTCACGGAAGATGACATTGCCGGTGTTGTCAGCAAATGGACCGGTATTCCGGTTGATAAAATGATGCAAGGGGAGCGCGAAAAGCTCCTTGAGATGGAAAGTAAGCTAGGGCAGCGTGTTGTTGGGCAGGATCAGGCCGTTGTGGCCGTCTCCAATGCGGTGCGCCGGGCGCGGGCAGGACTTCAATCGCCGAACCGTCCTATTGGCTCGTTTTTGTTCCTTGGGCCGACAGGAGTGGGGAAGACGGAACTCACCAAGGCCTTGGCAGAATTTTTGTTCGACGATGATAGCGCGATGGCGCGGCTTGATATGTCCGAATACATGGAAAAACACGCGGTAGCGCGGATGATCGGCGCTCCTCCGGGCTATGTCGGATATGAGGAAGGAGGCGCGCTTACAGAGGCCGTGCGCCGCAGGCCTTACCAAGTTGTGTTGTTCGATGAAATTGAAAAGGCGCATCCGGATGTGTTCAATATTCTGTTACAGGTTCTCGATGATGGCCGTTTGACAGACGGGCAGGGACGTACAGTAGATTTCAGTAACACTGTTCTCATTATGACCTCAAATCTCGGCGCGCAGCATTTGGTTGAGCTCAAGGAAGATGAGGATGTTGAAATCGCTAGAGCCAAAGTCATGGAAGCTGTTCAGGCTGCTTTCAGGCCGGAATTTTTGAACCGTTTGGATGAGGTGCTCCTCTTTAGCCGTTTGGGGCGTGCCCACATGACGGGCATTGTCGATATTCAACTCAAAGGGTTACATTCTCTTTTGGGCGAGCGGCGGATTACGCTCAATGTAGATGACAAAGCCAAAAAATGGCTGGCTGATCAGGGATATGACCCGGCTTACGGCGCAAGGCCGCTTAAGCGTGTGATCCAGACAGAGCTTCAAAACAAACTGGCTGAAATGATCTTGCAGGGCGACGTTGTTGACGGTGCCCACATAGATGTCAGTGAAAAAGGCGGAGCTCTTGACTTTAAAGTCACCCCGCCCGACCAAAAAACCGGTCAGGACAACAAAAAAGCTGCTTGAATTCAACCAAACTGGACACTCAAGTAGACAGTTCAAGAGAGTTTGGGTATCTTTACAGGGTAATGAATTGATTCTCCTTATCCTTTCACAGGAACTTCTCATGAAATATCGCCATTTATTTTCTATTTTTGCCTTATCTTTTGTTCTTGGGGCCTGTGCTTCCATTATTGATAAGCAGACCCAAATTGTCACACTCAGAACGCCGGGCGCTGTCGATGCCAAATGTATCCTTGAAAATCCGGATATGCGCTATCACATTTACACAGACCAGACCGTTGAGATCATGAAATCCCCGCATGATCTGGTCGTGCGCTGTATGGCACCGGGGAACCGCGAAAAGACAATTCTTGTCAAACGGGAGCTTAATGAGTGGGTTTTCTTGAATGTCAGTAACGGTTTTGTGCCGGGTGCGGCTTATGATTACTTCTCTCGTGGCGGGTTTGATTATCCGGAGGAAATCACTGTTGATTTCACCGGAATGCGTGTCGGCCCTTATCCGCTTCCTAATTATCATCGCGACGGCGTGATTGATATGGGCGTCCAACAAAAGCTTGAGCGCTTTGGTTCCGGCAAAGTCTATAGCGAGGCCAACAGATACGACCCGCCGCAGGAATTACAAAAAATTGACCGTGACTATGGCAGAAGCGATTTTGATGATCCTAATATGTCGGAAACAGATGGCATTCATCAGCAATACAACCCGCATGTTTCCGGCGGTAGATCTTATGATCCTACGGAGGAAGATAAGTAGAAACTTATTTCTTATAGTTTAGGAACTTTTCAGGGAATACCTTAAGAGCTTCTTTTGCGGCCTCTTCTTGCATCTCTACCGATGGGCAAGCTCCAGGGCCTAATTTACCTTCAAAATATTTTTCATAACAAAACCCTGCGTCGTTACAAGCCTTCAAGAGTTCCGAGCAGGAGAACCCCTTATCACGAGCATAAGATTCAATTTGTACAAAAACATCTTCATCTTTTTTATAGGACTCTGGAATTTGTGA
>JALEGH010000004.1 GCA_022763065.1 Alphaproteobacteria bacterium
CCTCTTTATCTCCCTTTTGCGCCATGGAAATAATATCATGTGTGGAAGCGGTTTTTTTTGTCACGCGGGCATAGTCATTTTTAAAACCTGTACCTGATATCCATGTTTCTAAGCACCCGCGCTTCCCGCAATAACATTGAGGACCTGGGTATTCATTTAATGTCTTATCTTGAATAAAATAATCTGGTTGTCCATTTTGGGTGTAGATCGGATTGATAATATGGTCTTGATCCTGTCCTTGATCAAAGGTGAAGTAATGATCTTGTGATTTTTTAAGACTAACCAGTGGAAGGGGAAGCGGATTATGCCCCCATTCACCCCCAATACCGTTTAAGCCAGATAAAATTTTACGATGCGCCACTATTCCCGCACCACATCCCGTTCCGATAATGACACCGAAGACCACATTGTGTTTTGCGCCGCCACCATCAACGGATTCTGAGAGGACAAAACAATTCGCATCATTCTCAACCCGAACTTCGCGCCCCAGAGCCTTTTCTAAATCTTTGTCTAATGTTTGACCATTGAGCCATGTTGAATTTGCATTTTTGATTTTGCCAGTCACATTCGAAACAGTTCCGGGGATGCCAATTCCGACACTTCCCTTTTCACCAAGTGTTTGTTCGGCCAGCTCAACCATCTCGGTAATATTTTGGATTGTAGCTTTATAGTCGTTAGCCGGAGAAGGGAATCGCTGGCGGTATAGCTCCTTCCCGTTTTGCGCATGAAGGCAAATGATTTCTGTTTTGGTTCCGCCTAAATCAATCCCAATGCGCATAAGCTACTCTTAAGGGGCCGGATTTGTCGTTTGCGGGAATAAATTGGCACGAGCCAATATCTTTTTCTTTGGCAATTGCAGTGCAGAAATAATCGCCTTGGTACATTGTTCCATCGTGGTTACGTGATGGCCCGCCCTGTTATCTTCCCTTGTGATGTCTACAAATTGAATGACCTGATCTCTGTTCCCTGCATATAAAAATCCCGATTCCACACCTGTAGGAGAATCTTCCAAGATGGCAGTGTGCTTCCTAGGTACTTGTACGCCGAAATGAGCATTGGCCAATTGACGGGCCAAATGATAAGGATCAGGCGAAGGCTTGGGATTAAGGCCCCGTTCCAAAACATCTGTTTTGGTCACGATGAGCTCAAAGACATCTTCAACATTCAGATCTTCTGCCTCGAAGCATTCTTCCAGCGCGTCTTCGACCACATCTTTTTCCGAATTGGTAACCAGAACGGGCATAATTCCTATTTGTTTAAAGGCATAAAGCGTTTCGATCATTTCAGAGCGTGCGGAAAAATCAGGACGGCGGTCTTTATATCCTTGCTTGGCGGCTGCCTCAAATGCTTCGCGGGTGATGAAATTATCAAAATCGGCAAAGCCATTTTGTGTAACCAAATCATGGATTTTAGGCTCAGTCTGTCCGGCACATAAATCCCAGTTAATTTGGTGAGGGGTCCCTGCGGCTTTGGCATATTCATCAACAATAGACTGCAAAACGAGGCGGTTGCGTGTTTCCGTGCCGGGCATAAATGTCCCGTCATTATCAACAAATATATATCCGCGAATACGGCTCATAATATTCCCCCTATTTGTTATTTGCTCTTAATCTTTCGTTCGGGGACTTTAGTCCATTTCACATAGAAAAGTCCATCATTTTCGGCAGACAAGTCACGAAGCAGCCAAAATCAGGACAAAATTAGTCCATATTTGATTGTTACGCTTGGCAATATGGTATAATTCCCTTATAAATAACGCATCTTATTTACCAAATTGGAGGAGTAAAATAGATATGCAAGAAAACCGTTTTGGAACACCAACTCAGGCTGCAAGCACCCAAATAAATGAAGGCTTACGCAGTCATTTTCACCGCGTATACGGTACGATGGCGCTTGGGCTTTTGATTACGGCTGTGATGGCCTACATCACCGCCGGAAGCGAGACCCTCTTGAGCCTTCTGGTCGGTGCGCAGAGCAATACGATGATGCGTCTTCTGATTGCTTTTTCACCGATGATTGTGATTATGATGGCCTTTAACCCTTATACAATGCGCAAGCTCTCGGCACCCGTTTTGGGGCTGATTTTCTTTGCCTTTTCGGCCTATTTCGGTTGGCTGATGTCCACCATGTTTATTGCCTATACGGCCGAGAGCATTACCCGCGTCTTTTTCATTACCGCCGCCACTTTCGCAGCGATGAGCGTTTGGGGATACGCCACAAAGTCGGACCTGTCAAAAATGGGATCATTTCTTATGATGGCGGTGATCGGTTTGATCATTGCGATTGTGGTGAACATGTTCCTGCAATCTCCGATGATGATGTATATCATTTCCGGTGCGGGTGTGATCATTTACACCCTCATGATTGCCTTTGACACTCAGCAAATCAAGGCAAGCTACAATGAGGCCTACGGCCAGGAAAACAACAACAAGATGGCGATTATGGGCGCATTGTCCCTCTATATTAACTTCATCATGCTGTTTCAGTTTTTGATGCAGTTTTTGGGACAGAGGGAATAAACCCAGATAGATTGCACATTAAATAACAAAAGGTCCGTTGGTACGGGCCTTTTTTATTGTCATAACTTAAATATTCTGTTAAAGAACTAAGAGGCGTGAGAAATGTGAAAGGTGCGAACTTGGTTTTAGCCTGCAAATTAACGGACGGTGCGTTTAAGGAATCTGCATCACTTCAAAATGAAGCCGAACCGGTTATGTCGGTTGATGGTTTAAATGTGTTCTATGGTGATAAACAAGCCCTTAGTGATGCTTCGCTTGAGATTTTTTCAGGAGAAGTTCTAGCTCTCATAGGGCCTTCGGGCTGCGGAAAATCGACCTTTATTCGGTGTCTCAACCGTATGAATGACAATATTCGCGGATGCCGCGTTGAAGGAGAAATAATGCTGGATGGTCAAAATATCTATGATTCCGATCTCGATGTTGTTGAGCTCCGCGCACAAATAGGAATGGTTTTTCAAAAGGCAAACCCTTTCCCTAAATCAATATACGAAAATGTTGCCTATGGTCCCCGCATTCACGGCTTAACCGCAAATAAAAAAGAACTTGATGAGCTTGTGATAGAATGCCTAAAAAAAGCTGGCCTATATGAAGAGGTCAAGGATCGTTTGCATGAATCGGGAACGGCCCTATCCGGCGGACAACAGCAAAGACTGTGTATCGCCCGCGCCATTGCGAATAAACCCCGCATTTTGTTAATGGATGAACCATGTTCGGCACTGGACCCGATTGCGACAAAAACAATCGAAGAGCTCATTGCAGAGTTACGCCGTGATATGCCGATTGTCATTGTGACGCATAATATGCAACAGGCCAAACGTATCAGTGACAGAACCGCTTTTTTCTATTTAGGGAAACTTGAAACATGTCAAAAAACAAAGGACTTCTTTGCACTGGAAACTCTTAAGAACGAACGTGCAAAAGGTTACATCACGGGACAATACGGATAAGAAAATCTATAGGTTATCGCCCGATTTTTTTATTCTTCTGGTGGTAAAATGCCCAAAATTTTATCCTCGGCAATCAATCCGAAATTCGAAGAATCGAGAAAACCTTTATCATTATCCCCCATCAGAAAATAAAACCCTTCAGGCACTTTGCCCTCATATTCTTTTTTAATTTTATCAATGTTTTTGCGTTGAGTCATTCTGTTAAGACGATAATCACGCCCGGCAGAATTTTTATAATTCTGGCCGTTAATCATCAAAACATTACCCGGAGCCAGCGTAACTTCGTCTTCAGGCATCGCAGCCACCTTTAACGGCAAAGGATCGGGCCCGCGCGGTGACAAGGCAAGAACAATTGATCCATGCACAACCCGGCCAATAATATTGCAATCAGGTCCGGTTTCAAATGATAGGGGGGTGCGATTGGGGTAAAGAGGCTCCAACAGTTTCCGTCCCGCTTTTTTGGTAAGTACCGTACAAACACCTTTATCAATTTTTGCGGTTTTGGCACTCCCCACCCCGCTCTGGTTTCGATGAAAGACCCAACCAAAAGATAGAGCGACAAGAAGAAGAAAAATAAGAACTAACAAACCCTTCTTCATAGCAAAAACCTACTTAGCTTCCTGAAGGACGTATCATTAACGTATGAAATGTTGCTTCAATTGTTATTTTTGTCCTTATTTGGGCGTGACGAAAAACTATCCCTTACAAGTTCAAGTTATTGGCACTGAATACAAATTCTTGCTCTGTATTGCCCGTTACTGTTTGTTTGTGCCAAAAGTCTGTATCCTGTACATCTTTGAACATTATTCGATGAATAAGAAGATGTAGCAGACCCCAAAGAAGCATTATTATTCTGTGTCTCTATCGTCACCCGGCAACTTGTTCCGCTTGGCGGGGCCTGATTACAAACGATTGCTGAACCGGTCCCATTGGCTTTGCACCATTGATTTGCAGTCAAAGTCCCCACCTGTGGATCATTTTCGGATGTAATCCCCGTATTATCCACACCATCTGCAAAACCGGCTGGTTTTCCAGTAACCTCAGCCCAACTCACACCATCCTTGACGGAGGCCAAAACAGTTGGGTCCGTTTCTGCGCCGCCCGCATTATCGGTTGCGCATTCCCAAACGCCGCCGCCATTATTCCATTTGGCAACCTCACCATCGGCGCAAGATAAAGCATCCAAAGTTGTCGCCGTGCCACCCTTCATAGAAATCCAGTTCGTGTCATCACAAAACTGCATCACCTTGTGGGTTGAATTATAGAGCTGATCTCCCTCCACCCCCGCCGGATTGGTACAGGCGGCCTTGGCACTGACGGGCAAGAAAGCAAGCAGGCCAACCACCGCAATGATCTTCAAGAATTTATTTTGTATCTGTTTCATTTTTGCCTCTTTACTTTCAAGTTCTATGAACAACAACGCACATACGCGTATGTCCAGTTTCCTGATTGTCTATAACATGTCCAACCATTTCCATTAGGATAAGAATGAGCGATAGTCCCTTGTCCTAGCGTGTTTGTTATTCGACAACCTCCTCCTGTCATGGTTGTTCCGCTGTTACAATTTATTGTTCTGGACACTCCCGATCCACCTGATGTTTTTGTTGTACAACTTGTAAATCCCCCGCTCGGCGCATTGGAGGTACAATCAATATCCGTACCATCGGTCGTACACCATTTTCCGCTTGTCAACGTCCCCACCTGCGGGTCTGTTTCCGCGCCGCCGCTATTATCCGTTGCACATTCCCAAGCGCTGCCCGCGTTATTCCATTTTGCAACCTCACCATCGGCGCAAGATAAGGCATCCAGAGTTGTCGCCGTACCGCCCTTCATCGAGACCCAGTTCGTCCCGTCACAAAACTGCATCACCTTATAGGTCGTGTTATACATTTGCTGCCCTTCTGTGCCCGCCGGATTGGTACAAGCAGCCTTGGCACTGACAGGCAAAAAAGCGAGCAGACCAACTATCACAACAACCTTCAAGAATTTATTTTGTATCTGTTTCATTTTCTTACCTTTATTTGTTAAACCCTCACTTTTTTATAACGCATGAGCGCAAATTACATCTTGTAGACTCCAAAATGCTCCCATCTCAAACCGTAGTTTGTTGAGCCAGTCCGAGTTTCAAATTGGATATATGTATCTCCGGTCGCAGCAGCATATGACCCGGTAGCATTGATAAAGCTCGGCGCCCCTGAATCTAATCTGGAAATACCTTGCAGATATAGTCTACTATCCGTTCGGATTAAAACCGAGAAATCATAAGTACCGTAATTTGTTGGAGCACTAAGAGTGCTTGTAGTCACACCCATTGTTGTCCATCCGCCATAGCTTGATCCTCCATCACGAGAAATACGAAAAGCTAGGGAAGCATTGGCCGGCGATCCGGCACGAATACCGCTCATAATAAACTCAAATGTATGACCATCGACACCGCTGGCATCGCCAAGATTGAACGTTAGAGCGTTTCCTTGTGTTGGTGTACCAACGACTGAAACACCTCCTCTTGTTGCAATTTTGTCTACCACCGTTGTTTCGGAACCACCGCCAGAACCGCCACCAGAGATAGGGGCGTCACCCGCCGTTCCTGCAAAATTTGTTCTGGTGATATTTTCAACATCAAACGTTGCCATATCGATATCTTGCGTTGCCGTATGGTTTCCGAGATCGTCGGAACCACCAGACTGGTTCGCACACTCCCAATAGCCACCACCATTATTCCATGCTGCTACTTGACCATCGGTACAAGACAGACCGGTCAGCGTATCGGAGTTGGAGATTGGTGAATCACCGGCTACCGCATCAAATTCAAGCATATTGATATTGATGACATCATTGCTGTCAACGTCAATGTCCTGCGTCGCAGTATGATCGCCGAGATTATCGGCCCCGCCACCGCCGCCGCCGTAGAACGCTCCAGATGTTCGAACCGTAATCGTCCCGCCAGTATAGTGAGCCTGTGTTTGATCAAGGAATAACTCCTGCGTTCCCGACGGATTCCAAGGGATGATATATGTCGCCTCATTGGTTTCATAATTTGCAAAATATTGCGGACTTCCAACTTGCACGCGCTCAGTATCCGCCTCGTCCTTTTGCTTGAGGTAACCCTTCATATATTGGTGATTCATTGTTCCCGTTCTAACAAAGGTCACCACAAGAGCATAAGCATCGGATGGTACACCCGTTACAGGCCACGAATGCGTTGACGGTGCACTGGAAAAAGTGGCGCCTGCCACCAACTCCTCATCCAAGGCCTTAAATCCGGCAGTTCCTGAACCACCGCCGCCGGAGCCACCGGAGCCTCCACCGACGAAGTTATGTGTACGATCTGCTGCCTCCAAAACACTCATATCGACTTGACATACCGCATCAGTATTTAAGCTGCTAGAGTAAGTGCCGTCTGTATTGAAGTATACATAGGTATTTGTTGGAGAATAAACATTGAAATATCCAACAGTACTTCCAGTACTCGTTCCGAGATAATAGAAATATTCATTTGGCGCGCCGGATCGCGTACAATTAATCGCATCTGGCCAACCGTCGACCATCGTGCTACCGCTACCGCCGGATCCTGCATCAGCACATTCCCAGACGCTGCCCGTATCATTCCATGCGGCCACTTGCCCGTCGGTACAGCTTAAGCCCGCAAGCGTGTCAGACCCGCCGCCACCGGTAGTAGCCTGCGTATCCACAACGACAAGTGTACCATCAACACAGTTATACCAAGTACCGCTATACGCATTTTGCCAAGCGGTTCCTGTCCAGTTTAGCCATCCGCCCATCATTTGATTGCCGGCCGTATTATAGGCACAGCTCACCGCTCTATATCTATCCGTTCCAGAAGTATTTGTGGCTGCGCCAACACATGCAGCCTTGTCATCCGTCGTGTCACCGTCCGAATTTTCATTGGTACAATATGTGTAAATCGGATCGCCAGACCCGCCACCGGAGCCGCCAGACCCGCCACCGGAGCCGCCAGACCCGCCACCGAAGAAACCACAGCGATTCTCACTACAGATTGTATCAATATCTCCTGCAGAGGCACCGCAATTGGCATCTACACTTGCGCTATTGTAGTATGTTCCGTCCGAATTGAAGGTATAGTAATTTCCTTCCGATGTATTTAAATAGCGAACCTGATCACCGTTATTATACCGGCTTAAAATCAGGGTTTGTACGTCTGCACCATCGTCACAGGAGAAGTAATCCGGCCATTTATCGTCCGTTTCCGCAATCGTGACAGAGGCAACCGTAACACCGCTGGCCGCGATGGTATCAATAATCGCCGTTCCAGAACCACCCGACCCACCAGAGCCGCCGCCAAAATAAGATTTGGTTGTTGCAGCATAAGTTGACGGACAATCAGTTCCACCATTAAATGCTCCGTCACCTGATCCAGATACACGTGCGCCCGTCGATGTGTTATAGAAAACCGAATAATCCGTTCCCGTATGCTCATAGCGGTACATAACCTGAGAGGTTGATTCAATGTATCTGAAAAGGGGAAGTACAAACTGCTGACTATTAGAGCCTGTACACACAATTGCATCCGCCCAATCATTACCATCTGGAGCCATTGGCATGTTTGAATTTTCAGTTCTTATTGTTGGTGCAATGGCAGCGTCTGTGCCGCCGGAGCCTCCAGAGCCACCGCTACAGAAGTTTGATGTTTGTCCGGCTGTTTCAAGATCAGTTATTGATTGTCCGACACAGCTTCCCGCAACATTAGCATTATTGTTTGAATCGTAGCTTTTATCATCGTTAAATATGAGATAGCTTCCGCTAGAAGCGTAGTATATATCTGTGTCTCCCGTAGAACTGTTCCCCATGAAATAGAATACGGCATCCTGACTATCAACGGCATGGGCACAAGTGATTGCATCCGGCCAGCCGCTTGGCGCGACCGCTGGTTCACAGGTTCCACCACCTGACCCGCCAGAGCCGCTGGAGCCGTCCCACGCGATGATACGCATATCGAAGCTGCTATCATTAATCCCGCCAATATTTGTTGGTGAGTTATAGTAAAAACCCGAATAACTGTTGAGGTAAATATTTGTTGAATCAAAGCTTATTGATTCTCCGAGCCACTGGTTGATATCGCTTCTGTGTGCCGTTTCATTACTTGTAACCTGTATGATCTCACCGGCGCCATATCCACCAAATGCAGATTTCGTTCTGAATTGCGCAATAACGAAAATAGGCTCTGTTCCCAAACCGTGGGCAACCGAATACCTGCCAGAAGTAAAGGACCAACTGGATTGCCAACCCCCATCAAAATCAGGTGTACCGAGACCTCCGCCGCCGGAGCCGCCACCCGATCCACCGCCGCCAGCTTTGGAAAAGACGGTCCAGTGCATATCAACATCGTTACGTGAACAGCCTGAAGCATCAGTGTTATGGGCACTGATTGTATATGTGCCTGCGGCTAATTCTTTTATACAGGTTGTCGAAGTACGTGTGCTCGCATTGTTCACATACATTCTATCTCTGTTTCTGTTACAAACAGCTCCATCAATTCGGAAATCTGCCTCAACATATTTGTTAGACTGTGAAGATGGATTACACGATCCATTTGCATAGGCGGTCCCGATCAAAATTCCATCTTCGGCAATGGTAATGCTTTCAGAGACGCTTGCCGCCGTTCCGCCGTTCTTTTCACCGTTACTGAGGACGCCGCCCAATCCGCCGCCGCCACCGGAGCCGCCGGTGTCATCCGCACATTCCCACACGCTGCCGCCATTGTTCCATTTCGCCACTTGACCATCGGTACAAGTGAGGCTACCGAGTGTGTCATCATCCGATACCATGGCGGTACAAACCACTTTGGATCCATCCCAGGTACAGTATCTTCCGCTGATGCTGCTGGAGTCATCGACTTGCGGATCAGTTTCGGTGTAACCGGTTCCGGCCGCAACGGCCGCATCGACATAGGCTTTCGTGGTCGCATCATTGGGATCTGTTGGTGTTCCCAAATCAATGATTTTATTGGTGCCGCTCCCCATATCCAGATCACTGGTAAAGGTAAGCGTTCCGTTCACGGTCAAGATATCGGCGGGCGCGTCACCCAGATTTACCGGACCATTGAGGCTGGTCGTATTCGTCACAGCCAAAGAATCCAGCGTCGCCAAACCGGATGAGGCCAAAGTCCCCGCACTTGTATTACCCAAAGTTGTCGTACCGGCATTTAATGTGCCGGTGGTTTGAATGGCGCCTGAGCCTGCATCAAGAGAGCTCACGGTTGTACTGCCTAATGTTGTTGTGCCCGCATTGAGCGTACCTGTTGTTTGAATGGCGCCTGAGCCCGCATTCAGGGAAGAGGTTGTTGTACCCCCCAAAACTGTCGTACCTGCGTTGAGCGTACCTGTGGTTTGGATCGCGCCCGAACCTGCGTCAAGCGAGCTCACGGTTGTCGCGCCGCCTTGGAGGTTACCGCTTGCGGTGATGTTAACGGCCCCGACATCTCCGCTAGAGGTAATATCATCCGTTGTGACTGGGCTTACAATATCAATGGAGGCATTATTCAGATTGTTAATAAAATCTGTATTTACACTTGGGATATCCCCCGTTCCTCCAATGGCAAGATTACCTCCCGAAGAATCAAAGGCAAATTGCTCCGTCCCGCCGCTATCTTTGATCGAAATGTCTTTGGCAATTTCGGCCGTATCCGGATCTGCCAGATTCCAAAGCCCGCCGGACATCGCCGTGGCTTCCTCATAGGTATATCCCATCACCAGATCGTCGGCGCCGGATGTCTTATTCACCAGTGGCACGTCCGGCTCATTATTCGTATCCGCATCTACATAATCATTACAGGTGGTTTCAAATATGCCGTCCGGTCCGGCAGAAATAATCGCCAGAACATACTGGTCCGATACATCGGCACCGGCGCGGCGGTTATCGCCGGCACATCCGCCTGCATCTACATCTGTTCCATGGTCCCAAGAACAATAACCAAAGGGCATGCCCCAGCTATCTTCCTTGGTCGTTCCAATCGTTGCGGGAATTTCAGACCCACCAGTAAAACCGGTGATGGTTGTCGCGGACATCTCTAGGGGCTCTATCTGTACATCTGTATCACAATTCGGGTTCGTCTGATTAATCGACGCCATCAGGGCAAGCTTCCCAGCAGCAATCATATTATTTTCTGCCACCGTACGCTTGGTCACTTCGGACATGGTTTTGACCGGACCTTGCATCACGGTCATGGTGGAAGCACCAATCACACCCACCATCCCGATCGCACCAAAGAGCGTGAGGAATATATTCCCCGATTCTTTAATACGCTTCCCGATGCGTCTGCCTATAGATGATGATTCACAATGTGGTTGATCGTGTGTTGAGCCCATGACTCCCGCCCCCTTAAAATAAAGATATACCCATTTATGATATCACGCCAAAGGTTAACAAGGTCTATACGCGGTGGAAAACGTTTGTAAGTTATTGAAAATAATGAGTTTTACAAAGAATAAAAGGCAAGGACAAAGGCGTGCCAAAGCCGAAAGATACACTAATCTAGCACAGATAAAGTGAGGCGGAAAGGGGCTTGATAGGGTGGCTTTAAGCGGCTGATTCGCCGGCCTCTTCAGCTCCATTCCCCTTATTCGCGAAGCGCTCGATATACATGGCGCGGAAATCGACGGGGTTGAGCTGGAGCGGGATATAACCGCCCGCCTGCGTCGCACCGGCCATAATTTGGCGCACGAAAGGGAAAATCATGTGTGGCACCTCGGTGAAAAGGAGCGGATGATGCCGCTTTTCTTCCAGACCTGTGATGGAAACGGCTGCGCCGTAAACGCACTCGGCCAGAAACATGGTTTTTTCTTCGCCGTCCGGTAAAGGACGCTTGGCCCCTGCATTCACGCTCAACACAACCTCATAGAAATGCTCGTGCTTGTCATGCTCCAAGCGCTTCACATTCAAGCCAATATCCATTTCCATTTTGGGCGGGTTATCGCCCTTTTGCAAAATGCCCGGCGCATTTGGATTTTCAAAAGACAAGTCTTTTAAATATTGCGCATGAATAAGGAGCGGCGTTTGCGGCATCTGGCCAATATTTTCATCTTGATCTGTCATGTTTTCATCCTCTTTGATTATGGGCCAAAATTACGGGCCAAGCCTAGCGGTCTTCGCCCTTATGATCCAGTTCCGTTTTTTGCTCCTCCACATGTTCGAATTCACCTTCGATAATAGTCGTCTCACTGTGAGGTGATTGGCCCCGTGCATCTGAAGCCCTCGTAGCGCCTGTATAAAAATGAAACTTGCCTGATTTCATTAAAATTTCCCTCAACACAGCCCTCAGAGGCGGCAACAAAAGGGCAAAACCAATCCCATCAGTTACAAAACCGGGTGTGAGGAGCAAAGCACCCGCAATCACAATACAAAACCCGTCAAATAGCCGTCCAATCGGCATCTTGCCCGTACGCATATCACTCTTAGCTCCCATCAGCGTCGCCAACCCCTGCTGCTTGACCAAAAAACCACCAATAATGGCGGTCAGCACACAAATAAGCAACGTGTGAAAAATACCCAAGCTCTCTCCCACCTGCAAAAACACGTAAAGCTCCACCAACGGAACAACAATAAAAATAGCAACAAAAAACGGCATAACGCTACATGATGTAATTCGTTATGCCGTATATTTCAAATAAAAAGCGTATATGAACCCTGCGCTACCACGGATTCATCGCCTTTAGAAAACCGGATTTGGAGTTCTTCACAAGCTTGTCATAAGCTTTTTCTGAAAAGAATCATTATCCGCTCGTAAAAACAGCTTATCTGTTGGCGCGCTCCTGCTAACATTTTTCCAATTGCCCGCATCAAATGTCAAAAGATTGGCATCTCCTTCCTCAACAGACAAACGACCTAATAACGGATATGACCAAGTCATAGAATCAATATTTGGCATATGGCTCACAAGACAAACCGTATCCCATTTATCTTTAAGTTTACTCAAATCGGGAATCCCGTGATGTAAGCTGGAATCCACCAGAATTTCCGGACATGCTCCACCATGATGCATGATTGACTCCGCCACGACATGCGCTGTTTCCGTCGTTCTATCGGTAGGCGAATGCAAAATTGCATCAATCTTCACATCAGCGCCGCCTATTTTACCGGCCACATTAAAAATCGATGAAATACCCGCTTTTGTCAGATGGCCGACATTATCGCCATGGCGCATAATAATTAGCTTTTTCATTTTTTTTCTCCTTCATTTTGGTTTGGGTTCGTACATTTTCAAAACCATAGAAGAAATCTCAAAACTTTTACAAAATAACAGATTTTATGTTATTTTTGGTCATGATTAAAAATCTAGTACAATATTTTACGGATTTGGGACTCAAAGAAGAAGACGCAAAAATCTATCTTGCCTGCCTGAATAAACCCAATGGTTTGTTCGTGCATGAGCTGGTCAAACAAACAAATATCAAGCGCAGTACAATCGATCTGATCCTCAACCGCCTTGCAAAAAATGGATTTGTCAGCCGTCATAAAGAAGGGGCCCGCTGGGTTTACTGCGCCGAACCACCGGAACGCATCGCCTTTACTTTCAAGGAAAAACTGCAAAACTTTGAAGATATTCTGCCTGTTTTGCTCACCCAAATGACCTCCGAGCAACTTCCTGTTGTGCGTTTTTTCGAGGGCAAATCGGGGCTAGAACAAATTTATGATGATATTCTACTGACCTGCGGGATGAACGACATTCATCAAAATGAATTACTTATTATCTCTTCAGGGCAGGATCTGGTTAAAATTCTCCCCAGCCATGGCCGCAACTTTATCCGCAAACGGGTCAAGCGGGGCATTAAAGCCAAAATATTGGCGCCTGATAACAACATAACCCGGCAATTATACAAAAACGGAACCGAATTGCTCCGCAATACTTTGTTTTTCGATAACCGAAAATATCCTTTCAATGTCGAAATTAATATTTATGGCAATAAAATCGCCTTATTAAATTTACAAAGCGCGAACATCAATGGCACAATCATTCAAAATGAGGCCATCGCCTCCTCGATGCGCAGTATCTTCATGATGCTCTGGCTCTTTCATCAAAAAACCGTGTAAACTGCTCTTTTCTACAGGGCTGAACTACTTTATAACTCTTACTCGAACAGCATGATAAAACTTGGAACCGATTAATCATGAACTTGCCACCTGATATACTTTTATACGCTTTAATCGCCGCCGGACTGATTTTCTGGCTCAAATCCATGTTAGGGGTTGAGGATGACAGCGATCCTCAAGATAAACCGGGAGAAAAGCCCGGCAAAAAAACCTTCTTTTTGGATCAGGATGAAGAAGATGCGGAAGGCTTTCCTCTTGCCAGAAGCAAAAATGACGCACAAAACAAAGTTGCCCGTTTGAATGTCGGCATGGGAGCCAAGTTTGATTTACCCTCATATGTTCGTATCGAGAATAAAACCGCCGAAATTGCGCTTGAAAATATCGCACAAAGCCATCCGGAATTTGATCTTGCTCACTTTGTCGAAGGGGCGAAAGGTGCCTATATCATGGTTGTCGAGGCCTTCGCCGACAAAGACCGTGACACACTTGAAAATCTTTTGGCACGCCAAGTCTATGATGCTTTTGAGGGTGCCATCACCGCGCAGGAAAAAGCCGGTGAACGCATTGATGTAGAAGTCCAAGCCGTACGTAAAATTGATATTGTCGGTGCGGACAGCAAAAACGGCATGGTACATATTACCTTGCGCTTTACCGCATCCGAGCGCCGCGCCATTTATAACAAGAAAGACGAGCTTATTGCCGGTCATCCGAGCGATCTGGCCGAGATGCTCGACATCTGGACCTTCACCCGTGATATGACCGATCCGGGCCCGGAATGGATGATTACCGAAACGCGCAGCGAAGAAGAAGAGGGCGAAGAGAAATCCGCCCCCGATAGCAAAGCCACCAAAAAGACGGCTAAAAAATCATCAAAGAAAACAGCCAAATCAAAGAAAAAAGAATCGGCTTAAACAATGCGTTTTTTTCTAACGTTTTTAGCTCTGTTTTTATGCTCCTGCGCCGCAACAGGGCCTGCACCGTCTCCCGATGCGCCCTTAAAAATGAGCCAAAACAGTTTTAGCGCCTTGCCCGGATGGCAGGATGAAAATTTCCGCGATTTGGGAGCAGCCTACCAAAAAAGCTGCAACGTCTTGTTAAGACGCGACTCGCAGGGGCTAATGAAGTCAGGCCACCCAGAATTTGGCAAATACCAAGAATGGCAGATCGTCTGCCGCCAATTTGCTAAAGTGAATAAAACAAATCCTGCCGCAATCCGTCAGTTTTTTGAAAGTAATTTTACACCTTATAGCGCCCATGCAGGCACAAACCCTGAAGGATTATTTACCGGATATTACGAGGCTTCGCTTAATGGCTCGCGCACCCGTCATGGGCCTTATCAATATCCTTTGCGCGCGCGGCCCGATGATCTTGTGATGGTCAATTTAGGGGAATTCCGTGATGAACTTAAGGGGCAGCGCATTGCAGGCCGTGTGACAAATGGCCGCCTGAAACCTTATGAAACACACGCCGAAATTATCAATGGAGCATTGCCAAAATCTCAAGACAGGGCACTCGTATGGGTAGATAGCGCGATTGATGCCTTCTTCATTCAAATTCAGGGCTCCGGCGTGGTACGACTTGATGATGGTTCTATCATGCGGGTAGGATATGCCGGACAAAACGGCCATCCCTATTATGCGATTGGACGGGAGCTTGTGAAACGTGGGCAACTTTCAAAAGACGAGGTTTCACTTCAAACCATTCGTAAGTGGCTGCATGATCATCCGACCCAAGCGCAAGACCTCATGACCACGAATAAGTCCTATGTCTTCTTTGAAGAGCAAAAAGGCAAAGGCGCAGATGAAGGGCCGAAAGGTGGATCGGGTTTAGCGCTCACCGCCATGCGTTCTTTGGCCATTGATCATTCGATCATTCCGTATCACATGCCCGTATGGCTGAGTGCGGAAGCACCAAATGATGGCTCCCAAATCAACCGCCTAATGCTCACGCAGGATACAGGCGGCGCCATTCGCGGGCCTGTACGTGGTGATTTCTTCTGGGGATATGGATCAAAAGCTGAAGAGCTTGCCGGAGAGATGAAATCAAAGGGGCGCTATTGGTTCTTAATCCCTAAAAATATTTAATGCAGGGCTTTTAAGCCACGTCTATTTTGTTCGCCATTACAATAGCCACAACCGCAAACATCAAAAACATGCCAACCTGCCAGCCCTGCCATAAACCATAGCCGGTCAGCGCGCAGGACAAACACGCCATAAGTATAGACAGATAAATCCGGCGTTTATTGACATCTGGCTGTGCCAAAATATTGCGAAATATATAGATAATAAAACAAATCGCCAATATTGCGCCCAATAACCCGAACTCCGCCCAGATCTGCAGCACCGCATTATGAGCATGGAGCGCATTATCCGCCTTTTGATGTTCCATCCATGTATCGGATTTTAAAAATCTGAGCGCCTCAATCCCCTGCCCGTGAAGCGGTTTTTCAAGCGCTTTATCCGCCGCATAATTCCAGACCTCCAGCCGGTGAACAATACTGGCTTCCTTCAACACACCTTTGGTGAGAAAACCTTGCGGGATATTTTGTTGAATAGTCTTCACACTTAAGGGGAAAAAGAGCGTAAAGATGACCAATGCCCACATGAGAAGTTTAATGCCCCAACTTCGTCCAACCGGAAAAACAAAAACAAAAAATAGCCCCACGAGAAAACTCAGCTGTGCCGTTTGACTTTCCGTGACATATAGCGCACCAGCGCTAAGCCCGATTACAATAACGAAACTGATAGTTTTTTCGAAAATATCCCACTTGTTAAAACGTATCATCAGCAGAAGCGGAATGGAGGATAGCGCAAAAACCACGAAAGACCGGTTGAGCTTAAAGGAATAAACATCCTGTCCCAAAACACTCTCGATTATTTGATGACCTGATAATTTTTCCGATATCAGGAAAAAGGCGACCAACGCATGGACACTCATAAAGATAAAACTTGCCTTTTCGAAGTTAGGGCACTGCACATGGCGTACGATTGCCAACAAAAACACTCCCGGTATCAAAAGTGCGGCGAGCTTGACTGAGCGCTCAATAGCAAATCCTGTATCGGGTGCCCACAGGCTGCTGACAAAGCCCAAAACAAGCACCACACCAAATAGTACAAATTCGGGTATTTTGGGTTTTGGAAATGTTTTAGTTGAAATAAAAATCATGGCCATAAACACAATCGCCCAGATGGAGGGCAAAAATCCAAGCAATCTGGGTGCAGCAATCCCCGCCAGATAGGTCAGAACAAGCGCGAAACAAAAAATAATTTTGTGATTATCATTTAACAAATTATTCATCGTGATTTATTTCACCTTGTGAACCGAATTAATACAAGCCTTAACTTCCATTTCGCGTTAAACTGTCCAGAAGGTCGTGCGTCATGAAATTTTCGGATTTAAAAAACAAATTACTTAAAGGCGGTATATGGAGCTTCGCGCTTAATATTCTAAATCAGGGATTATTGCTGCTGACCACGGTTTTCTTAACCCGTTTATTAGGGGCAGAAGAATTCGGGCTATATTCCGTTATTCTTTCACTCATGCTTCTCTGCGCCCTACCTTTTGGCGGCGGTTTTGGCATATTTGTCATCCGTCATGTGTCTAAATATCTGACCACGTTAAAAATATCGCATTTGGGTGGATTGGTTATCGTTTCCGGTCTTTGGGTGTCTTTGGGACCGATGATTTTTGAAAGCCTGCTTCATTTTATTCTACCCTATTTTGTTACCATCCATCTTGAGACTTATTATAGTGCTCTATCCTTGATCACCCTTATTCCTATATTGCTTTTTTTAGGCGCGCTCATGCGGGGGATGGGACATGTGATTTGGGGCCGCCTACCGGAGTTTTTCATTCAGCCCCTTTTATTCATCCTGCCGCTTGGCGGATTGTTCTTAATCTATACCGACAAGCTGCCCTCTGACATATTTTCTGCAAACACAGCGCTATCTCTTTATGCAGGGTCTTTTGGTATCGCCATTATTTTCTCGGTGATTTTTCTTGTCCTTTTGGCACGCGCCAAAACAAGAGAAGAAAATATAAAGCTTAAAAAACCTGTTTTTGAGATAAGCTCCTGGATCAAAAGCGCGGCTCCCTTGCTTTTAAGTGTGGGCATCATCGTGATCAACTCCAATATTGATATTTTGATGGTGGGGGCCTTGGCCGGAGAGGCCGAGGCCGGTGGTTATAAAGTCGCCAGCCGCATGGCGGGGTTTATCCTGTTCTTCCTTTTTGCCGCCAATAATGTTTTAGGCCCTGTGATTTCGGCCAAACATACAAAAGGCGAAACCAAAGAGCTGCAACAAATTTTAAGTTCTTCTGCAAAGCTCATTTTCGCTTGTGCTCTTGGACCTGCCCTTATCTTTTGGATTTGGCCGGAGGAAGTTTTGAGCCTGTTATTCGGACCTGAATTTGTGATCGCCGCAACCGCGCTGATTATTTTAACGGCGGCCAATATCTTTAGTGTCTCAATGGGGCAGGTCGGGCACGTTATGGCGCTCACGGGACAGGAGCGCTATACCGCTTACGCCGCGCTCATTGCGCTTGGTGTCAATGTCTCTTTAAATTTATGGTTGATCCCACAATTTGGCATGAACGGCGCGGCGGCTGCCACCGGTATTTCTATTGTTGTCTGGAACAGCATTTTAAGCCTCTGGACCGTGCAAAAAACAGGATACAAATGCTCTGTTTTTTCTGACTTATTCGCGCCAAAGGTCAAATGACCTACCAAGTAAACTTTCGAGCTTTTTAATATCTAAATCGTATTTCTTCTTCCAATGTGCCAATTCTGCCTCCGTGAAAGACGGAATTTGAACTTTCTGTGTGCCAAATAATTGTCTTGTGATTCCGATCTTTTTCAGGAGTTCAGCGACCGCATCGAGATCATGATCACGGAGCCATAGCCTCGTTTTTTGTGCCAAACGTGACAGACCGGAAGAAACCGGTGCTTGCCGCGCCGCGCCCACTTTTTGTGTGGCCGCCTCAACGTCAAAATGCGCCGCCTCAACGCTTAAAAATTTTCCTATGTGTTCGAAAGCCTCCTTGGGCTGCTCAAAGACCTCTTCCGAGATTAAGAACAAAAATTGCTCCGGCCTGAAATCTTGAAACCAGCGTTCAATTTGTTCCCCATAAACCCCGCGCTTAAAACCATGCGGATGGCGTTTCATAAAATCGTCAAAGCTTTTATATTTTTGCCCCTCACCGCTTTGAAATAACATTTGATAGTGCGAATAAGCCCGCCGGACCGGATGGCGTAGCATCACAATAAATTTCATATCGGGCAAATATTGTTTTATGCGCTTTGCGACCTTTTCATCATAAATATAATTGGGTGTAATCTCGCCTATGGCCTTGTGGCTTTGCGCACCTTCAAACCATTTGAGGTACCAATCCCCACCCTTGTCAAAATATTCATCAAAGAAATGAATTTCTTTACGCGATTTTGGCACAAAAATTTGCGGATGATTGACAAATTGCCGGTAGAGCCAAGAGGTCCCGCCCTTTTGCACACCCAAGCCAATAAAATTTGGTTGAATAACCTCACTCATGATGCCCCCGACAGCTTAGAACGCACAAAAAGCAAAATTTTGCGGGGCAATATCAGGGAAATAAGTGTGCGTACCACGCCCACATAACACCACAGATCAAAGAGCTTAAAATATTTAAACTGTGCGCGCATTTTTGTCAGGCTGCTGGCCCGTCTATTCACCGCCGTCATCTGGGTTTTTGAAATTTCTTTATTCACATAGACTTCCGGTAAATTATCAACGCCATATTTGCTAGCAATCCTGCGCCACATCTCGTAATCCTCGGCATAAATAAATTCAGGATCATATCCACCCAGCTCTTTAAAAACGCTCATGCGGATCATCACCGAAGGATGGGCCAAACAGTTTTTCATTTTTAGCGTACGTGCCACATTTTTGGCACCCACCGGATTATTAAAATGGAAAAGCGTGTCCCCACTTTCCTTATCAAAGGCACGTAGCTGTGTGCCGACCATACCTACGTCCGGATGCAACTCCAGATATTCTTTTTGTGCAGACAAACGCCCTTTATTCACCGTATCACCGGCATCAAGCCGCGCCACGTATGTGTATCTTTGCCCGATAATATGCTCAATCCCAATATTGAGCGCCGCGATCAGCCCCTTATTTTCCGGCAATCTGATGAGCTTATGTTCAAACCCTTGCCTTTCAGGCAATTCGGACACGCAAGGCGTGCTGCCATCATCAATAATCAGGATATCAGTGAGCGGGTCATCCTGATAAATTGATTTCAGCGTCCGTAAAAGCCCTTCATTGTCATTAAACACACAAATGAGATAGCAAATGGATTTTTTGTGATCTTGTGTCATAATAATGTCGCGAAATGATTGAGCAAAGAATTTTGCTCTACCTACTATAGCCAAGAGAGAATCTCATGACAAACTCTAAACCTCTACGTGTTCTTCATATTGCCTTTACCATGCATGCGCGTGGGACGGAAACTTGGCTCATGAGTCTGATGCGCCGTATGGACCCGTCCCGCGTCCAGATGGATTTTGTCACGACCCAAGGCGAAAAAGGTGTTTATGACACGGAGATCAAAAAACTTGGCGGGACGCTGCATGCGTGCCCTCACCCGTCAAAGCGCGGCGCGTTCTTGCGCGCCTTTCGCAAGGTTTTAAAAGATCACGGCCCCTATGACATTGTTCATGGACACCCTTACGGCTTTAACGGGCTCTTAATGCTACAGGCTGCGCGTATGGGTGTGCCCGTGCGCATTACGCACAGCCATACAGACAGGCGTAAAGTCCGGCGTGATAAATCGCCGAGGCGCAATTTTTATCACTGGTTAATGAAATATTTGATCAAGCGCCTGTCCACTCACGGCTTAGCCGCCAGCAAGAGCGCGGCGACAGCCCTTTTTGGCAAAAGCTGGAAGCGGGATAAAAGATGGCAAATCATGCATTGTGGTGTTGATTTGGAACTTTTTAAAAATCTGCGCCCGGCCAATGAAATAAAAGAAGAGATGAATATTCCCCCTAAATCACAAATCATCGGCCATGTTGGCGGGTTTCATTTTGAAAAAAATCATGATTTTCTGATCCGGGTTTTTGCCAGAATGACCGAAAAAAATTCAAATATCGTTTTGCTTTTGGTTGGCGATGGCCCCCTCCTTGAAAATATGAAATCCCTGACACGTGATTTGGGTATTGAAAATCGTGTGATTTTTACCGGCACACGCACAGATATAGCGGATCTCTTATCCATCATGGATGTTTTTGTGTTCCCTTCCCTTTTTGAAGGGTTGGGTCTGGCCGTTGTTGAGGCCCAAGCCGCCGATCTGCCTTGTTTAGTGGCCGATAATTTGCCTGAGGAGGCCGCCATTATTGACAGGCTGGTTAATTTTATCCCTTTGATCGAAGATGAAAGTGACGAGGTAGATTTATGGGCCGGTGCGGTTCAAAATGCGCTAAGTGAAAGACGGATGAACCGCGCAGAAGCACTTAAAATCATTGAAGCGTCCGATTTTAACATTGAGCATAATGTGAAAAATCTTACAGAGCTTTATGAACGTTTGGTGAAGGAGGCGCAAAAATAGATGCCGCAAAACAAGCCTGATTTTTTTATTATCGGCGCACCTAAATGCGGCACCACCACACTTTATGAGTGGCTGAGAACTCATCCCGATATCTTCATGCCCGCGCAAAAAGAACCACATTTTTTTGCGCAAAATCTATCGGATCGTTATTGCCGCGTGCGGGATGAAAAAAGCTATTTGGAACTATTTTCCTGGGCGGATAAAACACAAATATGCGGTGAGTCTTCTGTCCTCTACAGCTTTTACCCCGAAAGCATCAGGAGTATTCTGAAATTTAACCGGGAGGCTAAAATTATTTTCATGCTACGCAATCCGGTTCATATGGCGCCTTCTTATCACGCGCAGCTTCTGGTCAATTTGGAAGAAGATGTTAAAAATTTTGAAAAAGCATGGAACCTGCAAGGCACAAGGCAGAACGGAAATAAGATTCCCAAAAGCGCGACCGATCCGGACCTGCTCAATTACCACAAATATTGCGCCTTGGGACAACATCTAAAAAACGCTCTAGATATTGTGCCCGCCGCACAACTTCATATTATTACCCTTGATGATCTGGCTGAAGCGCCACAAAAAACCTATGAAGAGGCACTGGCCTTTCTTGAACTAAAATCCGACAATCGTCAGGATTTCACGCGCGCCAATGAACAAAGCGCTCTTCGCTCCACTTTGTTACAAAAATTGCGGCATGTCGTTCCTCCAAAATTTCGCCACTTCATCAAAAAATTTATCCCGCACACTGTCATCGAGCGTATGAACAGAACAAAGAAAATCAGAAAAACTCTATCGCCTGTTTTTGAACAAAAGCTGCATGATGTTTTTGAAGGAGATATTCGTTTAATCGAAAATTTATTAGGGCGCGATTTGCCGCATTGGTATAAAAAAATTAAATAACTGATGGCCTGTCAAATTTACTGCCTTTTGAAGTTTGAGTATTGACTTGGCTTTTTTGCTCTCCTTCATGACGAACCGGCTTTTGCTTTTTACGGGCCATTGCTTCATCGTAACGCTCAATCAACTCATCATAAGATTTTCTGAACAATTTTGCTTCTTCTATAAAAGGAATATCTGTGCCTTTTGACACCTCCCCTGACAGCAACCATATCATATGCTGATTCATCGCCGCATCCCGCCCAATAACCTCACAATTTTTCTCCAGATCCAGCATGGCATTTTCTACCAATGGGGCATTCTTGGACCAAATCTCCAACCACTTTTTCGCCTGATTGCCATAGCGACGAAGCCAGACAATCTGGGGATCTTTATTATCAATCTCTTCTTCTTTGGCCATAACGACCTTGACCCTTTCATACATCAGCTCTTGAAAAACAAGAGAGCGTGATTTTTTCCACTTGGCCAAAAGCCCCTCATTCGGCTTGCTAAAGTCCCCTTCAGGAAATAAAAACCGGTCCATAAAAATAGGGTGCTTAAAGGTCTGCTGACGCAGCTCAGGAAAATTCAAATATATCGCCATTTCCGAGACCGTACTGGCCTCACGTTCATTGTTGAAATTTTTGAGCTCTAAGGTCGCTGAATTAATATCACGTATATAAGGAAGGTAAGCACTATGCCATATTTCATGCAAATAGCGTAAATCCCCTATCGCAGGCTGCTCATATTCACAATTTAAGATAACACCCCACCACGGTGAAAAGTGAGTCCACTCATTTTTAAGATCAGATGCCTTACAAAAAGCACGCGGTAAACGGGCAAAATCTTCTACAACTTGATGAATATACCCGCCTTCCTTATGTGATTTTTTAAAAAAAGGATTATGCCACTGATCATAAACATATTGATGAACATCATCAGCTGTAATCAGTAATTTGAGACTACTTAAATCCATCGCTTCACCTAAATTTTGGGAGCAAGCGCAGCAGGTTGTTCATTCCCTTGCCAAAGCTTTATCAATTTTGGATAAGTCTCAGGAGCCAAATCCGGCGCCACTAAAGAGGTCATAGCAGGTGTTAAACAAATCCGGATCACTTTTTCCGAACCTGTGCCCCGATATAATGTTTTAAGTAACTCAGAATCTATCGTTTGTGATTTAGCAATACCAAGCAACATGACATCCGCCGGTTTTAGGTTAGGAATGCCTAAGCTCTTTGCAATCAAGGCAGTCGCCCTTTCCTGAATGGGCCTATATTTTCTAGGCAGGTCATAAACACCATGGCGGTTCATCATTTCTGTAGCCCATTTCAATGACTGCAAATTCTTAAACCATTTATTCCCAAATAAAGAAGGATATTGCGCACGGGAAATAACACCGCCAATTCTTTGATAATATCCTCCAAAAGGTTTACTTTGGCTTATCATGAAGCATGGAATATTTGGTGAATTTAAATCAATATTAAATTCACGTGCAACATTCCCCACATATGTCAGATCAGGGATAATCTGCGCACTAGGCTGGCTCTTACCCAGCAAATCAACGAAATCCGAAAAGTCATTCCATACCATGCCGTCAATAGCAGAAGGTTGAGAAATCCAGAATTGTTCCCCCGGACCGATCTCCTTAATCACATTTTTCCAGTCCTCACGTTTATGGCGTTTCACCTCAATCTTAAAAGAATCGGCAAAGGCGGCAAAGCCTTCATATTCTCCTTCAAAAACATGAATAACCGGCTGCCCCGAAGAAGTATTGGCGCCGTACTCCGACATGACTTTGGAGATACCCTCACTGGCACCGGAAGTTGGATGGCGGTAAGGAAAAGCGTTTTTGTCAATCGAAACTACCGGAGAAGCCCAATCAAACCATTTATCAAAATATTCCCGATGCATGGCGTCTTGTTTTTGGTCCCAAGGCTCATGATAAATGGAAAAATATTCCTCATTCCGCGCCTTATCAAATTGCCCTAACAAATAGCTTGTGAAATCCTGACCATCATCCAGTACCACATCCAAACTGCCATGTTGAGCGAGCCATTCCGTGCGCGCTTCTTGCAATATCTGCGCGCGATCTCCTCCATCAATCACAGAAGAAAGAGCCTTTTGCGTTTCCGGCATCACCATAGAATAAACCGTACCGGAAGCACCAACTGAAAGAAGAAGTTCCTTGATGTTTTGTGCTGTATATTGCGGCAAATGTGTATTTTGTGGCATAGCTATCCTCTTCCATTTTTTGCCATAAAAATACAGATATTGGCATAATGTCAAGAAAATACGTCGAATGTGCAATAAAAAACCCCGTTAAAGCGGGGTTTTTGTTTAGTTTTGAAAGGTAAAATTTTATTCTAGCGTGGTCTCTTCTGCACCGAGGGCAGGCTCAATATCCGCCAGTGCGCTATTTTCGCGGCCACTAAAACCGGTCGTGAATTTATCTGGTTCGGTGTCCCCACCGGCGGCAGCCTCGATATTATTCAGCGCCTCTGGCGAAACACCGCCTTCACTGGCAATTTCGTAAATCTCTTCAAAGCTAAGAGAATCGTCTCCCTCCTGATCAACGCTGGCCAAAACTTCCAGACGCGCTTTTTCCGTCGAAACACCGTGATAAATCGGAATTGCCACAAAAGACAAAATGATAACGGCCATACAGCCATAAATAAAACGGATCATAATTTTCTCTCCTTTTCCACTTTGCCTTCGTGGCCTTTTCACTTAGTCGTGAACCCCGCCCCAGACATCACAATTAATCCACTAATCGACTGTATCTTGCATCCACTCGCCGGCACTTTGCATGTCTCTTCCCAATCCATCAAAGGTATTGGCACATCCATGAATGCCGAGGGTACAAATTGTCAAAAATAATACCAAAAACGTTGTTCTCATCTTGTATCTCCTTAAATATCCGGTTCAGTTGCATTACCAACCTAGCAAATTTAACCGCCCTAAGATACATTCAACAGACCTAAAGTCCACGAAAACGGTGTTATTCTTGACTTACCTCCTAGTCTCCCCATTGACTTGGGGCCCCAAAAATGGGACAAATCAATGAATTGTGAAACTTATATCATATAATTGTAGCAATTACCATAATAAATTGGCAAATTTTAACCATTTAATGAAAGGAAGCCCCATCATGGCACACCCAGCATTCCAACTTAAAAAAGCAAAAAATGACCAGTATTACTTCGTTTTAACCGCGAAAAACGGTCAGGTCATCGCACAATCTGAGATGTATAACTCTAAAGATGCGGCGCAAAACGGCATTGAGTCTGTGAAGACAAATGCACCGGTTGCTGAAATGGATGACCAATCCGAAGCTGCTTAAATAACAAAAGCCACGCTTGGATAAATAAATTTAAGGGCCGTTTTTTTAAGCGGCCTTTTTCTTGTCTTTTTCAAAACTTTACCTGTGGTAAAATTTGGTGCTAGGTTCGTTAAAATATAAAAAACAGGGAAAATATGTCCGCAACGGCGCATGACAAGGCAAAAGCCTATTTAAAAATATATAGGCAATTCCAGCTAGGTGGTTTACCGACAGAAACTCCGCACCCTAAAACAAGTAATTTGGCACGCCTGTCTCGCCGAGACCTGCCGCAAGCCTTTGATCTTTTCAAACAGATTGATAGTGATGCGATAACAACCGTCATTGAAAAAATGCCGGAAATCGAACATTTACGCCATGCGATAAATGACACTATCCAAAATGGAAATCGTGTCTTTTTTTATGGTTGCGGCGCAACGGGGCGTTTATCTTTATCTATTGGCTATCTATGGCGGGCGGCAAAATCAAAACAAGGTCAGAATGATCAGGTCGTTGATTTTATGAGCGGCGGTGATCTGGCGATGGTGCATTCCATCGAAAGCTTTGAGGACTATCCGGAATATGGTGCGCGCCAGCTCCGTGAATTAGGATTTGGCCCGGATGATTTGCTCGTTTCCTGCACCGAAGGCGGCGAAACCCCTTCGGTCATTGGTGCTACAGAAGAAGCGACCAAAATTTCAAGCCGCAAACCGTTTTTCTTATATTGCAACCCAGATGAAGAACTTGAAAATATTGAACGCTCCCGCCTTGTTTTAGACAACGGAAAAATAGAAAAAATATGTCTGGCGAGCGGGCCTCAAGCCCTTTCGGGCAGTACAAGGCTACAGGCCAGCACCGTTCTCATGCTCGCGGCTGGTGCGGCATTACTGGGTGCTAACCAACAAGATATCAAAAAATTTCGTGATGTTCTTCAAAAGACAGATTTTTCTTTCCTTGTTCCCTTCACGCGAGCAGAAGCGAATTTATATGAGAATGGGCATTACACCCTTTATGAAACCAATGATTACGGCATGGCGATTTTAACCGACACGACGGAGCGCGCGCCAACCTTTTCGCTTCAGGGGTTTGAAAATCAAAATGACCCGAAGCGTACCCCTTCGCTTTCCTATTTTAGATTACCTGAAACCTCTAGCTCTGCCGAAGCGTGGGATCGACTGCTATTACGCCCGCCAGTTCCCATTGAGTGGGAAGAGCTTAAAAATGTGGCCGGACGAAAAAGATTGCTCGGATTCAATTTTTCAAAGGCGGCATTAAAACAACGGGAAAATCTGGTTGGTGCAGATAAGCTGCATCGCTTTATCATCAAGAATGAAGGGCAAAGACAGAAGCAGAAAATGACTTTTTCTTTCGGGAAACATCATCACGAAATTGACGTGGCGGAGCTATCCCCCCTGTTCCAAAATTTATTGCTAAAAATAATTTTAAATGCCCACTCGACCCTTTTGATGGGGCGGCTACAACGTTTTGAAAGCAATATCATGACCTGGGTCAAGCCCAGCAATAATAAGCTGATTGACCGTTCTATCCGCTATGTGCAGCATCTTCTTGAGAATGAGGGCATCCGTGACCTGTCTTACGAAGATATCTGCCACCGGCTTTTTGAAAAAATGGAAGAAATCGCCCCCGATGATTCTATTGTTTTACAGACATTTAACGGCTTGAAAGACGATACCGGCGCCATGTCGGCTTCCGTGCACACACCCTGCCCATAGAAAAACCTCTATTCTTGTCAAAATTTTCGCGCTTTTTTATTGAAAAACCCTTAATATTATGTTAACTATTAGATCTATTTAACATGATGGAGTAGTAAAAATGAGCGATTCCCAACCTGAAAGCCTAATGACCAGACTGGCTACGGTAAGTGCACCTGATACCGTACCTGATAACACACCAGACATAGACTCAACGGCTGTGGGAGAGCAGATTTTTGAAACCATCAACCCAAACAATAAAAAACCCAATATGTCGGATAAATTTGGGAACCTGATTACACGAATTTCAAAAATCAGATCATGGAATGATTTTGTCAAAGACAAAGAAATCCTCGAAACAGCCGCGAAAGATATCGACGGTTTTGCCGGAGAAGAACGGGCGATTATGATGCTGGCCAAGAGCGGTATCGAAATGAAACAATATTTTGATGGTAGAAAAAAGAAAACCGTCGAAGAAGCTCTAAATGAAGAAGTACCCGGTACAAATGAAACTGTTCTCGACATTTTTAAAAAGGCAGGACCCTATGCCAATATTGTGCTTCAGATTATTCTTTTTAAAGCAGGTGCTACGAATCCTGCTTTAACCGCCGGAGTCATGTTGGCCACAATGGCACCCAATGCGCCTGACCTTAAGGCTGCTTTTACAGAGCTTGCGCAAAATCCTTCCCTTGAAAACGCGGCAGACGCATCAAGAGAGGTCGGAGAAACGATTAGCGGGTATTATTACGCCGTACCTGGTTTGGCTCAGGCCTATTCCCTTATCATTAATCGTGCGGTTCAGACACTTATCGAAGAAGCCAGTAAAAAGGAGAATCTGGAAGCGCTTCAAGACCCTGTTGAGCTTTTGAACTACATGCAAAAAATGCTTTTTGAAATTTCCCAGATGAGTCCCAAAGAATTTGCGCAAGCCGCGCTTCAAAAAACAGAAGATAATGCCTATGACGTGGCCAGATTCATCGCGGCTGGCGCATCAGATGCGAAACTTATGACAGACAAAAACATGGAATTTATTGTAAACGAGCTAGCCAGACGCCGTGTTTTTGGCTATAGCGTCAAAAGCGTGATGTCTAACTTGCGGGAGATGCTTGAACCTTTTGCAAATGACGGACCTCCTGCTCCTCGTAAAAAAGACCCTTTCTGGGGACCTGAACTAGCGCGCTAAACAAACTCTTTGCCTTTACCCTGCATGGTGAGGTAAAAAGCATGGATGAATAAAGCTTCAAAAACAAACCGAATTGGGCAAGTTTTTGCCGCGCTAAAGAAGCGCGGGAGCAAGGCGCTCATCACCTTTATCACCGCCGGAGATCCGGATGCGGGGCAAAGCCTTGAGGTCTTGAAGTCCCTGCCTGAGGCTGGCGCCGATCTGATTGAAATTGGTATCCCCTTTTCTGATCCGATGGCCGATGGCCCGACCATTCAAGATAGCTCCCTGCGGGCTTTGGAAAACGGCATGGACTTAAAAAGCGTTTTACGGATGGTCGCCGATTTTCGCAACCACAATGACACAACCCCCATCATCTTGATGGGATATTTTAACCCTATTTACAAATATGGCTGTGATAAATTTGTTGAAAATGCGGCGCAGGCCGGTGTTGATGGCTTAATTATCGTCGATCTGCCGCCAGAAGAAGATGCCGAATTACGCGAACCTGCACAAAATGCCGGGCTTGATCTCATCCGCCTTGTCACCCCGACCACGAGTGATAAACGCCTTGAAACCATTTTGGATGGCGCCGGAGGCTTCCTCTACTACGTGTCAATCACCGGTGTGACAGGTACGAAATCAGCCGACACAAACAAGGTCGGCGCACATATTGCCCGCATTAAAACCCAAACTGAACTGCCTGTGGCCGTCGGGTTTGGTATCCGTACGCCTGAGGACGCGGCAAATATGGCTCCCCTCGCCGATGGTATCGTTGTCGGCTCTGCCATTGTTGAGAATATGCACACCCATGCTGGAGAAAATCCAACCCCCGCCATTGCCTCTCAAGTCAGCAACCTCAAAAAAGCGGTTTAGGATACAATTCCCTCGCCGCCCTTAAGCATTATGTCAAAATAGATTAACCTCCTGTTAACCTATTGATAAAATTAAGAAAAAATTAGTAAAAAACTTTTCAAAAAACTGTTTTTGGTAGGGTTTCATTAATTCTTTTGCCGCCATAATAGAAGGGTAGCGCAGGGAACAGATTTCTTGAAATGAAGGGGTTCACGGCAAAGAACTGGTCAAAGAGCGCTCAATTTTAAAAAAATATGCAAATTTGACGATTTGGGGCGAAAAAAATGGGAAACTACAAAGATAATAACACGATCAACGACCACACCGGCATTGCGGTACAAGACGGCCATGTACGCATCGCCTATAGCTTAGATAACACACAGCCTGTGCTTTGTACGCTTTTGAGCGATCAGCCCTTCTTCTACATGGATGAAGAAATCATTGAAGAAGAAGACTCCATCCTGTCTGAAGATATGGCGGAATTTTTCTTAAATGGACAACTCGCGGGTTCTTACGATGACGGGATGGACATAGATGCACGGATAGACATCAATGCGACCTCTGAATTAAATGCCGAGATTTCCGATTTATGTAGCAAAATGGAGTCCTACGACCGCTTGGCGCTTGATTTCACGCAGCCCCGCGATGTACGTATGCAGGAATTTGTGGCCGATAGTGTTTTTGTCACTCAAGAAACATCCGGCCTAGATACAACGAATGATGCCAAGCGGCTAGAGGCGCTACGCGCTCTTCTATCCCAAAGCCGTATGGCCGCAAGCCTTCTGGCCTGTGCCGATCATTATGAGGTAGAACTTATCTTGTCAAACCAGACAAGCGGTGCCGCTTACGATAAAAAGGCCGGAAAAATACTAATCCGCCCTGATATTGATCCGGTAAATCAATTTTTGCTCTGCGTGCAGGAATTACGCCGTCACTGGCAACATCGTCAGGGCGCGCTGGTACATCCCCTGACCTTCCATCCGGATCAGGCGGTTTTGATCAACCGGGCGCAGCTGGCTGACCTTATGGTTGCTGTTATACATTCCGCGTGGGAGCTCAAACTTCAGGGAATGGATGAATTTTGGACGCACATCGAAAATTCCGCCCTTTACGATTTGGGCCGCGCTTTCGCCCGCGAGGCACATGCCGACTTTAGAACACTTAATAACGGTAAGGCGGCGGCTGCCGTTTTTGAAACATGGTTCTTGTCGGAGCGTTGTCAGCATCAAGACAAAAAGCTGATCCAGGCCATGCTGGCGGATTACCGGGGCTATGTCTTTGAAAATACCGAAAGCTCCCGCATGATTTCGATGGAGCTGATTTGTTCTTTAGGGCATCAACCATTCGGCAAAAATTACCTGGCGCCCTATGCTGGGCTGATCCTGAATGATCCAGTTTTTACCGAAGTACGCGACCGTGCCAATGCCAATTTCCTTTGGTTTATCAAGTTCGAGCGCTCCTTTAGCGAGGCCGAGCAGGCTTTGGGAAGCGACTTGGAACAGGAATTGCAATCTCATGACGTTATCCACACATCTGGCATCGATCAGATGGAACATAATAATATCATTGAGGACAACCAAAATGCACAACCCATCACCGCGAAAGATGGCAACATCATACATATTGCCTTTGGCCAGAGCCCGAACAATCCGGGATGTGAGCTTTTATGATCATGAGATATATGACAACGAAGAGAAAGACATAACTGATATGCGTGCCGACCGCCTATCTCCCCTTACCAAGCCCCGTACCATCAGCCGGGGGCAATCTTGTGTAGGTGAAAACGGTGTTCGGGAATCTCACGAAAACCATCACGAAAGTCCGGCCAATTTCGATGCGCAGCAATGTTTTGACCTGACCAGAGAGGATCTTTACTCCCTCGCCGCACTCAAACCCGTCCAATCAAAGAAATTCTTGAACCTAGAAGCCTATCCATACGCCTTTGAAGGCGATGAAGACACGCTTATCTGGGCCACCGCGATGCTCAGCGAAAGCCCGGCAGGCCACGCTCTGCTTATCAAGGCTGGAGAGGCTGGATGGCAGTTTACCTTATCTGATCTAGGCACGAGCGGTTATCACCTTAATATTGAAGATAAAATTATGGAGCTGGATCATTACGGGCTGGATGCACCTTCTTTGGGCCGTTCCAGCTTCTTTAGAAATTCTTTTCTCTGCGTTCTGGCCAAGGCTTTACGCGATATCTGGCAGGAAGAGCATTGGGGCAATTTTGAAGAACGTTATAAGCCCCAAGCAGTACTTCTACTAGAGCGCGCGCGCGCCGCAGATTGCGATTCTCTGGCCATTATGATCGGGTGGGAGCTCAGAAGTGCCGGATATAGCGATGTCTGGCGTCATATTTTAGGCTCCGATGATGGCGATATGGCGCAGGTATTGTTGAACATTTTGGAGCGCTATCCCACCGCCCTTTATAACGGTACGGCGCTCGCCCATGTTTTCCGTCAGTGGTATGCCGATACAGCCCGTGTTGATGCACTTGATCATGCAACACTGGAACAGATGGATACCGATATTCACGCCGCGCAAGAATCCGGCTTAGGTTTTATCGAAATAGTGGATGGCGATGATAGTAACGATATTATAGAGAAAAAATCCCACCCTGATCCCAAAATTTTTGAAGGGCTTGCCACCTTACCGGATGACAGCACTTATCTGAAAGATTTGGGAGAGACTGTAGCCAAGGACCCGTTTTTCTGCAGCCTCAATGACCCGATCAATCAGGCGCATTTATTCCAGATCGTCTATGACAGCGAAGTGACTTATGTCGACGATATACCTTTTCGTGACGCGCGCCTTGCCCGAAAATTCATGTTTTTGGATTAAAGGCTTCGTCTTATAAGAATTAATTTCAAATAATACGTGAGCGACGGCGAGCACGGCGCAAGTGCGCCGGAAGCATCCCCGGCGTTTAAGGGGTCCAATTAAAAATGTTCCATTTTTAATTGGAATAACTATAGAATGGCGGCATGGATAACGACACTTCTTCGAAAGCCCAAAGCCCCATTCGGAAATTTCACATCTATCTCATTTCCGATGCAACCGGCACCACGCTTCAAGGCTTGGCCCGCGCCGCCTTGGCACAGTTTGAAGCTATTGATCCGGTGGAGCGCTTCTGGCCGATGATCAGGTCGGAAATTCAGCTCGACCGCGCTTTAGCTGATCTAGAAAAAAAACCGGGTCCCGTCCTTTTTACCTTTGTTGATAAAAAGCTCCGCCGCAAGCTCCAGCGAAAATGTGTAGAGCTTGATGTTCCTTGTATGCCAATTTTGGACCCTATCCTAAAAACCATGTCTTCTTATCTAGGGTTGCCAACCAAGGGGATACCAGGTTTGCAACATGCGCTGGATGATGCTTATTTCAAACGTATTGACGCGGTAGATTTTGCCCTAAATTTTGATGATGGCCGCAACCTTGACGGGTTGGAGGAGGCCGATGTCATTTTGGTAGGGGTATCGCGCACCTCCAAAACACCGACCTGTATTTTTTTGGCTCGGCGCGGCATCAGGGCGGCCAATATTCCCTTGGTCCCGCATGTGCCCTTTCCGGAGGAAATTTTGAATTTGAAAAAACCGCTTATTGTGGGTTTGAGCGAATCTCCCAAACGGCTTGAAAATTTGCGTCGCTCCCGCCTGAACGCAGATGATGAAGATGCGGGCCTCAAAGGCAATGACTATCTCGATCTTGAAAAAATAGAGGAAGAAATCAGAAATGCCAGACGGCTTTTTTCAAAACATAAATGGCCCGTTATTGACGTGACACGTAAATCGGTTGAGGAAACAACTGCTGAGATTTATGCCCTTTTAATGCGTCACCAAAGCCGCCTTTACACTGAAGAAAAAGAACGTCAAAAACCTCAAAGTGATGATTAAGAATATCCCTTTAATACTGGCCTCAAACAGTGCGGCGCGCAAAACCATGCTTGCCAATGCGGGTCTGAAATTCAAAGCCATTGCAGCCAATATTGATGAAGCGGAAATAAAAGATCGACTGATCTCACAAAATATTGAGGATGCCGAAATCGCCCTTCGCCTGGCCGAAGAAAAGGCAAAAAAAATCTCTAACGAATATTCTGATTATTATATAATTGGTTCAGACCAAATATTGGTATTTAATGATCAAATTTACGATAAAGCAAAAAATATTGATGAAGCCAAAGCGCGGCTTTTGGAATTTCAAGGACAATCTCACTCTCTCATTTCCGCCATATGTGTTTACAAAAGTGGGAAATGCCTATGGACATATCATGATAGAGCATCGCTTCACATGCACGCTTTAACACCAGCGCAGATTGAGGATTATATCAATGCCGCAGGAGATATTGTGACCTCTTGCGTGGGCTGCTACGCGCTTGAAGGGGTTAGCATTCAGCTTTTTTCAAAAATAGAAGGTGATTATTTCACCATTCTTGGTATGCCGCTTTTAGCGCTTTTGAATTTTTTACATGACATTGACGGAGGAAACACATGAAAACCGCCGTCATAGGTCATCCTGTTTCACATAGCAAAAGCCCTCTCATACACCTTCATTGGATGAATCAATATAATATTGAAGGGTCTTATGAGGTGATTGATATTCACCCCAGAAATTTAAAAGATGGTATCAGGCAACTTATAGATCAAAAATATACCGGATTTAATGTGACAATTCCGCATAAAGAATCAATGGTTGAGATATGTGATAAAATTGATGAAACCGCGTGCGCAATTGGGGCGATCAATTGCGTGAACATCAAAGACGGTAAACTCCACGGCACCAATACCGATAGCTATGGTTTTATTCAAAATATTAAAACTACACATCCTGATTTTACCTTCAAGGATAAGAAAGCACTTATTCTAGGCGCAGGCGGGACCGCGCGGGCGGTCATTTACGGGCTTTTGCAACAGGGTGTTCAGTCCATAACACTAACCAACCGGACAAAAGGAAAAGCAGCGCCCCTTCAAAAAATGTCCCCAAATCAAATCAATATTTGTGATTGGGTAGAACGCTCCAAACCCTTAAAAAATTGTGATCTTCTCATCAACACAACCTCTTTAGGGATGAAGGGCCAACCGCCATTGGAAATTAATCTGGATGAATTACCGCGAGCTTCTTTGGTCTGTGATATCGTTTATGCGCCGCTTATGACCGCATTACTGAAACAAGCGCAGGAAAACGGAAATCCTATTGTGACAGGCCTCGGCATGCTGTTACATCAGGCCGCGCCTGCCTTCAAGTCATGGACGGGCATACAGCCTAAAGTCACGCCAGAATTAGAAAGACGGATCCTATTATGATTATTTTAGGGCTCACAGGTTCCATCGGGATGGGCAAAACCACCGCCAGCGGAATGTTACAAAAACTGGGCTGCGCGGTACATGATTCCGATGCGGCGGCGCGCGCTGCGCTTGAGCCAGAAGGCGAAGGGTTTGAACAAACTGCCCTTGCTTTTCCTGAATGCTGGGATTCCAAAAATCGTCGCATTAATCGTACGGCGTTGGCCGACCTTATATTCAAAAATCCGCCAGACCGGCAAAAACTTGAAGATATTCTACATCCCATTGTACGTCGTTCCCAACACGCATTTTTGGCCGCCCATGCCCGCCGTAGACCTTACCAAGGCACACGCCAAATCGCGGTGCTTGATATTCCGCTTTTGTTTGAAACCGGCGCTGATCAAGATGTTGACTTCACCGCCGTGGTTAGCGCACCCTACCATATTCAACGCCGCCGCGTTTTATCACGCCCCGGAATGACGCACGCGCGCTTTGAAGCCATCTTGAAATCTCAAATGAGTGACGAAAAAAAATGTAGCAATGCTAATTTTATTCTCCCCACTGGGCTTGGATTGTCCTATACTTATCGTTCCATTCAAAAAATGTTGCGGGAAATTTTAAAAACAGGAGAAAACTGTGAAGGCACTCATAGTATGTCACAAGAGGAAAAGTGATATTGGCAGCTTTAAAACCGTGCTGGAGAATAGAGGGTTGGAGCTGGATATCAGATTGGGCTATTTGGATAAAATCGAAGAAATTGACCCCTTAGAGCATGATATTGCCATTTTCATGGGCGGGCCGATGCTGGTCGACCAAATAGATATTTATCCCTATATAGGGCATGAGATTTCTTATATCGAAAAAAGACTGGCTGCTGATAAACCTTTGCTTGGCGTTTGTCTCGGCGCACAACTCATGGCGAATGCACTAGGGGCAAATGTCTATAGGGGGCCGGATGGTCCCGAGATTGGCTGGCACAATATTCAGGTCACGCCCGATGGGCAAAGCTCTCCTGTTTCTCACCTAGATGAGAAACACACCATGATGTATCACTGGCATATTGATGTTTTTGATTTGCCGAAAGGGGCAACTTTGCTCGCCTCTTCTAACCAGTATGAAAATCAGGCATTTTCCTACGGTAAAAACGCACTTGGCGTGCAATTCCATCCGGAATTAAATGCCGCGAATTTTGAATTCATTATGGCGCTAGCCGGCGGCTTTTTACCTGACCCGTCGCAGCAGGTTCCCATGCTTCGTGCACAAACGGAAGTTCACGGCGACACGCTTGAAACTCAAACCGCCAAATTTTTAAATAGCTGGCTGGATGAGGTTATGGAGCCTTGCGCTGACAATTCAAAAGTTCACCAAAATGCGTGAAATTGTTCTGGATACTGAAACGACGGGTATGGACCCAGCTGAAGGTGACAAGCTGGTGGAGATTGGCTGTGTTGAGCTGGTTAACCATATCCCGACGGGCCGTACTTATCATCAATATATCAATCCGGAGCGCGACGTTCCCGCCGAGGCTGTAGCGGTTCACGGCCTAACGACTGAGCACCTTAAAAACGAGCCCACTTTCGGCGAAATTGTCGGCGATTTTCTTGATTTTTTAGGAGAAGACTCAAAGCTTGTCATTCACAATGCCGAATTTGATATAAAGTTTATCAATGCGGAGCTGGCAACTTTCGGCTTCCCCGCAATCAATAATAAGCGCGTGATTGACACGCTCATGATCGCACGGCAAAAATTCCCCGGCTCTCCGGCCAATCTTGATGCGCTATGTCGGCGTTTCAATATCGACAATTCCAACCGGACACTCCATGGCGCGCTTTTGGACTCTGAGCTTTTGGCCGAAGTTTATTTGGAGCTTTTAGGAGGTCGTCAACGCGGGCTGGATATTGGAGAAGAGCTAAAGGTCAAAACTGCCGCAACTTCTTCTAACGCACCCGTCACACCCAAACAGGATAAAAAATTCCGCGAGCCACGCATCTTCGACATTTCAGAAGAAGAAAAATCGGCCCACGCAAAAATGTGCGCTGAAGACATTAAAAATGCCCTGTGGTTGAAAGACGTTTCGTAACCCCTACAAAACACTATAAATTAGCCCCTCTTTTTTCACTTGACATATTGTGCGCTTATGTTTACATCTCTGACATCATGGAAAGCAACACCAAAGACGTTTTTTTCAACTATAACGGCAGCGGAACGTTAGCAGGAGTTTTAGAATCCTGCGGTATCTATCGCCCAAGCTCTATTAAAAACTTGCTCAAACTGGACTATGCTCTAGAAAATCCGCAAACTAAGGATAAAGAGGTCAGTCTTTATATATCGATGGATACACAAGACGGAGATAAAATTAAATTCTGGGTCATAGAATATCGGAATATACATGATCCTAATTTTGATCTTAATGCCGATGCCAATCAATTGGCCGAATTTGAAATTTCCTTGCCACGGGTAACGGGTTCAAAAAATTGGCAATTTTATTTAGATTCTAAAAGCCAACATGTCTATGTTAAAACGCCACAAGAAGCTTTTAACGTTTGGACAACGCAAGAAAACTTTCATTGTGCCTTAGCAGATAAACTAAAAGAAGCCCTTCAAAAACATGGGTTGGTCCAGTGCCCAGATCTAAGCAGCAATTATATGGAAGCTAGATTGATTGGTTTATTTTTAGAATATAGAACTCTAGCAAGAAACCCACATCTTCTTGCACAAAAACTCGGACTATAAAGCTAGCATTCTACTCCTTATACTTATACCCGATACCGTAGAGCGTTTCGATCTGGTTGAAATCCTCGTCGATTTTTTTGAATTTCTTGCGCACGCGTTTAATGTGGGAATCGATCGTACGGTCATCGACATAGATATTCTCACCATACGCCAGATCAATGAGCTGATCGCGGTTTTTCACATGTCCGGGACGCTGCGCCAAAGCCTTCACCAGCAAATATTCTGTCACGGTCAGGTTAACGGGCTGCCCCTTCCATGTGCATAAATGACGCGAATCATCGAGCGTGAGATCGCCGCGCTGGATAATCTCGTCCGAATTTTGCGCAGGCTCCACATCTTGCAATTGCTGACGACGCAACAGCGCCCGGATACGCTCAATCAACAAGCGCTGCGAAAACGGCTTGGTAATGTAATCATCCGCGCCCATTCTAAGGCCAATCACCTCATCCACTTCATCATCTTTGGAGGTCAGGAAAATAACCGGCAGGCTGGAAGTTTCCCGCAATTTGCTCAAGACCTCCATACCGTCCATACGCGGCATTTTAATATCCAGCACGACCAAATCCGGCTCATTACCTGTGATACCTTTGAGCCCCTCCTCCCCATCATTATAGGTTTTGACGTCATACCCTTCGGCTTCCAACGCCATAGATACGGAGGTCAAAATATTCCGGTCATCATCGACAAGAGCAATTTTTTGGGCTGTATTTTCACTCATTTTCTTTTCTTTCCTTATTCAAAACAGCATTGGTGCACCAACATCTTCAAAACATAGGTATCATAACCACATCTTCTATCTAAAAGGGAAAAATTTGCGCTTTAAAGGCAAAAATAAGGTGATATTGGGACAAAAGCTAACGTCTAGGCTGAGGCAACATCCTTTGTATAGATGGTTTTGCCATTTGACGTTTAATTTCATCCTCTACACGATCAACCATGTCATAATTATCTTCATCAGCAATGACAAAAAAACTATTCGAATGCCCGTCCCGAATACAAGTATATGCCATGCCGCTTGAATCAAGGGCGCTTCTCATCTCCGTTAATTGAGCTTCTTTTTCCTTACGTGTTCCGACCAAATGCAAATTCCCGACGAAAAAACCTTCAAAATCTATGATATTCATTAACTGTGCCGGTAATCTCTGTTTATCAAGAAAATGAAGTGAGTAGACTGCCGTTACAACAGGGATATGGCCTTCCTCGACAATAGGATCGCGAACCACATCTTCAAGTGTAACGGGTTTATTGTCAAAATTAGTAACCGTCATATGGGGTGACGTTACAATTGTCATTTTTTGATCTGTTAATTTATCAATCCCCGTAAAGGTCAATTTCATGTCTCTTGACATGTTGTTCGCAACAGTATACCTCCCACAGCCAATCTCAAACATATGAACGGGCTTGTCACCAACGACTTCATGAATAGCCTCCGCTAAAATAGTTTTAACGCGTTTATTGGCCTGTTTTTCGGTACCGTCACATCGCTGCGCAATGACCTGATTGGCCTTGGCGTCAAGCCGGTCGGGTGGACAGGTCAAAAATACGTGATCTCCCCCATCTGTATGACGGAAAAAACGCAAACCCTGACCAGCAATGACATGGGGATTGAAGCTCTCAGCAACTTGTTTTGAAACAACGAGCACATGTCCCGTTGCGATTTCAAACATGCTTTTCTGAATTTGGAGCGTGTTTTCAACCCATGTTTCTGTTAGCGAACGCATTGATAAACCTTCACAAATAGCCTGTTACGATAGCGAAAATAATACCATAATTATAACTATTCTGACAA
>JALEGH010000043.1 GCA_022763065.1 Alphaproteobacteria bacterium
ATTTCACCGCAACTGAATGTGCAGCCTGTGACGGGTATCCTGCCCTTTGCGTTGAAAATGACACGGGCGACGGCTATTCTTTTTACCGTATTTTAGCCGCTCAATAAGTTATTGCATGGATGCAATCACGGCACGCAAATCCGCAATGCCTATATCTTTGATAGAGCTTGTCTGTAAAAAATATGGATAGCTTGCCGGATGTTTTTTAAGTTTCGCATTCAAATCTGCTTTGACTTTTTCGAGCTCCGCTTTTTTCGCCTTATCACATTTTGTCAAAATAATACGGTAAGGAACGGCTGCCTCGTCCAGCATACTCATCATATGTTCATCACTCTCTTTCAGGCGGTGACGACTATCGACCAGAATGAAGGTACATCTCAAATTTGGCCGACCACGCAGATAATCGCGCATAAGCTGATCCCACTGTGCACGCTGCGTCTTGGAAACTTTGGCGTAGCCATAACCCGGCATATCGACAAGATAAAGCGCTCCACCAAGATCGAAGAAATTAAGCTGCTGCGTACGCCCCGGTGTATTGGATGTACGCGCCAGATTGCTGCGCCCTGTAAGTGCGTTCAAAAGCGAAGATTTCCCGACATTGGAACGCCCGGCAAAGGCCACTTCCGCCCTGTTTGCCGCAGGTAATTGCTCTAGCCCCGCAACGCCTAAAATAAAATCACAAGGGCCTGAAAAAAGGAGCCTCGCTGCTTCTAATTCCTGTTTGGAGAATTCTTCCATAGCTGCACCCTCCCGTCACAACGTTACTTCTTTTTCTTTTGTGTCGGTTTTTTCTTTTTCGGCTTTGGTTTTGAAATTGGCTTCTTTTTTGCCGCTTTTTTCCGCGCCCGTTTGATCGCATTTTCCGGTGTATCTTCCTGATCAATACCAAGGGCAGTTTCTACATTTTCTTCGATAACCTTAGCCTCAGGATGTATACCTTCTACCGGCTCCATCTCCTTGTCTTTATTCTTCCCCAAAAAGTTACCAACCAAATCAACTTCAACGCCCATCATGCGCATAATCACATATTGCTGAATAACGGCTAAAAGATTGTTAAAGGTCCAGTAAATCACAAGACCGGCAGCAAATTGCGCCAGAATAAAAGTCATCAGCCACGGCATTGCCGCAATAATTTGCGCTTGCATCTTATCTGTTGGCGGCGGTGATAATTTACGCTGCACAATCATGGTCAGTAGCATCAAACACGGCCACACTCCAATCATAAGAAACCCCGGCGGGTTCCACGGGATGAGGCCAAAAAGATTAAATATACTTGTCGGGTCAGGCGCAGATAAATCCTGAATCCAACCAAAAAACGGCGCATGGCGCATTTCAATTGTGTTGGAGAGCACCTTGAAAAGAGAAAAGAAAATTGGAATTTGTATCAAAATCGGCAAACAGCCCGCCGCCGGATTAACTTTTTCCTTTTGGTAAAGCTTGACCAGCTCTTGCTGTAATTTTTGTTTGTCTTCATCTTTATATTTATCGCGCAACTCGTTCATCTGCGGCCCTAATTGCCGCAATTTGGCGAATGACCGGTAAGATGTATTGGCCAGCGGAAATACACAAATTCTTAAGACAACGGTAAACATGATGATGGCTACACCGAAATTACCAACGAGACCGTAGAAAAAATTAATAATGGCAAAGAAAGGACGCGTGAGAAAATAAAACAGGCCAAAATCAACCGCCAGATCAAAATGTGGTACATCCCATTCTTTTTCATACTTTTCCAACAGATCCAGCTTCTTGGCACCGGCAAAAAGATGGGTTGAAAATTCGCTCATACCACCAACAGGCACAGACAGGGTAGGACCCATCATATCCGCCTGATAACGGTCTTTCACATTTGCCCGTGCCGCCTTGGTATAGGTAATGCGATATTTAACCGGGCTTTTTTGATCGGGCACCAAAGCAGTCAACCAGTTTTTGGAGGTCAAACCAATCCAGCCTTCTTTAGCCGTTTGGGTAATGGTGGGATTGCCTTCCATCTTGCCATACCCTTCCTCAATCAGCTCCGTGCCGATATAACCAATTGGTCCCTCATGTACGACCCAACGCCCCAGATAATCCTCCGGTATGCCGCGTTGCACCACCAGCGCATAAGGGTGAAGCTCTACTTTGCTGCCTGTATTATTGATCACGCGCTGAACAATGTGAAAACCGTAATCCTCGTTAAGTTCAATCACCCGCTCAAAGGTTAAACCCTGACCATTACTCCACTGTAAGGCAACCGGACTGTCCGGCGCCAGATCCTCTCCCGCACTTAATGTCCAGACACTCTCATTATCTGGCATTTTAAGGGATCTATCGGATGCCACCCACCCATGCTCGGTATATTTCGGATGAGAAGACCCTGCCGGTGACAGGACAACGGCATTTTCCTGCCTCGCAATTGTTTTGAAATGGTTGGTCAGTGCCAAATCATCAAGCCGCGCGCCTTTTAAGTTGATAGAACCTTTGACAAAATCATTTTCAAGCGCGATGCGCTCCTTTTGTGTTTCAGAAATCACCTCCGCGCGCGGACGCAGGGCTTGTACCTTCATGCCTTCTTGGGTTTGGTTTTCAAGCGCAACCTTCTCGGCAATTTCAGCCGCTGCGCGCATTTTTTCCATTTTCGGTTTTAAGATAAAATGATCATAGGAAAGCCACAGTAAAATGGACAACACCCCGAATAAAATGAGGTTGCGCATATCTTGAGGGTGCATTTGATCTTTTTGCTGCATCATCGCGGCCTTTTTAAGTTTTTATCAGGTTGTTTTGAATTGTCCGGCGTTTATACCCGATCACGCGAACAGGTGCAATCCTGCGCTGGCACTTCATCAACCATATTCCCGCGATACCAGGGGTGACATTTTAAAATACGCCGGGAAGCAAGCCACATCCCTTTAAAAACACCGTGCCTTTCAATCGCCTGCACCGCATAAGCCGAACATGTCGGGTAAAAACGGCAATTTTTTCCCAAAAGCGGAGAAATGACAAAAGAGTAGAATTTAATAATTTGAATCAGGACAAATTTCATGCTTTTGACTTTTCAATTCCCAACCTTTTGAGACACCACACCAAATCATTTTTAAGCGCTTCATAATCATACTTTAATGTGTTCAGGCGTCCAATAACAACGATATCAAGATGATGGCCTGCTTTGGCATAGGCCGGAAGCACCTCCCGCACTACTGCCCGTAAACGCCGCTTCACCCGGTTACGCTCCACCGCCAGCTTACTGACACGTTTACTGACCGTCAGGCCATAGCGCAGCTTTCCATCCTCATTAGGGGCAAGCTCTATCACCATGCCCTTGGACACCCATTTGGTCTGATTTTCCTTGCTCAATTTTTGAACGCGCAAAAAATCAGACCGCTTTTTCAAGCGGTCCAATAATTTCATCTCTTCTTTTGTGGACTTCATTTAAGTTCCGCCAAACGCAATAATCGTTTCAATTTTTTTCTTATACTAGGCACGAGAAGCGAAATGTACAAAACCGTACATGAGCGCCGAGAAACGCAGTATAAGGAAAAAAGGGTACGATTATCTACGCGCTCAAACGGGCACGGCCTTTACTACGGCGCGCATTAATAACACGGCGACCATTTTTCGTTGCCATACGCGCACGGAAACCGTGACGGCGCTTGCGGACCAGTTTACTAGGTTGGAATGTACGTTTCATGACGCTCTCCGTTTCTTAAATTTGCATCTTATATTCAAATATTGTAGGACAGGGTTATACAGATTAAATGTTTTTCTGTCAATTTTACTTGTACTTTAAAGTGAGCATGGCAATATAGGCAGGTAAAAAGACTTGAAATCAAGCATTTAGCCCGTAAAATAGGGCCGGAAATTGAAGTAATAAAACCAAACGCAACGATTAAAGGAAGCTTTTCCCATGTATATGGACAATAATTGGAACCCGGTTCAGGGTGAAGAACTCGCCGGATTTTTGGAACAAATCAATCCAATTGGCAATAAATACAGCGTCAATCCAGCCACGACCCTTGTGGAATGGCGTCCGCTTCCTTTCTACGATCAAGTCGCCCTTATTCGGGTAAAAGATCCGGCCTGGACCCCGCAAAATCTCTTTATTTACTATCTGACCGATCAGGGGAATTTATATTGGCTCAATGGAACTTCTCCCCCCATTCACGATGTGAATGCCAAGGCACCCGTTAAGATCACAGATGATAACGTGTTGGAATATTTGCGTTTTTTCTGCTTTTTTGTGCGTGGTGATGAAGGCCCTTTCCTGATTGCAGAAAGCATGGAAGATACTTACATCCCCAAACAGCTGGATGACAAAACCCGCACCGTGATTGAGGGTGTGCTCAGACCGGCGAGCTTTGAAGGCAAGGATGAAAACGGCAACTGGCTGTGTGACGGGGTGGTTTACTACTCTAACGCAATGTTTATCGCCAATTTCTCGGTTCAGCCTTCCGGTATGATTGAAATGCTAGATGATGAGCCTATTGCGGCCGATTTGCCGGTGAAAGTGGACGCACCTGTCGCATAACACGTTGTTTTTAAACATTTTTTAAGATCCCTTTGGTAATATACTATCAAAGGGATTTTTTGTTGTTCGGACATTTTGTTTGAAATTTTTCATCCCCTACATGGCTGTGATATAATGGGGGGTAATTTACGGGGCTAAAAGCATGAGATCATTGAATACTGTTTTTTGTAAAATTTCTGCCATTCTCACTGTTATTGTCATGTCCAATTTTTGGCATCTTTCTGCGGCCTTAGCAGGTAACGGCGTCGCGCAGCGCGCCGCAAACGCCGCTGGAGCACATGGACAAGGAGCAGCAGGCGGGGGTGGAGGCAGCACATTGGGTAGTGTCATTACCAACTTGATGAACTCGACAGAAGGCTTCCCCAGTCTTTTTGCCGGATTTTGTTATCTCTGCGGTCTTGTTTTCGGGTTTTTAGGAATCTGGAAGCTCCGTATGCATGTTGAAAACCCCAACCAAACAGAGATTTGGGACCCCTTAAAACGCTTCTTGGCCGGTGGCGCTTTCTTCTCCCTGCCTTATTTGCGCGATGTCGTCATTGAGACCATGGCAAAAGGAACAGACGACATCAGTGGAAGTGATTTCAATACAGGCGGAGCGTCCAGCACCGGGCTAGATGCAATGCTGGTCGCGCTGATGCGCGATGTCTGGGACCCGCTTCAAATGATTTTTGTGGTCTTTGGCTATATCGCCGGTTTGATCCTTATCATTATCGGAGTTTCGCGTCTGCTCAAATCCGAACAAGAAGGCGCGCGCGGCCCAATGGGTTTTGGCACCATCATGACATTTATTGTCGCTGGCGCTCTACTTTCCTTGAATAAAATGCTGGGCGCAGCTTCCGAATCTTTGTTCCAAAGCGGTGCGATGAATCATGCTGCACTATCTTACACCAAAGGTATGGAAGGCAGCGTTGGACACGCCAATGCGGTCATTGGCGCGATTATGGCCTTCGTGGCCATATTGGGATGGATCAGCTTTATTCGCGGCTTCTTTATCATGCGTGGTGTGGCCGAGGGGAACCAACAAGCTTCCGCTATGGCGGGGCTTACCCATATTATCGGTGGAGCGATTGCAGTAAACTTAGGTGCCTTTATCAATGCGGTTCAATCCACTCTTGGCATTACCGATTATGGCCTGACAATCAGTTCGGTTGAGCCCTATCTGACCAGCGTGACTTTCATCGTGTAGGGTCAGGACCCTAATTCACATTTCCAAACCGCCTTTCCTGTGATAACAAATTAGGTCATGGTAAAAAATAACCCTGACATTGTTATCGTTGGCGCAGGCCACGCGGGTCTAACTCAAACTTTGCTGCTGGCTTTATCCGGCTTTAACGTTGCATGTATTGACCCAACGCCTGTTGATTTGGCGCAAGATGGAAAGCGTGATGGCCGCACCACGGCACTGTCTTATGGCTCCATGCAGGTCATGAAGGCTGCCGGCGTGTGGGATCGGATTTTACCCCATGCTTGTGCAATTCAAGACATTCAGATATTAGACGGCTCTTCTCCCGTTCTTCTCAACTTCTTATCAGAAGATTTGAAACAGGAAATAAGCAATCCTGCTTTCGGATGGGTTGTTGAAAATCATGTTCTGCGCCATGTCTTGCATCAGGCCATTCAGGAACAAAAGAATGCCACATTGATCTTCGGACAAAATGTAACAGATTTTGAAGAACAAGAAACACACATGAATGTGTTTTTAAGCGATGGTCAACAACTCTCCGCCAAGCTTGTTATCGGTGCCGACGGACGGAGTTCCTTCACCCGCAAATGGGCCAAAATTCCGGTACGTGAATGGTCTTACAATCAACAAGCTTTAGTCTGTATGGTGACACATGAAAAGCCGCATCAAAATATTGCTGTAGAGCATTTTAAAAGCGAAGGGCCGTTTGCCATTCTTCCTATGCTAGGCGGTGAACAAGGACAACATCGCTCCGCGCTTGTCTGGACCAAAGAGGTTAAATCGCATCAAAAAAATCCGCTTTTATCTTACGATAAAAAAACTTTTATCACCGCGCTTAATGCGCGCTTTCCTGAATTTTACGGGGGCGTTACCAATATTGGAAAGCGCATGTCTTATCCACTTAATCTTATTCATGCTTACCGTTATACCGCGCCCAGAATCGCTTTGGTTGCTGACGCGGCGCACGGCATTCACCCGATTGCCGGACAAGGGCTGAATTTAGGTTTGCGTGATGTGGCTACCTTGTGCGAAATTCTTGTTCAGGCTAGAGAGAGTGAAAAAGATATCGGCTTAAACGATGTTTTAAAAACATATGAGCGCGCACGCAGGTTTGATAATACGGCAATGGCCGCCACCACCGATATATTGAACAAATTATTTGGTAGTGAGCATCTTATGTTGCCTTTCACCCGTAAAGTCGGACTAAAAATGGTGGAACGTTTTCTCCCGGCCAAAAAATTCTTTATGCGTCAAGCCATGGGAACAGCCGGATTGTTGCCCGATATGATCAAAACCGGAAAATTGAAGTCCTAAGCACAGTTAAAATCCCAAATCCTTAGGCTCCGGCAAAATGATATTTGGCTCATTCAGTAAAATGGCCGAAGGGGATTTGGATTCGTTGAACTTATCAACATATTCCTGGCGCACCTGATAGAGCTTTCCCTTACCAACAATAGGCTTATTGTGCGTAATGTGATCAATATGGTCTAAAATCACACTTTCGAGCTGCACACCTTTTTCAGGGTCCTGAACAAAGGCACATTCAATTTTGCGCATCATATATTGTCCGAAAGAATCGGTATGGGTGTAATAAATCCGGACCGCCTTGCGGTATTGCTCCACATGGCTGTGCTGGATCGTTTCGGGGTAGGGAACCTGCTGTTCCAAAAAAGCACCGCACATGCCGTAGAGAATGGTCCCTTTACGCGGTGTGCAGGATTGTACGATAGATACAATGACAAAAAGAACAATAACACTCAGCGCACCGACAACAATACCTTCCGTACTACTCGCCCACTCTTTGATCTCCGGCCAGTTATCCTTCACCCATTTTATTTTTTCCTGAATAATCTGTTTGGGTGATCTTTTGGGCAAGATTTTTTGGATAATTTTCTTAAAAGAAAATTTATTTGAATTTGCGGGTTTTTTTTGCGTTTTCTTTTTACCCATCTCTTTTAAGACTCCGTATCAGGGTCTTGCGCATCTCCGCCTTCACCTTCTTCATTCTCGTCATCATCAGATGGCGGAATGTTACCTTCCATCATGCTGCCCAGCTCGGCTTCCATCTGCTCGGCACTATTGAGCATATGCGCACGCGGGTCCACATGTGGCGGCGATTTATCCAGTTTTGATTGGCTGGCATCTACCAACTCATCAACAATACTTTCAATCACCGCACTTAAGGCGGCAGAGCGCGTACGCCCTTCCTCTGATAAGGCCATGATCCTGCGCCTGATCTCTCCACGCGCACTTCCGCCGGGGAAATTAGCCGCCAACATCTGCCGCCCCCGGTGCGCGCCAAGCCTTTCATAAAGACGATTCCTGATCGCCACATCTTCGGAAGAGGTTGACAGCGCCCATAATTCAATCGGACCTAACGTGTTATAAAGGTGCTGCTCATAACGTCCTTCAACAGTTCCCAAAACGAAAAGAACCGGCGCACCGCTAGCCTTCGGACCAGTCAGCTTGTGCCTAATCACACTTCTAGCAGTTTCGGACAAGCCAAAACGCTCCCGGATATTTTCCACCGCCTGATCCGAAATCGCTGCGCCCAAAACCCAGATACCGGTCGCCAGATCAATCATATCATCATCAAAATCATCCAGGAGCTGTGATGACAAGGCAATTTGCACACCACGCTTTCGTCCCTCCCGCACATCACGTATGACCTGCGCGCGTACGGATTCGGAATTGTTGGTTCTGTGAAATTCATCATAACAAAGACGCTTGGGTGTCTCGATAATGTCTTGGATGCGCATCTCGTGATAATATTTATATTTCTCAGGTACGGCATGCAGCATCTCTGTGCCCACCCACCACTCACGTACCAAGATATGACGCGCCAGCATATACATCACCGCCGTTTGACGGTCTGCCGTATCATCACCCTGCGGTGAGACATCCATCAAATCAAGCGCACAAATCCGTGAGTTAGACACATCAAAGCGTGTCACACCAGCCAGAATAGGAAATTCCCGAATGGCCGAAGTAATCATCCGTTCAAAGGCATTAATCACATTTTCTGTAGTCAGACCCACCGCCGTTTGTTCCAGCAAGGACCGGATCTGCGGTCGCCGTGAGGCCGTCACCGCGTCAGCCAAAGTAGGTGAAGCAAAACGCTGCGCCCGTATCGCCATATCAACCTCTTCCACATCAAATAACCGGTCCACCACATCCCACCAATAAGGATCTGTCGGCAGGTGAATTTTATGCTTGTGGAGGGTTTCATCAACCTCATCATCCAGTCGGGCGAGATAGGGGCGCGGCTCCGCATTGGCGGCCACATCATCGCGCCAACGAAACATTTCATCAACCACCAAACCGGTGAGCTGCTGTATCCCGTCATAGGCCCGCTCCGCCCCTGGCGGCGTACATAAAAGCGTGAGAAGCTCAACCAGATAGGCCCGCTCATCAATGAGAGGGTAACGGCAACCAAGCTGCGTATCAAACGGGTTCACCGCAAAATCCTGCGTCATGCGCAAGCGGTAATGCTCTGCTTCATGCGAGCGCTCTTCCGGCAAGGCTTCTTTGATCAAAGAAATCATCCCTGAAGAAGACGGACCAATATCAATCACCGCCACGAAGGGCAGTTTTTGAATACCGGGGCTTAAGATACAAGCCATATTCATAGAGTTCAAAAGAACCGATTTACCGGCACCGGGCTGCGCGAACATCAGATCAAACCATGTTGTTGTGACATTCGTTCCCGTCTGATACGGCCAGACCTTCCCGTCCGGCGTCCTAAAGAGCATCGCGCCCGTACCAAAGGGGGAAGAGGGGCGTTGCCACGGCATCAGCTTCATGACTTCATACATCGGTGCCACAGCCGCAGGAGCCGTCCCCGCACAGTGAATGCCCATCGCCGAGGACATCACACAGTCAAGCGGATCTCCTGAAAACTCGCTTACCTGACAATAACCCCAACTCTCCACCGCCTGAATGAGGTTCGATAACCGGTCTTGGGTTAGTTTCAAATCATCATAGGGGCCCCATGTCGCCATAGATACCCGCATCCTGACCACCGGTTCTTTCCGCGCCAAACGTTGCAACCCTTCCAGCGAATATTTGATCTGTTTATTAAGCGCATTTGTCACACCCAAAATTGTCGCGATAAAGGTCCTGAAAGCCGTCGCATAAGCGCCGCCACCCTCAATCATAAAGGAAATCCGGTAAGGCACTTCGGAGTCATGTAAACGGTTAAGCAGCATTGGAAACGGGCTAGGGTCCATCGGGGCCAACGTAATATCTGCACCGCCCCAGAGCTGATCCCCGATACGTACAATCGATTCGTCAACCACAAACGCATCGGCCAGCGCGATTTGCTGGCGCAATGACGGCCATAAAATTTCGGACATATCGGTTTTGCTTAACGGCGCACGCGGCGGCACAGGATCGCCCGGCAAACAAGCATTCCAGTGCTTATGCGCCTTGGTCGGGTAAAGGTTGTTTTTCACCGCCCGCAAGCCGTCATGAACATTAAGCACCTGCGCCGCAATCCCCAGCTCATCTAAAGAAGACATGACCGATGCAATGAAACTCTTATGGCGCGTACGCAGCGCATCAAGAGCCGCCAAGGGAAATTGTGCCTGTCCTGCCGCCACCCATTTCTTACCTTTGGACTCCTTGGCCGCGCGCTTCATTTCACTTTTTGTCAGGATAGAAGGGCGCGTCCATAAAACAAAATAACATTCCTCATAGGACAAATAGCGCGACAAATGCCGGACCCGCTCATCAAAAATATCTTTCACCGCCAAACCGGTATCGAGCGCGGTTTGGCGCGCTGGCTGCAGTAATTCCTCTAAATGATGCGAAATCCGGTCTTTTTCCCGCACAAAATAGACCTGCATCGCATGGCCTTGCCTATCAAAACGCGCGCCGATTTTAATAGTGGCCCCCTCAATCAGGTAAGCATACTCCTCCTCACCCACCAATTGACGCGAACCATCAATCCGGACATAGGTAATGAGCGAGCCATCCGAAGCCGCAATTGCTTCCTCGCTATCCCCTGTTTCCAGACGGATATAGCTTTCCAGCGACTTTTTCATCGCCACTTGGAAGGGAGCCATTATTCTATTAAAAAGTCTCATGTAAAAAATTCGAAGCTTTGTGCGCTATATAGCTGAAAAAACTATGATAACAGGATATTATACATCACGCGCGGAATATAGGAAAAATTGCGCCTTTTACGCGCTTTACTTGAGTTTTTAAGATTGTCGTATAAATATAAAGACACACATACCAGCGGAATAATGATACAATCGGCGATATGGTATAATTGTGCTAAATTTTATTTGACATAATTTTCTATTATGGTATAACTAGAGCATGTATTAAATAAGGTGAGGATTTAAGTCCATGTCAAAGAAGAAAACACAAAAACCTAAAGAAGAGAGTCCGTTCATAAGGGCTCATAGGAATGCGAATAAATTTGCTACGGTGCTCGTCGGAACTACGGGAGGTGCCGCGGCAGCGTTCGGCCTTGCTGTTACCGGAATAGCCACTGCTCCTGCCGCCTTAGCTGCGGGTGCTTTAATAGTCGGGGCATCCGGAGTCATAGCTTACAAAATATAAAAACACCTTTGAGATCGTCTCACGCCACCTGACCTGAGGCGACCAGCTCGGCGTAGAAATTCTTCCACTGGCTGGGTACTTTGCCGCCAAAGGGACCATCTTTGGAGCGCCAATAGGCCAAAATCTGCGGGAATTGGTTAAATTCTAAATCGCCTTCTTTGATAATACGCCGGTCCAGTGGAAATAGACGTACACCTTCCAGCTTTTTCTCCCGCATCGCATAATGGCGCGGACCTAAGAAATCCTTCATTACGGTGGCCAAAACATACGGGTCATCCGTATCAATACGCTGCTTCACATCCTCGCGCCTGCTCATCAAAACCTCCAGCGTTTTTTTGGCCGTTTCCGACATCGTGCCTTGGGAAATGCGGGCCACATAGATCGCTCTGGCAATGTGGTTCAGCTCCGCCTGCTCAATCTCCGGCAACCAGATGAGAACACCGGAATTCATTTCCGCGACCTTTTCCAGATCAAAACATTGATGGCAATAAATACAAGAAGTGATCATATTATCCATCTGTAGATTAGTCGGATCATTGTCGACAAAATGTACGTCTTGATATTTGGAAGATTGGAAACCGCAAAAACGGCAAGTGTGGTCGTCACGCTCCAGAATTTTTTGACGGATCGCCGGGGTCAAACCGGCATCGGCTTGATTTCCCGCCTGAACAACGTCTTGGGCACCGCGCTTTTCCAGCGCGATACCCAATGTAATTGGATACATATCCATTAGGTTTTAGACCCTGTGTTAAAGTCCTATTTGATAGCAAACTGAACTTTATTAAGCTCAGCCGCAGAAACGGTTGTTCCGTCTCCGATAGTATTTTGCATCGCCTCGTACACAATTGGTAGAGCAAATAATCCACCACCAGCTGTCAAACGGATCGCACCATCTTTAAGCGGTGTTTGCGACGGGTTTTCCACGTGATCCTTGATTTTCAAAATCCCAAGAACCCCCAATAAAATTCCCAACATGTAGGACACACCGGTTAAAAGTCCCGGCAATTCAGAGATAGACTCGGTAATATTTCCGGCAATAGAGCTAAAATTATTTCCATTTGCCAGCGCGTCTTCCGCCCCTGTCATGGTACCAACCAAGACAGCAACACTTAAGACAAGGCTCTTTCTTTTGATAAATCTAATCATTTTTGTCTCCTTTCAAAATCAAAGAATTTATTACGTCCAATTCACCTTAAATTCTATAATCACTAAAAAACCTATTCGTTTCATATTCGCCGTAAAAACGGAATTAGTCACTAAATAACGGTTTTTTATCCTATATTTCTATTAAACCACATTTTGGCCAATTAAGGCAAATTTTGGGCATTTATTTTATGAAAAATTTTTAATACTTTGTTTTTAAACAATATTTTTAGGTCTAAATCTGCCTTATTTTGCCTTAATTCAAATCAATGCCCCACAATTTACTCTCAAGGTCGGGCATAAAACCACGCTCTAAGGTACCAAAAATTCGGTAAAAAAGGCAAATTTTCTACAAGATTTAAGGACAGACGAAATGCTATTGCCTAATCTGCCCCTTGGAGGTTTTGACAACCCAGCGCCCTGACACCAGATCGATGGAACGCACCCGCCCCATGCCTTCTATCGTGTCACCGACAATCACAGGGGTCAAAATGCGCTGTCCCTTTTTGGCAACCCATGCCTTGCCCGGCATAGCAGCGCGGAGCTCCCATTTTCCTGCAGGCGCGCTAGATTTACGCGTAGCAATTTTCTTCTTCGGTGCTTGCCCGGACGTTGTTTTGGGAACAGTATTAGAAGGTTTGGCGCTTTGTGCCATTACAGACTGCTTGGCCGATAATTCTTCAATTTTACCCTTCAAGCTTTCAATTTCTGCACGGTAAGTATCTTCATTCTTTTGTAACTCTTCAATGCGCTGTTGCGCCTCTTGCAATTGGCTTGAGACAGGATTTACCGGGTCAGGTAAAGAAGAACTCGGTTCTGGTTGTGTATTGTCTTGCGACACTTTAGATATGGCTTTTTCTGGCGTGGTTTCTACCACTTCCTGAATAGATGGCTCTGCCACCGCCTCTTCAACGACTTGTTCTACAACCTTCGTTTCAGGCATCTGTCTTTGTTGTTCTGTAGGCGAGGTAACCTCTTCCAATCCCAAAGCATTCGTCCCCATAACGTCGCCCGTCACATCACCCAAAGCTTCACCGAAAGTGTCTACTGTATCTTTCTTCGAAAACATATCATCTTGCTCAAAATCATCTTTTGTTTTTTGAGGCACTTGTTTTGAAACTTCATCTGCTTTTTGGGTTACAGGTTTTTCTTTCTCTGTTTGAGCAGGAGCCTCATCGACAGGCGTATCAGGAAGAGGTGCTTTATCCCGGCTGTCGAAAATAGCGCCATAATCAGGCGGAGAACGGGGAACCTGCTGATTAATGGTAGAAGGCGTTTCTTCTTCCACTGTAGCGACAATCGGTGTTGGCATCGGCGGCGTGTCGTCAATACGCGGTGCCATCTCCATATCTTTTAAAATATCCGGTTCATATAAAAACCCCTGATCATTCTTGCCGCCGGTCTTTTGTTTGTTCTTATCTTGCACCTGATCCATCGTCAGCGTGCCATCTGCGTTACCTTCTTTCTCACCCCCAAAGATAGGACCATCCGTCAAGCCCACCATGCCGATAGCAGAAACAAATCTCTCAACCACCGCCGGTTTATTGGTCACAAGCTGATAGCCTAATACCAAAACCCCTAATCCCAACGCCGCGATAATAGCGATCGCGTTAAAGCTCAAATCTATTTCAAAGCCGCCACCGGTTTTGCGAAGGCCAGCGCCGGGCGCTAAGCCCTCACCCTCGTCTTCATCCTCATCATCGTCATCGAAATCATCAAAGGGGTAAAGATCTTCCTCCTCTTCCTGTATATCGGAAAATTCATCACCCAGCTCATCGCCAAATCCGTCATCAAAGCTGTCTTCCTCAGGCAAGTCGACATCATCAAACTCATCATCGCCATATCCATCCTCGAAATCCGCATCGAGCATGTCGTCATCATCGTCGAATTGTTTATCCTGACTATCCATAGCTTCCTTTTAAGCAGAAGAACAAAAACAGGGCAAGCCCCCAATGCCATACCATATAGCAATCCCAAGCGAGCATGACAGGCGCATAATTATTGACCCAAATTGTTCAAATTAACGCCTGATAACGGGTTTGCTATACCGCCTGTACTTGTTGAGAAATTAAACGGCTGTACAGGTTGTGTACCAAAGGGCGGTGTTGCTCCAACCCCTCCGGGGTCATTCACGTTCTGCAGGAGTTGCGGCTGATCCGTAACAGGGCTTACAAATAAAACACCAATAGGTGTACCGGCCCGCACACGGATAAGCGGCTGTGTCCCGTCAAACATTTCACCAAAAATATTTGACAGCTCCTCCCCCGCTTCCGCAATACCTGAAGCCACTTTCTGATCACGGCTTAAATCCTGATTGGACGTTGTCTCGGAAACCGTATCCCCTGAAATCGTTACCGATGTCCGCCCTGAATCAGCAATAGCCTCCGTCAAGCCTTCGACAAATTCTGCGGCCATCGGCAAAATCACCCGTTGCCAATAACGCCTATCAATATCGGTAACCACACCCGGCAAGGTCGTATCCGGATCAATCGCCACCGCATTGGCCGCATAATCAACCCCGTCCAAAACGGCGGTACTAAAATTCATTGTCAGATAATCATTTGTGGCCGCAAAATTACCGATGATACGCGCCCCCTTAAGTGGCCCGGTCGCAATCTGCGCTAAAATAGGTCCTGGCGCATCTGTATTAGCTTCGGTCAACATATAAGCATATTCAATCGTGCCCGCCGGAATGAGAATCTCCACCTCTTCTCCGTCCTCTTCGAGTTGCTGCTGCTGCGCCGCCAAAGCAGCCTCCAATTGTTGACGTTGCTTTTCTGCCAAAGCCTCCAGATAAGCCATTGTTGCCACCGGTTGTACATTCATTCCATTAATCGGCTGGTTGGCCAGCACCGATTCCATTTGTTGCGCCATTGCCTGCGCCATCGCATTCACCGCAGGCGTCTTGGTATCCACCTCTGGCTCCGGCGGTTCTTGAGGTTCAACCTGCTGCTGAATTTGCTGTTGTCTGATCCGCTCTTCTTGCATCCGGCGCCACCGCTCCAACGGATCTTCTTCCGCTGGTTCTTCAAATTGAAGCGGCAAGGTTCCCTTTGGCGCTTCTACCGGTGTTGGCACCGCACTTTCACCCTGACGCAAGGCTTCTTCGGTCCGTCTTGTATTTTCTTCTTCAACCGCCTGGCGGTAGGCTTCTGTCACCTCCGCCGTACCGGGTGCTTCGGTTAAATCACGGCTACGCGCCACACGGGAGGTCGGGTCTTTCTCGTTCTTACCACCAAATAATATGATCCCCAAAATCAGCAAGGCCAGCGCGCCTAAAATCACACCAATCTTAACAAAAGGGTTATTCTTCCAAAGATCGGCGAGCGAATTTTCCGTCGTCGCCAGATCATCAAACCCGTCATCATCAAAATCATCGACATCAAACCCGTCCGTGTCGAATTCATTATCAATGTCATCATCTATAGGCTTGTCATCGTCACTCATCGCCTAAAACATTCCTTCTTTCGCTCAAGCCCGCACGCATAAAACGTCCCTGATCCGACAATAGCAAAACAGGCGTATCCTCAAGCGCATAAACATTCATCCCGTCCGCAGAAGACACGGAATGCTCCCACCCCGGAGAAAGCAACGTCAAGGGTGTGCGCACATAGGTCATGCCGCTGATCTTATAAGCCGACGTGCGCCCGTCTACACCGCTGACCTCAAGACGCTCCGCCGTACCCGGCGGTGTCCCATCCAGAACCGATGTAATCAGTGCATTACCCGCCACAAGCTCCGTCCCCCCGTCAATGAGCTGCGCCTTGGCAAAAGGACCATATTCAGGGATTCGCGCATCCACGCGGTACTGCACCTCATCCGTACCGGTTTTAAGCATAAAAGTAACTGGTGTTTTCAATGTCAAAAGCCGTACCGACATATTACCGTAAGCCGATTTCCCCATCGGCGTGATACGAATGATATGTCCGCCTTCTTCAGGTTCCACCACTTCAAACTCTCCAGCCCAACTGATATCTTGTATTGGCCAGGGCGCACCTGTCACATCCAAAATATTCACCGTTGTAATATGCCCTACCGCCGTCTTTATTGTGCTAGGCGGCACGCCGGGGTCTAACGAAATTGTCTCGACATTGACAATAGGGGTGGGGATGCCGTGCACAGGCTCTTCCACAGCCGCGCGGGTTTTATCATATTCCTTGATAAGGGCCTTGATCTGATTTGGCTGCAAAGGGAAAAGACCGGTAATCGCCGCGTCATAAGCTTCTCTGCGGATTTGTTCTGCCAATTCTTTTTGCGTTTTCTCACGGTCTTTCGTCGAATCAATATAGGTGGTTAAATTTTTATCCGCACCATAATCGAACCCTTCTGTTTCAATACGCAGCGTGGTTCTCACCTGCGGCAAAGCATCTTCCTGATCGGCCGCCTCTTTGGAAGGGTCTTTATATTCCTCAATGGGTTCGTCTTCGGCAAGCACATCATCTATGGATAAACGTCCCGTATCATCGGCCATGTCTTCTTGTGCGGCAGGTAGACTCAAATCATCCTGCGCCGGAGCCGGAGTGGATGCGTTTTCTTGTGGTTGAGTTATAGCAGTATTAGTTGTCTGGGCATTAGTTGTTGCGGCGTTATCGGAATTGGCTTGATCCAAAAAGCTATCAATACTGACCTCATCGGCCAAAACATCAGACTGCGCCAAAACAGCCGCCACAGGAAACGTGCAAAAAACCGCGCCTAATAACAGGGCGCAGTTCCAAAAAGAAAGCCGGATAGATTGATTACTCTTTTTCAGCATACAAAAAACTTTAAAAATCCGTTCCCCAAGAATTATTTTTACCATTTTCGAAAGCAATAGCGAATCGGCAATATCTTTTTGATTATATAGGCAAAAACTGGCCTGTCACCATAAACTATGCGGTAAACCACGCTTAAAATAAAGGAGCCACCAAACGGGTTTAAGCCGGTAAAGCCACCCACTGGGCAATCCCAACCCCGTTGGGACTTTCCAAACGCGGCACCCGCACTACCACAAGAGTGACCAGCCAGTGATCTGCCCTTGTCTTCGACCCGGCCTGATAGGACAGCACCATCGGAATTTGCACAACCCATTGATATTGACCGTTTACAACCCCTTCTGATTGTAAAACCGGCGCCCCGCGCGGCGCAGCGGTGATGACTTGTTGGTTTTTCTCAATCGATTCAATAATCCGGCCTGCTTGAATCGCATTGGTAAAACTATCCCAGCCCTGACGGGTAAAATGGCGGGAGGCTTCTTGTAATCTCCGGCGATAGTCGTTAAATCCGAATGTCATGACCTCTGTCGCCGATTGCGCCACCCAGGACATAAGCGCTGGTGTGCTCAAATTCGGTTGAGTCAGGCTTACCATCGGAATCAGTCGTCCATCTTCGGTTGTGGCAAAATATCTGTTTTCCGGCTGGTGCACATGAATAACAAAAAACATCGCCGCGATCAGGCCAATAATGATAAAGCTCTGCACCACCGACACGCGCAACGCCAAACGATATCCATCGCGGTAATATTCATTTCGTAAAACAACCTTACCCAAAGACCCCATATCTTTGCCCGCGGATTTATTTTTGGCCGCTTTTTTTGGCTGACCACGTGCCGGTCCGCGCGGCGGGCGCTTTGGTGGTTCTTCTGGAGTGTCTGGTAACTCGTCGTTCATGAAAAATATACTTAGATGATCTGTGTTCGAGCAATTACTCTATAAATATTTATGTATCAGATAGAAGGGCAAAAAACCACTCCCTATTGTTTATTTGACCACATATCCCGTATGAAGTTCAAAAACGAAAGCCCCAACCCAACCTTCTTCATATAGATTATGTCCTACCCATGTGATCTCGGCATTTTAAGCAAAGATCACAAATATGGCGGACACTCTTTTCATTTGTGCTTTTTAGGGTCACAATATGATAAAATTGGGAAGGTGAGTTGATCAGAAAATCTCTCTTAAGGGCATAATGCGCAGTAAAAAAAGGCGAATACAAAGGCAACATATTGTTTTAAAAGGATTTTTTATAATTCTTTTGGGCCTTTTTGTGCTTTTCACCTCTTACAATTCATGGGCGCTACCTGGTAGCTCTGGAGGTGCAGGTGGATTGGGTGGAAACTCCCTCCCCGGCAATATCACAGGCCCCCTAGGCCAATTCTCTAATTTAGGAAATATTAGCCCATCAAATTTAGGACAAGTTTTCCAAAACCCTCAAATCTCCCAAGCTCTTGGAGGAATGCTCCAACAAGGAGGTGCCGGGCAAGCTTTACAAGCCATCGGACAAATCGCCAATATAGCCGGTGGTCAGGGATTACAACAGCTTGCAGGTGGATTAGGCGGACAATTAGGTCAACAATTGGGAGGGCAGGCCTTACAGCAACTTGGAGGACAAGCCTTCCAACAGCTTGGAGGACAACTGGCCCAACAACTAGGGGGACAACTGGCCGGACAATTGGGCCAACAGCTTGGAGGACAACTGGCCCAACAACTAGGGGGACAACTGGCCGGACAATTGGGCCAACAAGTTCTGGGACAAATGGCGGGACAAGCGCTTCAGCAAATTGCCGGGCAACTTTTAAATTCTATTCCCGGTATTTCACAAGCTTTACAAGCCCTAGGCATCAACCCTCAACAAGCCCTTAGCGCTATTGCCGGAGGCCTTACCGGACAACAAACCCAAACCCAACAACAGCAGCAGCAACAGCAACAAGAACCAAAACAGACTGAGCAGCAGAAAAAGAACTGCCAGTCTTGTAGCTGTACCGTCTGTCAACCCGTCATCGCCAACAACCACAACCGCATCCGCACCCACATGACATCGGAGTTCGAGCAGTATAGAAGCTGGTTAGTGACAACTTATTTCCTTGAAAATATTTTACCTGCCATGATGTTGATGTCCGATCAATTCGCCAATACGATGATGCAGCAGGTTCAGGTCATCGGCACATTTTTTGATGCCAAGCATCAGTTAGAGACCCAACGTCTCATGCAACAAATGACCGCCAAGGCCCATAAGGATTATCACCCCAGCGAAAGTCTGTGTGAAATAGGAACCAATATCAGGTCCCTGGCCGCCTCGGAACGCAAAAGCGACCTGACCCATGCAGGCCTATCCAAACGCTTGATGGACCGGCAGCTCTCATCAGGAGACAGTGTAGCAACCAAGGGCGAAGAATCGGACCGGCGCAGCCGTCTTGATTTCTTCATCAAAACTTACTGTAACAAAGACGATAACGGTATCGGCGGTCAGGGTAATCCTAATGGGCTCGAGCTTCTGTGCAAAGACGGCGGTGGTCCGAAAGAGCGCCAAAATATGGACGTCAACTATACCAATGTCATTGAAAACAATCTCACGCTTGAAATTGATTTCTCTAAAGACGGTGCAAACCAGGTTACAGACGATGAAGAAGATGTCTTTGCCTTAAGCGCCAACCTCATGGCACATCAGGTTCTACCCACAACAGGGAAAAGATTACTCGCAGATGGCAACGGCAATCCTTTGGATCTGGCCCATAAATATATGGACCTGCGCTCAGTCGCAGCCAAACGCTCGGTCGCACTTAACTCCCTTTCAGCTGTGACAGCCTTGCGCGCCGAAGGTGATGATGAGGTTGCACCATTTTTAAAAGCTATCTTGATTGAACTTGGCATTAATAAAAATGAGATGGATGAATATATCGGCAAAAAGCCAAGCTATTTCGCCCAGATGGAGGTCATGACCAAGCATATTTACCAAAATCCGACATTCTACGCCAATTTGTACGACAAGCCTGCCAATGTGGAACGCAAAGGAATCGCGCTTCAAGCTATTGGCCTGATGCAAGACCGCGACATTTATAAAAGTCTGCTGCGTAGCGAGGCTGTGCTGGCCACACTCATCGAAACATTGATGCAGGAGGAATATGACCGGGTTTGGGATAATATGAGCGGCGTGATTGCAGAAACGGGACCATAATAAGTTTGAAAACTAGATGAGAAAAGAGAGAAGAGAAAATAACAGATCAAGAATCCGACTGGTGATTTTATCACTGGGGGTTTTGTTATGCGTGTTTTCTTTGACCTTTCCTGCATCATCTCTTCAGGCCCAAGGAAAATACGAAATTTTCCCACGCGACCCTAAAGCCGAAACACAATCATCTCCTACTTCTTGTGATAGCTGGTGTCCTTGCCATGCACCCATTTACGCCAATCATAGAAAAATACGTGCCCATGTCACGGATGAATTTATTCAGCACCGTAACTGGATGATTGATGAGTTTTTCACAAAACATATTTTGCCCGCTATGGCGATGATGACCTCTCAGCTCCAATCTGTAGCTATGCAACACACTTTGGCCGTAGGTAGCTTTTTTGATGCCAAGCACCAGCTGGAAACACAATCCCTGATGCAACAACTCATGTCCCAAGCACACAAGGATTATCAACCCAGTGAGGGGATTTGTGAAATTGGAACGGGTACACGCTCCCTTTCCGCTTCGGCCCGTAAATCAACACTAGGACATGTGGCACTTGCCAATCATGTGATGGCACGTCAGTTACGCAACAAAGATTCCATTTCGGGCCCGACAGATAATGGTGACATGAAAAGCCGGATTGCCAATTTCAAGTCTAAATATTGCTCCACCAAAGATAATGGCAATGGCCTCAAACTGCTTTGTGGTCAGGACGCCCCTAAAGAGCGGCGCAATAAAGATGCAAGCTTCACCCAGACACTAGAAGGACCTGTTTCGTTGAAAACCGATTTTGCCAAAATGACACAAGGTTCTGGCGGCGGTGGTGCCTCCAGCAATAACAACTCCGGCGGTGGCGGAAATAATAATGGCGGAAGTGGTGGCGGTCCCAACATCAACCCTTTTTCTTTTGGAAATAATAACAACTCCGATGATGGTAACACACCCGGCAGCACCATTACGGTTTTCAGCCATGATTTCAAACAAAGCCCTGACGAATTCACCTATAGCGATGGCGGCTTTGGCGGCACCGATCCGGGCAGCCTCAATCACGCAAGAGGTCATCACGAAACAGATAATACAGGGTTTTTAGAAGTCCTGCTCGATGGTGTCGGTGATAATACCGCCGTTGAAGATATTTCGGGGTCCTGGCGGCGCAGTTTTTCCCTTGATAACGATCTGGAGAACGTCAAGCTGCGCTTTAACTATAAATTTTTCCATGCCAGTGAAAATGACATTAATGAGGACGCTTACGTCATGGTAGAGGTGAATGGAAAACGTTATGGCCTTAATTCCCAAAACTACATTCAGATCGCCCGAGGAAGCGGCGGGCAAACCCACACAAATTTTAGATCTATTACCCTCAATATTGACGATTTATCTGCCGGAACAAATAGCATTCGTCTTGGAATTTATAAAAACTCCAGCAACATGGCAGATGAAGATTCTTCTGTTGCCTTTGATGATATCTCGATGACCGGCAGGATAAAAGATAACAGCTCTGGCGGAGGTGGTTCTGGCGGTAGCGGCGGATCAGGCGGCAACAATGGAGGAGGAAACAATAACGGCGGGTCCGGAGGAAATGGCTCTGGCGGCAACAGCTCCGGCGGCGGTGCTAGTGGAAATAATAATGGCGGCGGTAACAATGGAGGAGGAAATAACGGTGGCAACTCCAGTAGCGCTTCCGAAAATGCGGATGGAGAAGATGTTTTTGCCCTGATGGCCAATTTATTCGGTCACGACACCTTGCCTTTCAAGGCGCGACGTATTTTGGCCGATAAAAACGGTAATCCCTATCCGGCCTCTTATACTTATCTTGATTTCCGCTCTATCGCCGCGAAGCGCTCTGTCGCCCAAAACGGATTTTCGGCCATTGCTGCGATGCGCGCCGAAGGGGACGCAAAAAGCAATGCCGGGCGTTTCCTCAAACGTCTGATTGTTGAGCTGGGCGTCCCGGAAGATGAGGTAGAAGAACTATTAGGCGAAAACCCCAGCTATTTCGCCCAGATGGAAGTATTGAGCAAAAAAATCTACCAAAACCCGACCTTCTTTACGGAGCTTTATGATAAGCCCGCCAATGTCTTGCGCAAACGCGCCGCCATTCGGGCACAAACTCTGATGCAAGAGCGGGACTTGTATGAAAGTCTGCTGCGTAGTGAAATGGCACTGGCCGTCACGTTAGAGGCCATGTTGCATGATGAACATACCCGCGTTTATGCGGAACTCGACAAGGTTAAATCCAGAAGGGGGAGCAAATAATGAAAAAATTATTCCTCCTCTCCTTTCTGATTTTATGTTTTGGAATATTTTTCATTCCCGAACAAAGCTATGCGGGTTGCTGCCCTCCTACTTGTTCAGGATGTGGATGTGCCGCCTATATTAACGGTCCAGCTTGTTCCACGGGCTGCGGACAAATTTCAACTGATGAAACCGGTCAGTCTGATAAACCCAGAACCACTTTGGGTCACATTACCGATGAATTTCGCAAACACCGGATCTGGATGGTGGAAGCATTCTTTAAAGAACCTAAAAGGGGCGATCCGGTTGGTTTACTGGCCGCCATGAAGCTCATGACCGCGCAACTGGCGACCACCGGCATGCAACAGGTCGAAATTATCGGCACGTTTTTTGATGCCAAGCACCAATTGGAAACGCAAAGATTGTTCCAACAGCTCACCGCGCAGGCGCATAAGGATTATCACCCGAGCGAAGGGTTATGTGAGTTTGGAACCTTTGCCCGTTCCCTGTCACCTTCCATGCGTAATGTAGACCTGACCGTGCAGGCCTACTCCAAACGGGCGGTCGAGCGTCAAATGCTCCATAAGGACCGCCCCAGCGCCGAAGGCCCCTTGTCGGATTATAAGAGCCGTTTGGGGCAATTTATCGAGAAATATTGCAACAAACTCGACAATTCCGGCAATCTGGACTTGCTTTGTCAAAAAGGAAATCCGAAAACAGAGCTGAAAAATAAAGATGTGAATTACACCGCGCTGATTGACGCGCCCTTGACACTTGATGTCGATTTTTCCAAAGACGGCACAGACCAAACCGATGATGAAGATGCCATATTCGCGCTTGGTGCCAATTTGTTTGCCCATACGGTCATGCCTACGGTTCCGGCCACTTCCTTGATTGATGAGAAAACCGGGGAGCCGGCCTATGGTGGTGCCGCGAAACATTATCAGGATTCACGTAGTGTGACGGCCAAACGTAGCGTTGCCATCAATAGTTTTGCTGCTATTATCGGTCTCAAATCAAAAGGTGATCCGGAATCTCAACCCTTTATCTATGCCCTAATGAAAGAAATGGGTGGCGATGACATGGATGTGGAAAGCATTAAGCAACTTTTAGGAGACCGCCCCAGCTATAACGCCCAAATGAAAGTCCTGACACAGTATCTGTATCAACAACCCAATTTCTATGCCAATCTCTATGATAAGCCTGCCAATGTGTTACGTAAGGATGTGGCAATGCAAGCCGCAGAGCTGATGCAAAAGAGAGATATTTATAGGAGCCTGCTCCGTTCAGAAGTTATTCTGGCCACCATGCTCGAAACCGCTCTGATAACAGAGCAGCAAAAGGTCACCAACGAATTTAATGCCGCGCGCGAAGGCCGCGTTGTCAGTGGAAGCGGAGGGTCATGATGAGAGAAAAAATACTTAGAATAATATCCATCTTCCTCTTAATATTTGCGCTGCAAATCCCGTTAGTTACAAAACCAACGGCTCCAGCCTATGCGGTTTGTATTTGTTGCCTTTGCGGTCCAACATGCGGCCCCTACCTCCAACAATGTAAAGAGGCCTGTAAATGCCAATCCGACAAAGAAACCGGTGAAGTGGGACAAGAACAAACCACCATCGACCACATCACCAAGGAATTTATCAAGCACCGGGAGTGGCTCATGAAAATCCTGTGGGAGGCGCATGTCCTGCCTGCCATGATGCTGATGACCGAGCAGCTCTCCGCCGTTGCCATGCAACAAGCCATGATTATCGGCACATTTTTTGACGCCAAACACCAATTGGAAACGCAAAGACTCATTCAAGAGCTCGCCGCCAAAGCCCATAAAGATTACCAGCCCAGCAAGGGCATGTGTGAATTCGGGACCAATGCCCGTTCGCTCGCAGCCTCCGATCGCAACTCCGAATTTACCGCCGAAGCTGTCGGCGCGCGCGGGCTACAGCGCAATTTGCTTACCGGGGATGTGATGAGCGTGGGTGGTCCCCGTGATGACCGCGCCAGCAGGTGGCAGCAATTTAAAACCACCTATTGCAGCCCGGCAGATATTGCCAATGGTCTGGGCCTTTTATGTGAGGGCAGCAAGAAGGAGCGCTATAACCGCGATGTCAATTTCACGGCCCTCATGGATATTCCACCAACACTTGAGATTGATTTCACCAAGACCAACGTCACTGATGATGAGGAAGATGTGCTGGCCATGCTTTCCAACCTCTACGGCCATGACGTGCTCCAGCGCATTCCCGAAAGCACGATGCTCAAAGATAATGAACCGGGCGGCGGTGCCTTCGCCCTCATGGATAACCGGGCTTTAGCCGCCAAGCGTAGCGTCGCCCAAAGCGCCTTTAATGCCTGGGCCGGTATGCGCGCCCAAGGCGAAGACAAGGTCATGCCCTATATGGAAGCCATTTTAAAAGAAATGGGTATCAAGGAAGATGAGATTAAGGAGATGCTGGGTGAGCGCCCAAGCTATCACATGCAAATGGAGCTTCTGACCAAAAAGCTCTACCAGCAGCCTAATTTCTATGCCAATTTGTATGATAAGCCCACAAATATTGACCGGAAAGAAGTGGCAATGCAGGCGATCGGTTCCATGCAAAAATGGGACACCTACAGGTCACAGTTAAGATCGGAGGCGATTGCGTCGGTGTTGTTAGAGACATCGCTTGAACAAATTCAGGATGAATACGCCAATGAATCACATCCCGACAGGCAAGGAACGGAGATTATTGATGTGGGATTGTAAAAACAGATCCATATTTGGCACACGCTCCCTTTTCAATAAAGGAAAGGCAGGTGGCAATGTGATCCTGCGCGCTGTTCTTATCTTGAGCCTCTTGGCCCCGTTCCTAATCTCCGGCCCAACACCAACCTGTGCACAAAGTGGAGCCGCCGAACGAGCAGCATTGCGAGCTGGTGCCCAAGGACAGCAAGCCGCCAACCAAGTTGCGGATAACGGTGGAGCGAGTGCAACAGGTGGAGGATGTATTGACAGAGAAAAACAGCACCAAGAATTCAACGGCAATGATGCTGCAATCAATAATTTATGTGGCCTCACAAAAATTGAAGTTGGGTTTGGAAATCCAGAATGTGTAACAATGTTTATTGAATCTGTGATGAACAGAGCAGAAGCAATGGGCACATCTGTTCAATCCCGACTAAATGATTGTGCTTATTGGGGACTAGGCTGTTCAAGAAAAAAGGTAACGGCAAGTGAAATGGCCACTTGTAAGGCTTCACTTGATAGAGCGTTAAGCGGATCAAATTTATGTAATTACTGTACAGATAATGCATCTGCAGGCTTAGCGAAACGACGACAAGCAGCAGGAAATCCAGGTGTTTGGTGTGATTATGGCTCTGGAGATGAATTTTTCTACACGAACTATGATGTTCCAAAACACAAACAATGGAGAAAAGAAGCCGAAGCAAAGGCACCCAGCACACAGTGTACAGCGCGAGCGGCTCAAGGTGGAAACCACCAAGATACCGGAAATGATGTGACAAATGGTGATCCCGGTGTAGTTGGTCCTCCCGTCACCAGCGATCCTGTGCAAGCCCATTTTAACAACCTCTCCCAAGCCCTCAAATACATCTGGGTTGCCGCATTCCAGATCATGACCAATCATATGTCGACAACGATGATGCAGCAGGCTGAGATTATCGGGACATTTTTTGATGCCAAGCATCAATTGGAGACGCAGCGTTTAATGCAGCAGAAATATGCGCAGGCGCATAAAGATTATCACCCTTCCGTGCAAATGTGTGAGTTTGGCACCTTCGCGCGTGATTTGGCCAATACCGAAGCCCGTACCAAGGCGACGCAGGCCGCGCTCTCACGTTCTATGTTAGACCGGCAGCTTGTCTCAGGTGACGGGGTCCAAACAGCCGAAGCAAGCTTGAGCGACAAGCGTACACGCCTTGGGGGATTCATTGATAAATTTTGTAATAAGTTGGACAATGCCAAGCAAAATGATCTGCTGTGTCAAAAGGGCTCCCCCGATAAAGACCAGATCAACCGCGATATTGATTATACCGCGACAATTGATTTACCGATGACATTGAAGCTCAATATGGTTAAGGATGGCAGCGGAAGCGGCAATAAAGATGACCAGAAGGACAAAGAAAATGTTTTTGCGCTGCTGGATAATATTTTTATGAATGATCCTTGGCCGCTCATTACCTCAAGTCACACAGAAAAATTTCGTTTTAGCGGGCCTTATCAGGATTTGCGCTCGCTCACCGCAATGCGCTCCGTCGCGCAAAATTCCTTCGCCCATATTATCGGGATCAAGTCACAAGGCCCGGACCCGCAAAATGATGATGTCGATCCGGCAGCGCCGTTCATGAAGGCCCTCATGCGGGATTTAGGCATGGAAGACACGGTAATCGAGGAGCTTTTGGGTAAAAACCCCAGCTATTACGCGCAGATGGAAATGCTGACCAAGAAAATTTATCAGCATCCTGAATTTATCGCCAATCTCTACGATAAGCCCGCCAATGTAAAACGCATCCGCGCGACCTTAACGGCGATTAAGCTCATGCAAGACCGCGACATTCATCAGGCGATGCAACGGCGTGAAATGCTCATGTCTATGCTTTTGGAGCTTCAATTGCGTAATAAGCAGCCTGATCTGAATAACCAGATCGAAAAAGTGATCGAAGCGGAGTAGACACTTCCTCCCCCTTACAAGTCTCTGGCATCCTCTTTGCAACTCTTACCCTCGAGTGTGGATTAATTTTTTGACGTAAAAATCCCCCTTAAAAAGGGAAAAGAGGAAAAAGCATGACATATCAGGCACTTACAACTGCAATTACAGGTTTGCGCGCCGCGCAAGCCCAGATCAGCGCCATTTCCAATAACGTCACAAATGCCACCACGCCCGGTTATAATAGGCAAATTGTGCCGCAATCAACGCAAGTTCTACGCGAGGCAGGAAAGACCGTTGGTGTTTTGACAGAGCCCGTTATTCGTGTAGTGGATATGAATTTGCAACGCGATCTCTGGACACAGGTCAGTGCGACCTCCATGCAAGATGTGCAAATTAACTATCTTCAGCAAATTCAAAACTTTAACGGGCCGCCGGATAAAGAATTTTCAATCGCCGCGCAGCTCGGACAGCTCCGCGATAGTTTTAGTGCGCTATCCGACATTCCAGATGATATGCAGGCCCTTGAGGCGACACTCAATCAGGCCGAGCGTGTCGCCAATAAATTTAATGACTATGCGGAGCTTTTAACAACGCTGCGCAATGACACGCAAACTGATCTGGAAAGCTCGGTCAATCGGGTGAATAGTTTGCTGCAGGAAATCACCAACATTAACAAGCAAATTCAAAATGCAGAAAATTTATTGAGTTCCGTAGCAGGCTTGCAGGACCAGCGTGACATCGCGATTAAATCCCTGACCGAAGAGATGGATATCAGTTTCTTTGAGCGCTCCGACGGGGTGCTGGTCGTCCAGACTGTCGAAGGGGTGGAGCTGGCCGGAGATGTGGCCCACTCACTAGAGTTTCAAAACACACCTATTTCAGCCCTGCAATATTATCCGGAAACCGCAAGCGCGCTGGTGGTTAATAATGTGACCAATGGCCGTACCACCTCTATTAATATTACCGAGCGTGTCGTCGGCGGGCGCATGGGTGGGTTGATTGAATTGCGTGATACTATTTTGCCGTCCTATCAGGCACAGATTGACGAGCTGGCCTTTCAAACGGCGCATCGTTTTGAAGCGCAAGGGTTACAGCTTTTTACCGATCAAAATGGTTTGATGCCTACAGGTGCCGCGCCTGATCCTTCAACTCTACCGCTACCCACGCCTGTTGATTATGTCGATTTCTCACGCGTGATACAGGTTAATCGCGATATTGTGAATGATATCTCCCTCCTGCAACGCGGGACGGAAACGCAAGATATTACGCTACCCACAGGAGATAATTCGGTGATCCGCCGCGTCTTGGAATACACATTCGGTGACATTGAATATCAGGAAGCCGTAGGCACCACCAATCTGGATGATATCGCAGGCGGCGCAAATGACTTGCAGGAATGGCTTGGTTTATCTTCGACCAACCGCGTTGTGACCGGCGTTGATTTGGGCTCTTTCCTTGAAATTGATGATGGTGTGGCCGGAACAAACACTGATATCATTGAAAGCTTTCAAGATTTTTTTCTCAACTATCCGCTTGACGATCAATTTCAGATCACCTTTGAAGAAGCCCGTGGGGTCGGTTTTGGTCCTACAACTATTACCGTTGATTTGAGTGACGCCGATGCCAACTTCCCCATTGGTGGAGGTACTAATGACGCCCTTGACCAGATTATTGCCGAGATCAATGCACAGGCCGTAGGTGCCGGATTAACGCCGGATCAGGCCTTGGCCAGCCGGAATAATTACGGCCAACTGGTTTTGGAAAGTACAGGAAACATCACCATTGACGGCAGCAGCTTTGCCGGTGCGATGGGAACAGACGCGCTAGACCGCTTAGGCATTCAGGAAGGTACCTTTGTCACCGAAGACCCGAACTTTAACATTCAGGTTGGCAATTATGATCCGGTCAATATCACGATTGAGCCGGGTGAAACCATTAATGACCTCATCACCAAGCTGGAATGGAATAATGCAACGCAAACCGGAGTCCCGGGTCTTCATGTTGATTACAACGCAGGAACGGGAACACTTACGCTGCGCCCCGGTATTGATGATACCAATTTTGCCCCCCTTGATACCGGGCCCGTTTATGGCGGCGATATTACCATTACAGCCGGTCCATTTGATTCAGATCCGGCCAGCGCGCTAGAGCCCACCTTAGCCGCCTTGCCACAGCCCGTTGATATTGTCAGCGCAATATTTGGCAGTTACACCGTCTCCGGCGGAACCGTGACCACAAACTCCCCGACAACAGATGTGAATTATCAGTTTGAAACCTTTAATGGCTCCGGCAGTTTTGTGAATTTCAGAAATAATTTTTTAGGACCTAATGCAGCCGTTTCAACCGATATTTACAGTTCTACAAACCTGCTGGATTTCTCACAAAAAATTATCAATGCCACTGCACATGATTTTTTGGAAGTGCAATCTGCCTATGAAAATGAAGATACGCTGCGCGGTATTTTACAGCGTCAATTTTCTGATAAATCCGGCGTTAATATTGATGAGGAAATGTCAAACCTGATTATCGTGCAAACCGCTTATGCCTCTGCCGCGCGCGTAATTACTGCCGCCGATGAAATGTTCCAAGAACTGATTAACGCCTTCAGGTAAGAGTTTATTTTTTAAGGAGAAAACAAGATGACCGGTATCTCGACTTTAGGACAATCCATTGACCAGATCATGCGCCTTAAAGTGCAACAGCAAACTGTTGATGATCTCAGCACCCAAATTGCCAGCGGCAAAAAGACGCAGCAATTCTCAGGATTAGGGACCGATATTTTACGTACCAAGCGCGCACGCGCGGATATCAACGCGCTGGAGCAATATTCAACCAATATCATCAATGCCCATCGCCGGATTGATTTGATGAATAATTCTATCACTCAAATCGCCGCGCAGGCCAACATGCTCTCCAACTCTTTGACTGTCGCGGTTCAAGAAGGCGACGCGCCGGATTTGGAATCTATTCAAGAACTTGCTACCGATGTCTATGATTTCATCATTGATATGATCAACAGCAAAGACGGAGAACGGTATCTGTTCGCCGGATCTGATTCTTCCATTAAACCTATTGAAGATAACGGTCTGTTTGATTCATTTTTGGGAATATTCGTGCCCGATGAAACCGATATTGCCAACCCGCCGCTTCAGGCTTCGGGCTTTATCGGGGAATGGGGGGACGGCACCATCACCACCGATGAATTTATTGCCGCCTATCAGGGCGTGAATGAAAATATTTTAGGCTACTCCGAGGCCTTGGTCAGTGGTACCACAGGCGATGTGCGTGTGCGCGTTGATGATAATTCAGATTTTGAATATACGCTCCTTGGTAATAGCTCAGGCATGAAAGATCTGGTCATGGCGATCGGTGTCTTAAAGACTTTACCACCACCGGAGCATGCGCCGGGTGCCCTCAATGACCCCACCGCCACCCGCGCCGCAGATGACACGCCGCCATTTCCATCAGCAGAAAAACAAGAAAATTTCTATGCGGTGATTAATGATCTGGCCCGCACGATTGTACAAGCCGTTGACCAGTTGGAAGCCGATGAATACCGCCTGTCTCTCACTCAGGCACAAACGCAGCTTATTAAAGAGCAGCACGAGCTTCAAATTAATGCCTTTAAGAGCACTATTGCCGAGATTGAGGATGTGGATCTCACTTCAACAGTTGCCAAAATCCAACAGGTGCAAATCAGCCTTGAGGCCTCATTCAGTGTCACCGCTCTAATCGCAGACCTTAATCTGACAAACTTCTTGGCACGGTAATAGATAAGATTATTTTTTAAAGGCGCAATGAGTTCGAAGAGCTGTTTCCGATCCAATAATATTCCCACCGGACGTAAACGCATTGTATTTCACACAGGTTAAATCTGCACCATCTCCACCCGCACTCGGTTCAACAGCATCAATGAAAACAACACCCAAATGCTTGCCTCCAGAATCTTCCATAACATGATATTTACCCACGAGGTCGTGTGGATCTCTGACTTTTTCCAACAACTTTTGCACATGTGCATTTGTTATTTTCTCGTCAGGCGCTTTCTCAATACATCCTGCGAGAACACTCGCAACAGCCACCACACCTACTGCAATACCCGCTTTTTTTGCTTTACTCATTTTGCTACCCTTCCAAAATAATTTCTATATAACCGGAAGGTATAACAGAGATAAACTTATGTCAATAATTTATGTTTATAGCCGGGCGAGAGGACGGATAATGACGTCATTGCCGCGAATATCGGCCATCATGCCCTTGGAACGCAGCATTTGGTCCAGCACCTGATTCCACGGGACTCCGCCCTGCCAAGAGACAATCTCTCCCGCATCCACATTGGGCGCATAACGGTAAGTGAACCCCTCCGGTACCACCTGTGATAAAGCCAGCGCGAGCGGCAAGTCTTTACCAAAACCGACAGCCTGCTCATACATGACATTAGGCGTGCCGCGACCTGCCACAACACCCGGAGCAGTCCCATATTGCCGGTCAAATGCGGCGTTAAAGGCCGCAATATCCTGATTACCCGTTGCCATTGAAGGGGCGGGCGTCATGGAAGGGGTAGAAGACATTGGGTTATCCGCATACATCGCCGCGACATTATCTCCGCTACCGGCTTGATGAGCTTCAGGTGCATAGCGCAAATTTTCAATTTTGGCCGCTTCTGGTTGCGCGCCGGTTTTCAAGCCCGCCCCCAAACGAAGCGGGTTCAAAACACGCGCTTCTTCGGCCATCGCTTGGCCCACAGAACGGGCACTCAAGCGCGCCGATTTTTCAGCGCCCTGTTGGAGCGGATAAGGGTCAATATAAAGCCCCCCACCCGACAAATTTTGCGTATGTAATTTTTGAATAGCGCGTTGAGGTGCTGCCATAGAAGCTACGCCCCCTAATGGCTCCGACATTACAGGCACTGACGGTGCGGCCATTGCCTGCGTATCTGACATGACAGAGCGCGACACGCTGGTCTCTTTTTCAATCATAATGGGAGCTGGATTTTGTGCTGGCGGCAACCATTCAAACCCGGCGTAACAAACGCCTGAAATAAAAGTTGCACTTAAAAACAAAACAAAAATAAATAAGCCACGCATGGCTAGACACCTTCTCACAAAAAACAACGATTTCTTTTAAGGGAAAAGCTATCGTGGCTGCACACAAAAAACAAGGAAAGAAAGGTGAAAGGTTGGATATTTTACCCGTAATCAATAAAGCGCCGCCGGTGAAGCGATACCCAAGCCGGGCGTTTCTGGCCATTTAACCAGGAGCGTAAAGCCCGCATGGCAGCAGAGAAGCTTAGCCCCCGCTTTTCCAGCGAAACAAAAATCACCGTACTGACAAAGGTCAGAAACAGGCTGATCGGGCGGAAATAAACCAACAAGACAAAAAACGGGATCGCTGCTCTCGCATCCATCCCGAAAAAACGCACCGGCCGCATGGTATTGCGCCAGTGCCAATTGACTTTCTCTTCCTGGGTATCTTCAACTACGCCCATTTGGTCATTCTACCTTACATATGCCGTTATGAGCAAATATTTTAAACCTTGTCCGTTTTTTTCAATCTTTTTTTCGTTATTTACTTTTCAACGTGTTCGATCATCAATCCGGCAATATTTTTATTTGTGGCTGCTTCTACTCCTTCAAGACCCGGTGAGGAGTTTACCTCTAAAACTTTTGGGCCACTATTGGAGCGGATCATATCAACGCCACATACTTTTAATCCAACAACCTTGGCGGCGGCCACAGCAATTTTACGTTCTGCCGGAGTGATTTTGACTTTATGCCCTGTTCCGCCCAAATGAATATTGGCTCTAAACTCTCCTTTTGCTGCATGCCGTTCCATCGCGGCGACAACTTTATCACCTATAACAAAACAGCGTAAATCAACCCCAGCGGATTCCTTGATATATTCTTGTACCAAAATATTAGCCCGCAAGCTTTTAAACGCATTAATAACACTTTCTGCTGCTTTGGCGGTTTCAGCCAAAACGACGCCCTTGCCCTGCGTTCCTTCCAAAAGCTTGATAACAACCGGTGCGCCGCCAACCGTTTCAATCACATCTTTTGTATCCAAAGGTGAATTGGCAAATCCTGTACGCGGAATATCAATATTCTTGCTGCATAAAAGCTGCATAGTTCTGAGCTTATCCTGTGCGCGGCCAATTGAAATCGGACCATTGAGCAAATAAGCGCCTTGCATCTCAAATTGACGCAAAACAGCCATGGCATAAAATGTCATAGAAGGGCGTATGCGCGGAATAACAGCATCGAATTTCTTTAATATTTCGCTTCCACGATAGTGAATTTCAGGTTTTCGGGCCGTAATATCCATGTAACAATTCTTAATGGCGATAAAATGCATTTCATGGCCGCGCTCTTTACCCGCTTCCATCAGGCGTTGGTTTGAGTATATATCAGGGTTGGAAGCTAAAACTGCAATCTTCATATCTCATCTCTTTCAGTATTTTGAGTATAAAGCTCCGCCACATTCGAAATCTTGCCCAAAGTCAAAGCTTTGGACGAATCTACAACAAGTTTTGCCATTCTAAGGGCATTACGGCCAAGCAACATACGAAACGCCATCTTGTGTCTTGATGTTAATGTTATTTCCGTATCTATACTCAAACCGTTTAAAAATACAATAGGCGTTAAAATAACATAGCGCCTTTCCCGCTCGCCATTGGAGCTTATAACATTACGACGATTGACAAGAGGCGTTATACAAACCCGTTCCAATGTTTTATTTTGTTGAACGGGGTGGATTTTAAAACGTACAAATTCCTGATTGTCCCGCTTGAAAGGCTCTATATCGAAGGCATGCAATGCAGATGTTTTGGCACCTGTATCTACCTTTGCTTTTACGCCGGGCAAGCCGAGATCCGGTAAAGCACACCACTCCTCCCAACCAATAATTGTTTTTTTATTTCGTATCAATAACGGTTTCCTAGTGAAATTTTAAAAAACAACCTTATTCCCCGCCGCCAGCACCGGTGGAGCTGGAGAGCATGATATAGGTGCGCCTGTCAATCTCACCAGCCTCGAAGAATTTCTCCGCGCTTTTGGCCATGGGCTGGCCGTAAAAGGGGAGAATTCGCTGAATTTCCGAAGGCCAGTCCTTGAAATCCATATCCATGAGCTTATCACGCACCTCATCGGTAAAGCGCATCCATTCGCGTACACCCAAACGCCCACCGGAAAGTTTGGGCACCAAAGTCTGCGTCACCACCAGACGTACAGTTTCCATCAAGGCATAGGCACGCTCCGACCTTTCATTAGGCTCAAAAGTTGAAACCATCCGTTGAATAGTCGCAGCCACGCCAATCGTGTGAGTGGTGGTAAACACGGTGTGACCGGTTTGTGAAGCCTCAATGGCTGCCGCAATGGTTTCGGTATCCCGCGCCTCACCGACCAGAATAATATTGGGTTTGCGCCGCAGCGCGTTTCTGACCCCTCTGGCAAAATCAGGCAGGTGCCTTGGAATTTCCGTCTGCGAAATGAGCGAGCGCGGTGATTTGATCGCATCATACACATATTCAATCGGCGATTCATAACACACAATTTTTCCGGCCCCACGTTTGCGCTCCATCAACATACGGATACCGGCGGCCAAAAGCGTTGTTTTTCCCGATCCGGTCGGGCCGGTGACAATCACCATCCCCTGACGCGGATTCCATGAATTAATCACATCATCTTCAACATTGAGATCACTCATGGTCGGCGGTTCGCTCGGCAAAACCCGCATGGTAATTTGCGCACTATCCCGGCCACGCGAGAGTACGGCCGTCACGTTCACCCTGAAACGAATACGGGTATAGCGGTCCGGCCTGATTTCATAGGACAAATCCAGATCATTTCCTGAGGCCAGCCGGGCACCTGCTTCAGGACCATAAATCTTGGTCAAAAAGACATTCATATCCGCCGCATCGACGGGTCTGTAAGTTCCCGGATAAAGCACGCCGTAAATCTCGTTATAAACCGGCCTGTCTGTTTGAATAGTAATATCGGAAGAGTTTTTCTTCACACACCACAGCAAGAAATCATCCACCATATCATCGGTAAAGCGTGGCGGTTCATCCGGCCAGGTGGAGGCAATGTTATCCTTTCCTTTAAGGATACTTACCGGTTTGCGGGCTGCCATTGCTTATACCTTGTTTGAAGTTTGGGAAGTTCCGTCAAAGATACGGCGCGGTCACCGATACGCATTTCATCGCCGCCGCCGGTCACGCCCCGGTCAACCTGAAGCGCATAGGGGGGTGAGATCATCCCTTGCGCCAATAAAGTGCGGTATCTGATCATTCCTTGGTAGTCACCAACAAGTTGATTAAGGTCTTGTTGAAAAATTTCATCGGCTTGCTCGACACCTTTTTGCCAACCCTCACGGATATTTTTTTCCCAAACCTTGCGCTCTTCTTTATCCGCCGGACGCAACACATCGGGTGGCGCATCAGTATCACCCCATTGACGCTCCAAATAGGCACGCCACGTCCTTGGCGCACTGACGATACGGGCATTGCGGTTGATTAGAAGCACGCGGTCCGCCACGGCGGCGTCTATTCCTTTACCATCAATAATCATCGCATCCAATGACTGTGACACGATTGGCGGTTCGATCAGTAATCCGGACGGGGCAGGAATGAGAAGCTGCCTAAAGTCAAAAACCTTGTCCAGATATCTGGCACGTTCTTCAAGTTCTTGCCTGATATGCCAGGTCCGCCACGCCAACCCGCCGCGCGCGCCGTAAGATAAAGCCGCCTCTTTTTGCGCATCGCCTTTAATGTCAAAGGGGAGCTCATTTGCCTCTTCTTCAAAATTTTTTTCTTTTTCAATTGAAATGAAATCTTCAATATTAGGCGGATCAAAATCATCGGTTAATCCGCCGAGCTCACCACTTTCACCGCTTAAGCCGTCCAGATCAAGTTGTGCCAAGGCCGGCGGCGCACTTGCAAAAATCAGGGCAAAGAAAATAACAAAAAAGAAAAGAATGAAAAATCTCAAACGCATGAGAGGTCCTACCTCCCCACGCCCGTCACCGGCGCGTAATGTACCTCAACCATGCGGCGTGTGCTATCAATTTTCACATCTGCACGAACGCCCAGCTGCAATCCGGCATCGCGCATGATATCGATCACAGGCTTGTTTTCCGCATCAATACTCACATTGAGCGGAACAGGCGGTTTATCACCGATAGAAATAAAGGTATAGCTGGCCCGGTCTGCCAGTTTTTTAAGCAAAGGTTCAACCGGCCCCATCCATGTGATGGTCATGGCCCGCATCAACTCCGGCGGCGCATTATGGATGGGCTGAACCGCCACGGCGGGAGATCTTGATTGTTCAATCGCAGCCAGCTCCTCCAGCGCGTTTGATGCCTTATCGGCTGCTTGCGCCAACATCAATGACACCTTATCTGGAGAGGTGACCACCTGCGGGTCACGGTGATGACGATCCTTTTTAATCAAATTACCTGAACACGCGCTCACCAAAAACAGGGCTAACAAACAAACCCCGCTTATGATCATCGTGCTTTTGCAATGAAAGTTTTTACAATTTTGCATCAGGTATTTTTCGGTACTCATCAAGTTGGTGCGAATCAGACAAACACCTTAAACTCTAACGGCTTAGGGCTTTTATAACAAGTCCTTGGCAAGCAGTTATAGGCAGGCTTTTACCTTATTTACTTCGTCGCATCATCGCGAAGCAAACCCTTGGAACGCATGGCGGTGACAACCCTGCCACGATAGGCATAGCCAAAGCGTGGGGTGCGGGAGTGATAATGGGCAATGGCCTGAGCCAGATCACCAGTCTCATCTATGTGGTTGCGTAAAATCCACGCCGCCACACCCATATTGGTACACGGATCATTCTTCACCCATTGTAAGGCAGTGTTATTGGCCACGCCCCAATGCTGCGCCAATTCCGGAATCCAGACCGTGTTGATCTGCATTGGTCCCAAATCATAAGTCCCGTTATCATTGGGGCCAACGGCCTGCCCGGGTGTACCGCCTTCCACCTGATAAATACCCACCAGCACCGCCGGCGGAACGGCATAAGTCTGAGCGGCCAACATAAGACAAGCGGCGATAATCTTGGTCATACCACGGTCCCTTCCCCGTTATCATCGCCATCTTCATCCCCCTCACTTGCGGGTTTCGCACCCGGTTTAAAGAATCCCATCGGGTTGCCAGACGGAGGAGAAGCAGGAGGAGCATCTGTCTCCTCTGCCGCAGGTGGCGGTGCAGAAGGCGGTGGTGTAGCGGGCGGTTCCGTCGGTGGTTCAGGAGCCTCTCCCGTTTCCGCCGGTGTATCTGCGGGCTTCGCCCCGGGTTTAAAAAACCCCATCGGACCGCCACCATCGGCTGGCGGCGGTGCAGCGGCAGGTGCCTCTTGTTGTTGTGGTTCACCTGATTGCGCATCCGTCTCCGCGCTCACGTCCAGAACCGGTGCCGGCGCGACCTCTTGCTCTTCGCCCGCACCCGGCACAATCACGGCCTCAACCATGGCAAGGCGCAGGGCAAAAGCTTCCCACACCACATCAGGAGAGGGAGCCCCCGCATCCTCACCATTATTTTGCTGCGTCAGGCGCGCCGTTTCCGCGCGGTGGCAAGCGGCATAAATCTGCGCGAGCGCCTTAAAAATTAAGAGCCGGCTAAGCTTGTCTTCCTTATCAAGCAAAGCCTTCTCTGCCATATCATCAGCATAATCTTCGAGCTTGCCAGCCACATCTTGCAGCAATTTTTTCTCCGGCTGACCGAAGGGGAATTCCGCAATAGCATTCATCACCGGTGTCAGGGCCTGCAACGTCACCAGCGTTGTTTGTGTATCATCAAAAAGCGGTGCTTCCCCTGTTAATGTCACAAGGCGGGATTTCTGGTCTTGCGCGGATTTAAAATTCTCGGCAAACGCCAATACGGCCTCGAATGATTCATTTAAGCGCTTAATGCCCGCTTCATCCGGCACCTGATTATTTTGACGGTAAAATTCTCCCAAAAGCGGAGCGACCAAGGCCGCCAAGGCCACACGGATAGAGTCCGCTTCTTCTTCCTCTCCCTTGATATCAAGCGCTTGAGAAAGATGAATGCTCATCTCCACCGCCTGAGAGAGCATCTTGGCCATATCTTCGGCGCTTTTCACCTCTTCGTCACCGTCTGAAGCCGAAACAACGCAGTCAATAGCAGCCGCCAAGGGCGCGCCGATCTTTTCAAGTATCTGAACTTTCAATCCTGTTAAATTCACCTGAGATTCCTTATCATCAACAAACGGACCTTATGCAATTATGGTGCATCAGGCAAGGTGCTCGAGCCCGTCAATTCTTTGCTTGTTGGGGCCGCATTTGGTAAATCTGCCAGAATGTCAGCCATATTGCTGGCCCGTCCACGAATGATCTTCACCTTGCCGTCTTTGCCCCGATAAATCGTCATTGGTGTGACGCTAAATTTCCATGCCTGCATCAGAGCCAGATTTTTTTGAATGCCTTGTGTGCTGATCGTATTTTGAACCGGCAACGCCGTCTCATCACCCTCCAGATGTTTAAACCAGCGCGGGGCCGCATCGGGGGCGGCCAGTAAAAATGCCGCCTGCGCCAGCGTATCATCGCGGAAACCAACAGGGATCATCCGTACCTGCACCAACCCTTTTTCAATATAGTTTTCTTTCAAATCCTCCATGAATTGGTGACAATGCGGGCATTGCGGGTCCATGAAGGAATAAATCACAGGCGCATCATTGCTACCGAATTTGATCCAATTACTATTGCTGACATCGGCGAACATGCGCTCCGCTGGTGATTTGTATTCAAAGGCCTTATTGGTCTCCTTGATGGCCTTGGAGAGGTCCTGATCATCGAATTTTTTATCAACTGCCAGAGAATCCAGTACATCCCCGCTTTGTTGTTGCAAATCACGCACCTGTTTCAGGGTCACCATTTCGCCGTCCTTATCAAACATAATGCCCATCAAAAACCCTTCACCGTTGGGCGTCACATAATAGTATTGCTCTTGCCCCTGATAAATCGCGACCCAGCCATCCATGCCATGCCGTTTGCCCAAAAAGCGCACCTGCGCGCCGCGCTCAGTTAAAAGCTGTAGAGCTTCTGGCATATCGGGCAGATTGCTTTGTGCTTGCGCCGATAGAGGCAGACAAAATAGAAGGAGGATGAGAACAAGAATGCGCATAAAAGGATGTCCTTATATTTTTTGAAAAAATGACCCTTTTATTTTACGGCAGTTAGAAAAACAAAGCAAAAGAGATTATTTTATTGTACAAATTGTACCACTTGGTTTTTTAGGCTATGTTTACTGAGAAATAAGTCACAGTTTTAAGGAAAAACCTCATGGAATTACTTGCCCCGCTTGGTGTTTTGGCCATTATCGCCGCTATTGTTGCCAGCCTTTATAACCGGTTGGTGGCCCTGCGCCAAAACCGCAATAATGCCTATGCCGATATAGATGTGCAGCTTAAAGCCCGCTTTGACCTCATTCCCAACTTGGTCGAAACGGTGAAGGGCTACGCCGCCCATGAAAAAGGAGTATTTGAGAAAGTCACACAGTTCCGCGCCAAAGTAAGCGACGCAGCAACAGCAGGGGAGCGTCTTGAGGCTGAAAAGGGGCTGGGGCAGGCGCTCATCAACCTCAATGCGGTGGCGGAAAATTACCCGGATTTGAAAGCCGATCAAAATTTCCAAAAATTAATGGATGAGCTCAGCGATATTGAAAATAAACTCGCTGCCGCACGGCGCTTCTTCAATAATGCCACCAGCGAGTATAACACCGCGATTCAGCAATTTCCGGCCAATTTGATCGCCAAATATTTCGGCTTCAAGGAAGAGGAATTTTACGAGGTTAGTGACGAAGAACGCGAAGCGGTTGAAAAAGCGCCCAACGCCAAGTTCGGTCACCCGTAAAAATAGGCTCTAGAGCTTTTGCCCCATCAAAAGCCGACCCGTTCGAATAGACACAGGCAAAAATCCATTGCGTTCATAAAAGCGGATATTTCTGGCATGTGGACCAGTGATTAAATGGGCTCCCTTTGCCCCTTTTTGACGACAGAGATCCAGAAATTCTTTGATAAGGACCGCCCCGACACCAGCACTACGAAAATCACCTGACACATTGATGTGCAAATGCGCTGGATAGTCTTCATAGTCCTCATCAAATGCACCGTAAAAATGTAACAAGTCGTAAAGGGGTTTAGCGGCCTTTGAATTAAAACAAGCGCTCAGATACCCCATCACCTCGCCTTTTTCAGACATAGCCAGCAACACATCTTCAGGCGCATTTTGTGTGTAGTAATCCAGCCATTTGGCCTTGAACGCTTTTCTTGCCTCTTCACTTTCAAAAGACTGAACGCTCGAGGATTCAAAGAAAATCGATTCGACCGATTTCAACGCATCAGGGCAATCCGATAATCTTGCTATTTTTGCGATATTGTTATGCATTGTGCAATCTAGGCTTCCAAACCTAGTTAGGCCATAATCTGTTGTCTACTTCCGTGCCCATACCACGCGCAAGAAGAAAACCCGGAGTTTGAAGAATTTCTTCATGCATCTTGCCAGCTCTTCGAAGTGTTGCATCATCTTTGTTCATGCGTGCTTTATTCATCCAGTCGATCATGAGGTCTGAAATTTGCTGGTCATCTAAAGCGTAAATAAGCCCATGTGAAACACTTTCATTTCCTGTTTCATCTTTTCCAACATATTGGGATTGGATGAGATGTTTGCCCAGCGCCGGCGCACAGCCATAATAAACAAAGCCAATAAAAGAGCACTCCGATAAATTATCCGTCTTTTCAATATCGCAAATTTGAACTTGCCCTGCATTTTCAGGGCTGCGAATTGATTCAAAAGGGCAAGATGTTTTATGGTCTTTTTTAATGGCTATGATGTCGGTTCCGTAAATAGCGACCTGTCCCGGTGCAGGAACGTCTAATCCAAAACTTGATGTTAAGCTCTTCGTAGTTTCCATTTATTTCCTCCCTTTTGTTTTTTATTGCTTAAACATGATGCTTGATCGTCCCAAAACGCTAACAATTATTATATATTATGTCAATAATTATCTTGTTGCACCGTTTAAGTTGCCGCGTAAAACTATCCGAATGAACGTTACTACACCCAAAACCGGCCTGCAAACCCATATCTGGAACAATAATTTGAAGTCCATTGGGTTATTGGCTTTTTATCCTTTTTTGATTATGGGGCTGGTTTGGGTTATTGCATGGGCGCTCGGGGTGATGAATACAGGCGCCGGAAATTTCGAATATGCCGGAGATTTTGCCACTTCTATCCTGTATGCGTACTGGCCTGTTATCCTCCTTGTTGTCGGGCTCTGGTTCATGATTGCATGGTTTTTTCATACGCGCATGATCCGGAATATGAGCCACTCCCACCCCGTTACCCGCAAGGAAGAGCCCGAGCTTTACAATCTGCTGGAAAACTTATGTATCTCTGTGGGCATGAAAATGCCGCGATTGGAGATCATTGAAACCCACGCCCGCAATGCTTTCGCCAGCGGAGTTAACGACAAAACCTATTGCGTCACGGTCACACGGGGATTGCTGCATTCTTTATCCAAGGACGAGGTAGAAGCGGTATTGGCGCATGAGCTCGCCCATATCCTGAACCGGGATGTACGTCTTTTGATTGTCACCATTATATTTACCAGCATGGTCGGCTTTGCCGCGCAAATGGTGTGGAGCAATGTCCGCTACGCGCTTTGGGTTCCCAGATCGCGCGCCGGATCAGGTTCAGGCCAAAATCGTGGCAACGGGGTGCTCATCCTGCTGGCCATTGCCATTATTCTTTGGGTCGGCTATATGGCAACACTTTTTACCCGTTTTGCTTTATCAAGGCGGCGGGAATATATGGCCGATGCGGGCGCGGTTCAAATGACCAGAAACCCCGAAGGGATGATGCGTGCATTACTACGTATTAGCGGGGCGGAGCAAATCCCCAAAATGCCGATGGATGTCAATATGATGTGTATTGAAAACCGGATACCGTTTTTGGGGTTGTTTGCCACCCACCCCCCGATAGATAAGCGCATTCGCGCCATATCCGACACCACCGCAACCCCCATTCCTGATTTACCGGAATTGCACCGGCGTAAAAGTCCCCGCGTTTCCCACGCCGAAACCGTTAGTCCTTGGTCTTTGGATCACCCGCGCACCAACTGGACCACGCGTGAGCGCTTTAGGTCACGTCGTAAAGCCAGCCCTTGGAAAAGTTAGTCTTTAGGACCTAGGCGGCTTTTGGCAAGCCTAAATGATATTCTTCTTCATCCCAAAGCCATGCGGCACCGCGCACACCAGATGAATCGCCGTGTCGCGGCGGTACCAGCTTTGTATGAACAGTGTCGGAAAAAACATATTTGCTCCAAATAGCCGGAACCATCTCATAAAGCTCCTTCACATTGCCCATACCCCCACCAAG
>JALEGH010000044.1 GCA_022763065.1 Alphaproteobacteria bacterium
CACCGCGAACATCGTGCTCAATACAATTCTGGACGGCATATTCAAGCGTCTCAATAGCTTCTTTTTGCAAGATATCTCTTGGTTTTTGTCTGACTACGGCATTCCACATAAAAGCAGATATGACCCAAAAAGCAGAACATTACAAGAACAAATAGGAATATAAACCAAAAAAAAATAAAGACGCGCTCTACAAAATTGAGCCCATCTTTTGATATTTAAACAGCCAGATCGAGAATATTGCTGCGCAGCATAAAGGAAATATCCTGGATTTTGGCTTCTGGCGCACAAAAACTTTTAAAGTAAAGCTCCCTACCCTTATGGTCACGGCACATAAACATCACATGCCCGTCTTTGAGATTTTTAAAATCCCAATACTGGACCGATGCCTCGCGCAAAGCCGGCTCTTTAGCTTGCAGGGCAAAAATATGTTCGACAAAGCCAAGCGTATCATCGCTATAGATCGAAGCGCGAACCGCATCGGTATAAAAATAGCGGCTATGCAAACGGTGCGGATAGAGAGATTTCGTTTTAAACGGCAAAAAGCGTTTTTGAAGGGTGTATCTTTGTAAATTCATTGGATTATCCTTTCTTTGAATGAAGTTGTTCGTTGGAATTACTGGCATCAAGCGGCAAATCGCGCTTCAAATGACCCATTACAGATTTATGGAGTTTTAAATCACCGGTTTTGGCGCGGTTGACCATCGCATTGAAGTAAGCACCGGGCTTTCTGACGCGGTTTTCTTCACGTAAATTGGCCTGATCGGTCAATATCACACACACGGCGGCGCCTATCCGGCCCAAGGTCAGACACGCATGACCCCAGGAATTTTGCGAAATTCCAAGCATTTTGATGAGACCGTAAGACGCTTCAACAAAATCATTGGCGTTCATTGGTCGCGGCTCCATCGGAAGCTGGGATTTTAAACGATCACTTGAAATATTGAGAAGCTGCTTGAGGGTTACATGCTGAAGCCCTGTAGAAAGAATGGTAGAATTTCCTTGTGATGATTCCTCTTTTCTCTCTATTTTGCTCCCCTTTCCTTCTTCACCGGCCTTACTTTGAGGCTTTGAAGGGTCGGCTACTCCTTCTTGAAGGAAATTGGACGAAGACCTACGAGTACTTAATTTATTAAGTTGTTTTTTATTTGTATATTTGTAGTGAACGTCATTTGACTCGTCCTTGGATGAATCTTTATCCAACAATTTATCGTTATTGACGTCTCTAGAAGCCTTCTGATCATGCTCGGCAACTTTCTCGCTCAAAACTGCGTGGAGTTCTTTATGCTTATCAAGAAGCTCTCTAAGGGCTATTAAATCCATATAGGTGCGAATTGAGACCGCGATCTTTTCATAGCGGCCGTTAAATTCGATTAAATCGGCCTCTTCGAGCATAAAAACCTCATCAGACTCCCCTGCTCCCATCTCGGCTTCAAGCAAAATGCTACGGATTTGACGGCGGTAGTATGAAATCTGGCGCTTGGTTTCCATCCAGGCTTTATCATAGAGCTGCTTTTCTTGCAGTTTATTCTCTAACGCTTCCTTTAAATACGCCAAAGGTGTGAGTTCGGCGCCATAGGCAAACAAGATTTGGCCTGTCTCCTCACAGCGATGACCGAAACGGCGATGGTTGCCGCTATCATGCCAGGTTAAGGCCCCTACTTCGAAAAGCTGGTTTTCCAGGATTTGGATCTGGCGTTCGGAAACCCCCATATCAAGGGCTGTTTTGGCCAAAGATTGATAGACGATCGGACGTCCCCCCTCTTCCCAGTCAATATCACGCGTGAAGCTCATATAGTAATCGAGCAGCGCAATCATACGCGGGGTAAAGCCGGCGGCCTTCCCTACCCTTTTGACCAGAAGAAGAAGATCGTATCGATTGACGTTTTTTTCAAGACCGTCAAATTCTTCACATTGTTCCAGTGAGTGTCTAAGTTTGGGAGAAGCGATGCGCCCTCCCCCGGGAGATTGTATTTGATGGGATATATCACTTTGCATGAGTATCTTCGCGAAGTCTCTAAATCACTGTGGATAAGGCCGCAAAAAAGGGTTTGCAGAAGTCAATTAAGACTTGCACCCTGATTCGAATAGCGATACCATCTAAATAGATTTGTTGAGAAAGTTCGCTTTCAAATTTTTTGAAGACCGCCGCGCCAACGGCGGTTTTTCCTTATCTGAGAAATCCTACAAGACTATTAGTGCGCTCCTTTCCAATTAGGTGTGGTTAAGTGTGGAAATTTGATTCCCCAAGGAAGGGAATCGGAATAGTTTTAACTTATCAGATAGACGTAACTTTCGCAACCGACACTTTTGACACTCAAAAAATGTCAATATCCCGTCACCTGTTTTTATTATTGTTGTATAGCAATGCTTTACGAAATATGTAACGTAACTTACGTTTACGCTTCTGACATTTATTTACAACATTAGAATGTATAGTTACGTCATATTTTGTAAACTTACGTCACTTATGACGTTTTTGACGTTAATTTACAGGGTGACAGATTCGACGTAATTTGCTAATTATTATGGTGTCAGTAACGTTTAAATCTGTAAGGAGTGTCAAATGTCACAAGTCAGCATAACAGAAGCAGCCAAGATGGCAGGTGTCAGCCGCGCCACAATTTATAATGACATTGATTCTGGGACTTTGTCATTTGAAACTGGGCCCAAAGAGAAGAAGATGATTAACGTATCGGAGCTTCAAAGGGTCTATAAAACACTTAAATCACCGGATGATTCAGACGATTCTAAAGATGTAGAAAAACGTCAGGAACGTCAAAACGAGCAAAATAGCGGGGCAGGGGGGCAAGTAGCTGTCTTACAAGAACGTCTTGAAGCAGAAAAAAAGCGTAGTGAACATTTGGAAGAAATGCTTAAAAAAGAACAGGAAGAGAGAAAACGCGAGCGGGAGACGGCTAAGCAGTTTGAAGAATATATGAAAGAGCAGCTCGCCAATCAGGGCGATAGCATTAAAAACTTCACGCGCTTGCTTGAAGATCAGCGTGGAGCAAAATCCAATGACGATCAGGATGAGCTAAAACAGACTGTCCAGGCTTTGAAAAAAGAAATCGAAGATCAAAAAGAAGAAGCACGCAAAAAAGAAGAAGCACGCCGCCAGGCTTTGAAAAAACGCCAAGAGGAAATGGAAAAGAAAAAAGCCGAAGAAGAAGAGGCAGAGAAGAACAAGCCTTTCTTCAAAAAATTATTTGGCTAAAGCAGGGTAGGGTAGGGGACTTACTTTCTCCGCTTATAAATCCAGGGAAATTCAAAATCCATTGACCAGAGGCCGCGACGTTCATTCTTCGCGGTTTTTTGTTCAGCAGAATAAGCACCGCGGCTATAGCGTGTATAATCGAAAGCAAAGCCAGAACCGACCATCAAGCGCCCAAGATCTTCACCGCGTACCGAACACCGTGCCACCATGCGTTTGTAGCGGTCTGTGTTGATGCGCTCACAGCTGACGGCTTCACCCTTCATGAGGTTTTCGAGCCTCTGGCGCGCATATTTGCCGCAAGGAACGCTTTTTTCATCCTGAAAGCAATATTGATGGTATTCGGGCGCATCAATGCCCCAGAGGCGTATTTCCTGTCCATTCAGCACGAAACTATCACCATCCCTCACAAATAAATCGCCGGCGAGGGCAGGGGAGGCTATCAGACTAAAGGCGGCCATTATCAAGAAAGCTTTCATCATCACAATATTTCGTATTTTGGAAAATAAATCCATGCCAAATATTAAAAAGGTGGCGGCATAGCCGCCCCCTTTGTTTCTATGGTGCTGTAGAGATAATCAACTGCTTTTTGAGCATGAGAGGCAGCTGAAAAGATAAATTTCTTATCATCCTCCAGGGCTTTGAGCCAACAAGCTATATATTTAGCGTGATCGGCGCGGGGTAGGGGGGTTACGCCCGTCATGGCACATGTCATGGCCGCGCCAAGTTCGGCCACCAATTCCTCAAAGGCATAATCACGTTTGGAGAATTGTTCGAGAGCAAAGCGGTCGAGGCGATGTTTTGCGCCTGTCCAGTGAGTTAATTCGTGAAATAGAGTGCTGTAATAATTCTCAGTGGCCGTTGAATCTGCCGTATCGATGAAACGCTCTGCAGGGGGC
>JALEGH010000045.1 GCA_022763065.1 Alphaproteobacteria bacterium
CCGTTATGGCTTTGATGAGGATTATAGTACATTAGCGATGATTGTTGCGATGATTAGTAGTGCTATTTTCGCAATTGCTCTTACTTTAAGCCTGCATAATAAATCTGAACAAAAGGTTTCAGAAATTAATGAAAGCCAATATTCCGGCAATATGGTTTTCTTGCAGCTATCTTGTTTATTGAGTCTTTTTTTAGTTCTTCTTGTTGGGTCTTACTTTTTTTTCAACCACAGTATAAGCCAGAATAAAGATGGTAGCGCCATATTAAATGCTGCTAGTTTACAGCGCATGTTGCTTGTACGTTATACACATCGTACTTCAATTATTATTGCGGCACATGCAACGCAGAATTGGCAAGAAGTTTCTAGGAATAATATAGCAGCGCAACGGGATGAAAAACATATCGAAAATAACTATAGAGGGCTTCTTGAAGGCGGCAGAGTTATTCTTAGTGTTGATGGAAAAAAAACACTTGAGATAGAAGCTTTTGCAGATGAAAATATCAGGCAGGCCTTATTAGGTTCTCAGGAAGAGTGGGAATACCTTTAACGTCTTGCTGTGACGACGCTTCAATCTGACGTTAAAACGATCATTGATACACCACGTTATGATGATCTTTCTGTACAACTCTCTACAACGCTTCGGGCACAAGATGCGGCTGTAAAGAAAATTCAAAAACACTTAGAAAAGAAAACAAAATCCTTGTTTTTGAAGCAAAAAATTATATTGGGTATTGGTTTTTTGGTTTTTCTTCTGACCATTCTTTATGCTCGGTTCTTCATTGCTAATTCGATTGAGCGAGCACGTATGCAATTAAAAGATAGCCGCGATAATTTGGAAAAACGTGTTCAAGAACAAACCATCGATTTAATAAGATCCAAAGACAGGGCAGAAGAGGCTAGTCGAACCAAAAGTGATTTTTTAGCGAATATGTCGCACGAAATACGTACACCAATGAATGCAATTTTGGGTATGTCGAACTTTCTTTTGGAATCAAAACTTGATCCGGATCAGGCGGAGTGTGCTAATGCAATTAAGGTGTCGGGTGATACGCTTTTAAGTATTATAAATGACATTATTGATATTTCAAAGATAGAGGCTGGGAAACTGGTTCTTGAAAAAGCTAATTTTAACTTACTGGAAGCTTTGCATGAAGTTGCCAATTTATATTCTTTTCAGGCGCGTGAAAAAGGGATTGAGCTGCTCATGGAGATTGACCCTAACCTTTCGCCTTACTTAATTGGTGATGTGGTTCGTATTAAACAAGTTTTTGCCAATATTATTAGTAATGCTTTGAAATTTACATCGGAAGGGCATGTAATTATCCGCGCGGTAGAGAGAAAAGAGGATGACAAAGAAGAAGTTGATATAGTCTTTACTGTTGAGGACACCGGTATTGGTATTCCTCAAGAGAAACAAAACAAGATTTTTGATAAATTTTCGCAAGCTGAAGAGTCAACGACACGTAAATTTGGTGGTACAGGATTGGGACTTGCGATTGTAACGCAACTGATCGAGATGATGGGAGGGCAGATCAGTGTTGAAAGTGAAGTTGGAAGGGGATCAAAATTTGAGTTTAATGTTATTTTTAAAAAAGGAGTGTATGAAAATAATAATTTATTTTCTGAAGGATTATCACCTTTGCGGGTTTTGATAGTTGACGACTATGATGCAGTTCGTGAAGTTTTATCCTCTATTTTTGAGCATCACGATATTATGAGCGATAAAGTCCCTAGTGCAAAGGAAGCTCTGGAAATTTTAGATAAGAGCGCAGAAAAATATGATGCCTGTCTTATTGATTATGCTATGGAAGACATGGATGGTTTGGAGTTTGTTAAGAAGGTACGGTCACAGAAAAAATTTAATCGGTTGGCTTTGATTATGATTTCTGGCGCTATGGATATAAAGTCTTACGAAGAGCTTCAAAATGTGGGATTAGATGGATATTTCAGTAAACCATTTCAGTCCGACCAAATTATTACCGCTATCAAAATTGCGACGAAGAGTAAAAAAAATGACACGAGAGATGAAATAATGATTACGCGTCATAATTTAATGAAAATGTTGAATCCAGATAGTTCGGATAGTGAAGATATTTATCGCCAATATCCGGATAAGAAAATATTGGCTGCGGACGATGCAAAATTGAACATGATGGTTATTAAACGTGTTTTAAAAAAGTTTGGTGCCCAGATTGATATAGTAGAAAATGGGGCACAGGCCTTGCAAGCCGTTAAAGAAAATATTTACGACGCTATTTTTATGGATTGTCAAATGCCTGAAATGGACGGGTTTGAGGCTACGCAAAAAATTCGGGAATTTGAAAAGAAACAAGGCCGCAAAGCAGTACCGATTATTGCTTTAACCGCAGATGCGATGGTTGGTGATCGTGAAAAATGTATAAGTTTTGGTATGAATGACTATATTAATAAACCTTTTAAAGAAATTGAAATTGCCACATGCTTGAATAAATGGATAGCAGATAACACTTAAAATGATTTTTGACATAAGGGTATAGGGGTGGTAAAGCTTTTCTACCCTGTAGGTAAAGTATGAATTATGGCCCGTTTAGAAGTTGTCAAAGAAATTTTTGATCTGCGCAGCAGCTTTTCGATCTCGCGTAGTGTTAAAAATTCCATAGAAGTTGTCAGGGTCGAAATTAGTGACGGGAAATATAAGGGAAGCGGGGAATGTAGGCCATATGAACGTTACGGCGAGACGCCGGACAGAGTGATAGCGCAAATAGAATCTGCGCGCGCGTCAATAGAGCGCGGTCTTTCAAGACAGGAGCTGCTCGAAGTGTTTAACGCAGGCGCGGCGCGTAACGCGATAGATTGCGCACTATGGGATCTGGAAGCTAAAAAATCTGGCCAAAGCGTATGGCATTTAATAGGTGGAAAGGGCGACGTTCATCCTGTCGCAACGGTTCAAACTATTTCTCTATCTTCGCCGGAGGAAATGGCAAACTCTGCGCGAGGGGTTGGCGAATATAAAACTCTCAAGATCAAATTGGGTGGAGGTGAAGAAGATTTACTACGTTTGCGTGCGATCCACGAAGCGCGGCCTGATGTAAAAATTGTGATTGATGCCAATGAAAGCTGGTCTTTTGATCAGCTCCGGCGCTTTATCGATCAGGCGCAAGAGCTCGGCGTTTATATGATTGAACAGCCCTTGCCAAAGGATCAGGACGAGCTCTTGGCGAATTATGATGCAGCTCCCATCATTATATGTGGTGATGAGAGCATTCACACGGTGGATGATTTGGATGATAAGGGTGAGTTATACGGTATGGTGAATATTAAACTTGATAAGTCGGGCGGTTTGACTCATGCTTTGGAGATGGTTGAAAAAATTAAAGAGCTTAATGACAAAGGGAAAAACATCCAAACCATGATTGGATGCATGGTTTGTACGTCGCTGGCGATTGCGCCGCATATTTTGCTCGCCCAGAATTGCGATTTGGCTGATCTGGACGGTCCGGGTTGGCTCAAAAAAGACCGTGCGTATGGTGTAAAGTATCAAAACGGCCTTGTCATGCCCGATAAATTATGGGGCTAGAGGTATCTATGAACCATTCTCATAAGGTGGCCATTTGGGGGTTCGGGAAAGAGGGGCAGGCGCTCTATAAAACCCTCAAAAGTGAATATAGTGATATTATGGTTTTATCGGATACACCACTTTCACAAGAGCCTGAAGATGCTTCGGTTCTCGTGGGAAAGGAGGCTGTGGAAGCAATTGCAGCGGGGAATTTTGATCTGATTTTCAAAAGCCCGGGGGTGAGCTTGTACCGACCCGAGATCAAATCCGCAAAAGAAAAGGGTACAAAATTTTCCAGTGCTACAAATTTATGGTTTGCAAATAATCAAAAGACAAAAAAAATTGTGATCACCGGCACAAAGGGGAAAAGTACAACGGCAAGTCTGCTTTATCATGTGATGGGTGAGGTGGGTTTGTCCGTTTCTCTAGGCGGGAATATCGGCGTCCCCTTGATTGATGTAAAAGAGGAAACAGACTATACGGTGATTGAGTTATCATCTTATCAACTGGCTGATCTGCAATATCCGCCTGAGCTTTTCGTGATCACAAATCTTTTTCCTGAGCATTTGCAATGGCACGAAACACATGAGAATTATTTTAACGATAAGCTCAGCCCTTTACGTTTAGAGCAAGATTTTCCGGTCATTGCCAATGCGCGCAATGAGCTTTTAAAGGAAAAGCTCCTATATTGTTCCAAAGATATCACTTGGTTTAATGACCAGGAGTATGAGTGGATAGAGACCCGCTTAAAAGGAGATCATAATCAGGAAAATATCAGAGCTGTTTTGGCCATTTGTGATTTTTTGAAGCTGGATTTAACGCAAGTCCAAAAATATGTTCAAAGCTTTTCACCGCTTGTTCACCGCATGCAGGAATTTACGGCCAAGAACGGTTTTACTTGTGTAAATGATAGCATTTCAACCACACCGCAAAGCGCGCTGGCCGCTCTAAAAACCTATCCAGACCAAGATATTATACTCATTTTAGGTGGAACGGATAGAGGGCAGGACTATAGCGATCTTATTGACTATATTCAGAAGCGCTTTTCTATCAGAGCTGTACTTTTATTGCCTTCAAATGGCAAACGGATTGAAAAAGAATGCAATGCCGCAGGATTGAACGACCGTCCGGTTTTATTGTTTGCTGATCTTGAAGAACTTTCAGAGTGGGTGAAGGAAAATGCGGAAAGTAAAGATATTGTTCTCCTCTCTCCGGCAGCGCCTAGTTATGATCAGTTCAAAAATTTTGAGGAAAGAGGAAATTTCTTCATGCAACTGATGAAAGGGTAGTTATTTTATCCAAGAATTTCTAATAACTGATCAGGGAGAAAGTGATCACTTCTTGAAGATATTTCACTTTCCATCCTTTTTTTCAGATGGTCCTCACCATATTTTTCTTTGAGTCCGGATTTCAGTGTCAGGGGAATGAAATTCCTTTCCCATTCATCATTCATGGCTAGATGGAATAAAGCCGAGGCGGTATCGGCAAAATCGCCGACACATTCCCACGGCTTTTTATCACCAATACCGCAGAGGTTTTTAGCGGTTTGGAGATTATCGGGATCATCCAAAATATGAGCGCCAAAGATAGAGATAAATTTTTTCGAAGAAAGGTGAGGCGCTAAAATAATAGAGGTATAGACACATTTACTGCACTTGCCGCACCATCTTTGGTCGGCGGGTAGTTTACCTTCTCCTTCAAATATAAAATTTTTATTACAACTTGAAAAATAAGGGTGAGATGGCAAGGCTCCTTTGGCTAAATAATGTGCAATCCAAAGCTCGCTAAACGGGCGGAGTAGAGAGAAATACTGGACCTTTCTTCCGCAAATATCATTTAGAGTGTTCCTGAATAATGTCTCAAATTCATAGCTCTTACTATATTGGTGGTTAATTGCGTGTGTGTCGTAATGCATAGTCGGAACCGACGCTCCCCGCTCATTTGAAAACACAACCCAACTATTCCCGGCAAGGTAAGAATAAATGGACAGGATAATGGAATTGATAGCGGTGATGGGGATATGACCGTTATAGCCCTTTCCCTCTTTGACGAGTTTAATCAATTTGGAATCAATTTTGCGCCGGATAAAGGTAAGTTCTTTATGACTTAGTTTTTGCAGCGTCTCCCACACACGGTCTGATAAAACAACGCTCACAATATCCTGTTTGATATTAAGTTGATCAAGCAAGGATATCGACACATGCGAGTCCTTGCCGCCGCCAAAGGCGATCGTCGCTGTGGAACCCTTAGTGTTTCTTAGACCTTCCTCGTTCTCCGCGAGGGGTTTGCGCGTGTTTTTAGCGGCGTAATGAAAAGAAACAGGGGGAGGGTAGGGCAGTTCGTTCCGGATATAAAACTCGCCCAGCCCGTCAATATAGAGTTTTTCAATAGATTGTCGTGCATTTTTAGACAAGGGTTTGTCAAAATGAATTTGTGCGCTGGCGGCAAGTTTATAATAGCTCACACCCAGATAAGCTGCGGCCACGTCTAGGAGGCGTTCAAGTGTTTCATCCTGTGTGAGCTGCACATTGTCAGGGAAGGTGATTTCCTCACAAAAATCACCATATTCCAAACACTCAAAATAAAATTTGACGGTGTTGCTTTGCCTGTCTATATCCCATTTTTTAACCGAAAACATGGGGAATACTACACCGCGTTTATTTCTTTATGGCAAGATATAAATTTGATAGTTTTGTGATTATGGGCGTTAAAAAATATGATGTTATTGTAATTGGGGCCGGTATTGTTGGGGTATCGACAGCTTTCCACTTACAGCAAAAAGGGCAGCGTGTTTTGTTACTGGACAAAAAGGAGGCAGGACAAGAAACGTCCTACGGAAATGCCGGAATTATAGATCAAAACCATGTTTTACCCTTTGCTCCTGTCGCGTTTGTTGATTTGCTTCCTATTCTTTTGGGGCGTTCATCGGCTGTCCGGATGGATTATATGAGTGGGCTCAAACATTTGCCGTGGATAGGACATTTTTATTTACAATCACGCGTCGGCCAAAGGCGAAAAAATGCGCGTTCGATGAGGCCCTTGCTTGAAAAGGCAGTTGCAGAGCATAAATACCTTTTAGAAGGGACGAGCGGTTTGAACTATATAAGCGATTCTGGTCGTGTTATCTTATATCGCCAGAAAAAATCTTTTTTAGCTGACCAGCAAGAAAGGGATCTGGCAACGGCGTGGGGTATTCCCTTTGAAATACTGAAACCACAAGATTTTCAAGATCTTGAGCCTGCTATCAAACAAATTTTTTACAAGGTTGTGCGCCATCCGGGAGATGCCAGATACATAAATCCGGGGAAAGCTATTGCCTGTTTAGCGGAGAAGTTTTGTCAGGATGGTGGGGAGTTTAAAGCGGAAGAAGTTGTCAGACTTCGTCCTTTAAAGGAGGATTCATGGTGTGTAGAAACACAACAAGGACATTATAAGGCAGCGCAGATTGTAATTTCCACAGGACCGTGGACTAATAAATTATCGAGAGCTCTTGGGCATCATTTTCCCATCGGAATTAAACGAGGATATCATCAGCATTTCGAGATGCGTGAAAAAGTTTCTCATACCATGGTCGATTCCGATTTTGGATATGTTTTGGCGCCAATGGAACAGGGCCTTCGAATTACAACCGGTGCAGAATTTGCGGATATGGATGCACCCCATAACCCCAAACAAATCGAACAGGTCCTGCCTAAAGCGCGTGAATTTCTGTCTTTGGGTGAGGCTGTGGAAAAGAAAGCCTGGATGGGGAGCAGGCCCTGTACGCCGGATTCTTTGCCCATTATTGGCCAGTCACGAAAGCATAAAGGGCTATGGTTTAATACTGGGCATGGTCATTTTGGTATAACGATGGGCCCGGCCACAGGTCGTTTACTATCGGAAATGATGCTGGGGGAAGAGACTTTTTGTAATCCGTCACCTTATAGTCCTGAACGATTTGGCGGGATATATCGTCTTAGATGATAGATATTGTAACAAAACATTATTTGTCGTTTGAAACTATTTATGCCAAAATTGGAGCTCACTATTAAATTTGGAAGCGGAGGTTAAGCTGTGGCGCGGCGAAAGAGGCATCATAAAACAAGATTCAATGGTGCAGCGCGTCCACGAACGAATAAGGTCGCCTCGGAAGCTTTGGCGGAGGTGAACTATTATATCCGTACAAATCAGTTGAACCGCCGGAAAAGGGAGCCTACCCGCGCCTTGCAGCTTATGCAGAATGCTGCGCGGGATTTGATTTTATTTTCCCATGAATGGTCTAATGGGGAGATTACGGAACAAGATAAGGACCGTGTTGGTATCTTGCTGGTGATATTGGGGGAGAATACGCGGCATATTGATGAGCGCGTCAAAAAAGATCATCCGGAAATTCCTTGGAAAGATTTGATGGGGGTACGAAATTTTTTAACTCATAATCCTCATTTGGCTGATGACAAATTCTGGTGCCATATAAGTGAATTTGTCAGGAAGGACCTACCAAAGATAAAAGCAGAAACTGAAAAACTTTCCGCTATTTTGTCCCGAATTCAGGACGCGGCGTGGCAGCCATAATAAAGAGTTTATCAGGCCGCTTTGCTATTTTTGCCTGTATTTGTTTTGTTCAAGATTGGTTGTAAAAATTCTCCAGTGTAGCTGCCTTTGATTTTGGCCACTTCTTCGGGCGTACCAGTGGCGATGATCTGCCCGCCCTTATGTCCGCCTTCTGGCCCTATGTCGATAATATAATCAGCGGTTTTGATAACCTCCAGATTATGCTCGATAATCACGACTGTGTTGCCTTGGTCGACAAGATGGTGGAGGACTTCCAGCAATTTTCGGACATCTTCAAAGTGAAGGCCGGTTGTCGGTTCATCGAGAATATAGAGCGTTTTACCGGTAGAGCGTTTGGAGAGCTCTTTGGCGAGTTTGACGCGCTGCGCTTCACCGCCGGAAAGCGTGGTAGCCTGTTGGCCAACCTTGATGTATCCAAGGCCGACTTGTTTGAGGGTTTCCATCTTGTCGCGGATGCTGGGCACGGCCTTAAAAAATTCGGCGGCGTCTTCAATAGTCATGTCCAATATATCGGCAATGCTTTTTCCTTTAAATTTTACCTCAAGTGTTTCGCGGTTATAGCGCTGCCCGTTACAGCTCTCGCAGGTGACATAAACATCAGGCAAAAAATGCATTTCAATTTTTATGACCCCATCGCCGGAACAGGTTTCGCAGCGCCCGCCTTTGACATTGAAAGAAAAACGCCCGGGGCCATACCCCCGTGCTTTGGCTTCGGGTAGACTGGCAAACCATTCCCGGATAGGGGTAAAGGCACCGGTATAGGTCGCCGGGTTGGAACGCGGCGTGCGGCCAATAGGTGATTGATTGATATCAATCACCTTATCCAGAAACTCCAGACCTTTAATGTCCTTATAGGGCAAAGGAACCTCGCGTGATTTCATCAGTTTTTGGGAAACGGCCTTATAGAGCGTGTCGATGGTAAAGGTAGACTTGCCCGATCCTGACACGCCGGTGATGCAAGTCATAGTACCAAGTGGAATCTCTCCAGTTACATTTTTCAAATTATTTCCAGAGGCACCAATTAACTTAAGCCGTTGTCCTTTTTTGCCACTTCTGCGTTTGGTGGGGATGGGCACTTCACGCTTTCCGGTGAGGTAATCCGCCGTAATAGATTTTTTCGCTTTCATCACTTGCTTTGGCGTACCGTTGGCAATAATTTTACCACCATGAACACCCGCGCCGGGGCCGATATCAATGAGGTGATCGGCGCTACGAATGGCGTCTTCATCATGCTCAACCACAAGAATAGTGTTCCCCAAATCCCGCAAGCGCCGGAGCGTGTCAAGCAGGCGGTTATTGTCGCGCTGATGCAGACCGATGGAGGGCTCATCCAAGACGTAGAGTACGCCTGTGAGGCCGGAGCCGATTTGTGAGGCCAGCCGGATGCGCTGACTTTCACCGCCGGAAAGGGTAGCAGAAGAGCGCGACAAGGTGAGGTAATCCAGCCCGACATTCATGAGAAAAGTCAGGCGCTCGTTAATTTCTTTGAGGATTGTGTGTGCAATTTCGCGGCGCTGGGAATCCAGCTTCTTATCAAGGGTATTAAACCAGTTATAAGCTTCTTCGATGGATAGGGCTGTGATTTCACCAATATGCTTTTGATCGATTTTAACGGCGAGGGCCTCGGGCTTTAAACGGTAACTGTTGCAATCTTCACAAGGGGAGCTGGTTTGATATTTCCCGATCGCCTCGCGGGCCGAATTGCTGTCAGTTTCAATCAAGCGACGGGCAAGAGAAGGAATGACGCCCTCAAAAGGCTTGTCGCTTTTCCAAGTGCTATCAGATTTACTTTTATAGGTGATCTTGATGCTTGTCTCACCGGAGCCGTATAAAATAATCTCACGTTCCTTTTTCTTGAGCTTGTTCCACGGTGTGCTCATTTTGAATTTGTAATGTTTGGCCACGGCATCAAGAGCCTGCATATAAAAGGGCGCGAAGCTTTTGGACCAGGGTTCAATCGCGCCTTCGGACAGGGAAAGCGTGTCATCAGGGACGACTAAGTTCGGGTCCATCAGCATTTTTTGCCCCAGCCCGTCGCAGGTGGGACATGCGCCGTGCGGGGAGTTGAATGAAAAAAGGCGCGGTTCAATTTCTGGGATTGTAAAGCCCGAAACAGGGCAGGCGAATTTCTCGGAGAAAAGCTGTTGTTCGCCGGAGGTCGCATCTTCGGCAATACACAACCCATCGGCAAGCTTTAATGCGGTTTCAACAGAGTCCGCCAAACGTGTTTTGATGTCATCCCTGATCACAAGACGATCTACGACAACTTCGATATCATGTTTGAGCTTTTTATCCAGCGCGGGGATGTCTTCCATTTCATACAGGGTGCCGTCAATTTTAACGCGCTGAAATCCTTTGGCCTGAAGCTCTTTGAATTCCTTGCGGTATTCGCCTTTGCGCCCACGCACAATCGGAGCCAGAAGATAAAGCTTGGTGCCATCTCCCATCGCCATGATCTGGTCGACAATCTGGCTGACCGTCTGGCTTTCAATAGGCTTGCCGGTGGCTGGGGAATAAGGAATACCCACCCGCGCCCAAAGTAACCTCATATAATCGTAAATCTCTGTCACGGTTCCGACCGTGGAGCGCGGATTTTTACTGGTGGTTTTTTGTTCAATGGAAATGGCAGGGGATAGCCCTTCAATACTATCCACATCGGGCTTTTGCATCATTTCCAAAAACTGGCGGGCATAGGCAGACAGGCTTTCCACATAACGGCGTTGCCCTTCGGCATAAATAGTATCGAAGGCAAGAGAGGACTTACCCGAACCCGACAAACCCGTCACAACCACGAGCTTATCACGCGGAATATCAACATTGATATCCTTTAGATTGTGTTCCCGCGCACCGCGCACTGAAATTTTTGAAAGCATGGCAGAATGTTCTTTTTTTGTTCTTGTTTTTTATTTGTAATACGGGTAGGTATAACCTGCAAGTGAAAAATGTACACAGCAAAGATGTTTGAGAAAGACCCCTTTTATGAGTATTTCTGACTATATAGCGATGGGAGCGTTATTCATTTCTGCTATCAGTTTATGGCGAACTTTTTCTGTTGGAAGGGTGAGGTTAAAAGCTTGGAGCCAGTTCATACCTGTTAGTGAATATAATCAGCGTCCCTATATTGTTGTACAGGCAGTTAATAATGGGCATCGGCCTATTTTACTGACTTTACTCGGGGGTAATATAGGTAGACATAACTGGAGCGCGACATACATCGGAAAACAGTTACATGAAGATAAGGGAACGGGCTTATTGTTGCAGGAGGAGGAGTATTTTAAGAGGAATATATACTATGAAGATTTGGTTTGTGTTGATGCCTATGATTTTCATGAATATCAAGATTTATGGTTCGAAAATTCACTGGGAAGAAAAACTATGGTTAAGAATTCGCGGCGGAATGTAAAAAAATTAAAAGAGGAAAATTCTCCGCAAGGCTAAGAAAATTTGTGTAAAAGGGCATTTTTGCAGGTTTAAACAATCAGGTAAAGTTGTATAGTCCATTAATTCGGTAACAATTTAGGTAGGAAAGAATATGGCTGGTTCAGTGAACAAGGTAATTTTGGTAGGCAATTTGGGAGCAGATCCGGATGTACGCACCATGCAATCAGGCGATAGGGTGGTTAACCTCTCCGTTGCCACATCGGAGAGCTGGAAAGATAAATCATCGGGAGAGCGCCGTGAAAAAACGGAATGGCACCGTGTGGTTGTGTTCAATCAAGGCCTTGTCAATGTGTGCGAAAATTATTTGCGCAAAGGGTCCAAAGTTTATCTGGAAGGGCAGCTTGAAACACGTTCTTGGGACAATAAAGACGGCCAAAAGCAATATACCACGGAGGTGGTGTTGCGCCCCTATCGTGGGGAGCTCACCATGCTTGATTCTCGCAATAGCGCTGGTGAAATGGGCGCTGGCGCAGGTGGTTACGGCAGTTCCGCGCCAATGGCAGGTGGTGCTCCGGCGCAGCAAGCTGCCAATGCGCAAGCCGCTCCTGTGGATGAACTTGAAGATGATATCCCATTTTAAGTATAATGAAGGCATGAGACGTTTTTTAACTCTTCTTGTTGTTATTTTGATTTCTACTGGGTCCGGTGGTTCCGTGCTGGCACAGGAGGAAAAACAAGAACAAAAAGCCAATTCCGATACATTTTCTGTGGTGTCGAAGCCTGCTGAGAATTCGACGGAAGGCAAAGAAGAGGACAGCCTTGACGAACGCCTCAAGTTCTCCCGCCAAATGCATGAGATATGGCCGATCCGGCCCAAGGTTGAATCGGCACTTGAGGCTGCGGCACGGTCCTTCTCTTCGGGAGAACGGTTAAGCTTTAAGGCGCGTATGCGTGAGGCGATTGATTTTGACGCACTCCAAAAAGCTTCTGTTGAGGCGATGGCCGATATCTTTACGGCTGAAGAGTTGCAGGCGATGGTGGAATTTTACGGCTCAAAAGAGGGACGCTCGGTCTCTCACAAAACGGCAGATTATGAAGCAGCCTTGCAGCCGATTCTGGTAAAAATGCTCGATAGTGCTTTGATGGATTCCCGTTTTGGTTCCGGACAATAGATTTCTTTAAAAAATCAATATAAATCAATATGTTGGGAGTGCTCTTTTTTGGGGTAAAAACTGCCCGTTTCCTTGTGTTTGAGGGCTGAAATTGCTATCAATAAGGCAGTTGTAATAACTGCTTAAACCTAAGGGAAAATAGTTTATGAGTGACGCATCTACTACACCTCCGCAAACGCCGGAAGATTTGCCGACAATTACCATTGAAGAGGAAATGAAGCAGTCCTATCTGGACTATGCGATGAGCGTGATTGTCTCTCGTGCGTTGCCGGATGCGCGTGACGGCCTTAAACCTGTGCACCGCCGGATTTTCTATGCGATGCGGGAGGGGGGTTATACCTCTGACAAGCCTTACCGGAAGTCTGCGCGTATTGTCGGGGATGTGATGGGTAAATATCACCCGCACGGTGATCAGGCGATCTATGATTCATTGGTGCGTATGGCGCAGGACTTTTCTTTACGTCTGCCTTTGATTGATGGGCAGGGGAACTTTGGTTCTATGGACGGCGATCCGCCTGCGGCGATGCGCTATACCGAATCGCGTTTGAATAAAGCCGCTGAATCGCTTCTTGAAGATATCGATAAGGATACGGTGAATTTCCATCCGAACTATGACGGCTCGACGAAGGAGCCAGAGGTGCTGCCTGCGCGCATTCCTAATCTGCTTGTGAATGGGGCTGGTGGGATTGCGGTTGGGATGGCAACAAATATTCCACCGCACAATCTTGGTGAAGTGATTGATGGGTGTTTGACTTATGTTGATAACCCGGATGTGACAACCGAGGAGCTGAACCAGATTATTCCGGGACCTGACTTCCCAACGGGGGCGCAGATTTTGGGGCGCATGGGCATTAAGAAAGCTTATGCGACAGGTAATGGTTCTATTACCATGCGGGCTAAGACTTCGATCGAAGATATTGCCAATGGCCGCGAATCTATCGTGGTACATGAAGTGCCTTATCAGGTGAATAAGGGTAAACTTCTGGAGCGTCTCGGCGAGGTTGCACGGGAGAAAATCGTTGAAGGGATTTCAGAGATTCGTGACGAGTCTGACCGTGACGGTGTGCGTGTTGTGATTGATCTTAAAAAGAGTGCGGTAGCCGATGTGGTCCTCAACCAACTCTTTAAATTTACGGCCCTTCAAACCAGCTTTGGTTGCAATATGGTCGCTCTTGATCACGGGAAGCCGCGTATTTTTGTTTTGAAAGATTTCATTAGTGCCTTTGTTAAGTTTCGTGAGGAAGTTATTACCCGCCGGACAATTTTTGAACTGAATAAAGCACGAAACCGCGCCCACATCTTGGCCGGTTTGGCTGTGGCTGTGGCAAATATTGATGAGGTGATTGCGCTTATCCGTAATGCTAAAAACCCGATCGAGGCGCGCGAGGGATTACTTGCGAAGCGCTGGCCTGTTTTGGATGTGAAGCCTCTCATTGAGCTAATTGATGATCCTGAGCATCCTGTTCACGAAGATGGCACATATCAGATGTCAGAAGCGCAGGCCAAAGCTATTCTTGACTTACGTTTGCACCGTTTAACAGGTTTGGAGCGCGATAAAATCGGGGATGAGCTGCGTTCTATTACTGACATGATTGCCGAATATTTGGCTATTTTGGCGTCTCGTGAAAAAATGCTGAATGTTTTACGTGAGGAGCTGGAGGAGATTAAAGAGCGTTTTGATACGCCACGCCGGACAGAATTATGTGACGCCGAATTTGAAAGCGATATTGAAGATCTGATCCAGCGTGAAGATATGGTTGTGACCATCACGCATGGCGGCTATATCAAGCGGGTGCCACTTGATACTTACCGTGCGCAAAAGCGCGGGGGTAAGGGGCGCTCCGGCACGGCACTTAAAGAAGATGATTTTGTTTCTGACATGTTTGTGGCCTCTACCCATACACCGATTATATTTTTCACAAGTCGGGGGATTGCACATACGCTTAAAGTTTGGCAATTGCCACTTGCTTCTCCGCAATCACGTGGTAAAGCGCTTGTGAATCTGTTGCCTCTTGAGCAGGGTGAAAATGTATCTGTCTATTTGCGTGTGCCCGAAGATGAAAAGGTTTGGGATAAGCTTGATATTATGCTGGCGACCTCTCATGGTTCGGTCCGCCGGAATAAACTGACAGACTTCCAGAATATCCGCGCCAATGGCTTGATCGCGATGAAGCTGGATGAAGGGGAGAACCTTGTGTCGGTAAAAATTGCCAAAGAAGATGAAGATGTCTTTTTGGCTTCACGTAAAGGAAAAGCCATTCGTTTCCAAGTTGATGCGATACGGGTCTTTAGCGGTCGGACCTCCAAAGGGGTGCGCGGGATTAAGCTTGCCAAGGGGGATGAGGTCATCTCTATGGCGATCCTCAAGCGCGAAGAAGAAGGCGCACAAGGTCAGGCGCTTCTTTGTGTCTCTGATAAGGGTATGGGAAAACGTACTTATGCTTCGGAATACCGCACCTCTGGTCGTGGCGGGCAGGGGGTCATTAATATGAACCTTACGGGCAAAACCGGCGATATGGCTGCGACCTTTCCGGTGACTGACGATCATCAGGTGATGTTGATCTCCGATGCAGGGCAAATGATCCGTATGCCGGTGAAAGATGTGCGTCACACGGGCCGCTCTACTCAGGGGGTAAAGCTCTTCAACGTCTCAGGCGATGAAAAAGTGGTCTCTGTTGCTTGGTTGATTGAAGAAGACGCGGAAGACGCAACCTCTGAGGAAGTAGTCGCAATAGAGGAGTAAAAGATGAATTTACTTCTTCTGGCAGTGATGACGACGAGTGGGTGGGCGCTCTATCATATTTTCATTTAACTTTCGAGTGAAGATGTACACCCGGTTTTGGGGTATGTACTGCTCAACGTGACATCATTATGTTTGGGACTTTTGAGCCTTGCCTATTTGTACTTTGTTAAGAGTGAGCATTTTTTCGTAAATATGAAAGGAGGAAGCTACGCCATCGCAGCTGGTGCAGCGGTATTATTAGCAGAGCTATCCGTCTTTTATCTTTTTTCTCATAAGGCTGCGTTAAGCCTCTATGTGCCTGCGATGAGTGCGGGTGCGATGATACTGGTTGC
>JALEGH010000005.1 GCA_022763065.1 Alphaproteobacteria bacterium
AAGGGGCTGATGCACCGCACAGAACTCCCCGAAAATGCAGGGATGCTGTTCTGGTTTGGAGGAAGGGAGCAGGAACGGCGCTTTTGGATGAAAAACACCCTTATCCCGCTTGATATGCTCTTTATTAAGGCGAATGGAACTATTCATCATATTCATGAAAACGCTGTTCCCCATGATTTGACAGGAATTTCTTCCAAAGGACCAGTGGCCGCCGTTTTAGAAATTAACGGTGGTCTAAGCCAAACATGGGTCTTGGCGGCGGGTGATAGGGTAGTACACCCTTATTTTAAGGATAAATAACCCTTGCGCCGGAAAAGGGTATAGAGTAAAACAGCTCTTCTATTCGGAGTGTAGCGCAGTCTGGTAGCGCGCCTGCTTTGGGAGCAGGATGTCGGGGGTTCGAATCCCTCCACTCCGACCATTTGTGCAGTTTATATTGACATAATATACTCCTTGTGCTACACCATTCCCATGCGATTGAAGGATATATTTTATACCGCTGCCAGCCCTGCTGTCGCGGTTACGACTTTTGATTATTTGACTACTAGCGATGTTGTCCAGCTATCTGCAATCGTCGGTCTAGGGCTTGCTTTTAATTTATTTTCCATGCATCAGGCACAAAAGAAAAATGCCTTACCAGACAAAAGCAAAAATATCAGAGATAAGTCCTTGCCTTATTACGATGTGGATTTATCTAAATTATCAGAGCTAAGAAAAAAATGGCAAATACTTAAAAATGAACTACCCGATGATGTGGAGTTGTACGTTTCTGATAATCGTAAGGCAAATGGTTTTGCGTTCAACAGGGGAATATATCTAACAACACCCCTTATCAATGAATTGGATATGGATAAATTAGAGTATGTTATACGCCACGAATATTCGCATATTAAGAATAATGATACGTATCTTTTGAGTGTTCCTTTCAGTTTAAATGCTGGATGTTTGATACTGAGCTTTAACCCATATTTATCAGGTCAAGGAATGCTTTATCTTACTTATCTAGCAGCCTGTTTTTCCGGAGTGTTTTTAACAAATCCATGGCTTTCCAGACGTTTTGAATATCGGGCAGACCAAGAAGCTCTTCAGGGGAGTGAAAATTTAAAATCTGCTGTTTCTGCATTAAAAAAAATTCATAGTATCAACAGTGTCCATGATATTTTTAGCGGGAAAGTAAATTCGAAAACAAGCTCCACATTTTCTACACACCCCACATTGAAGGAGCGCGTGAATAATCTTAAACGGCAATTTTGCTAAATATTATTTGACATAATATAAAATCTTCTGTATATCCATTAGGATGGAATGCAAGAAATTACCAGATAAAGTTTCAATTAACCGGCCTTTGCGGGAGAGCTTCAGGTTCTTTGCTGCTATTTCTCCGGTGCTGGCCGCCTGCGGGCTGGATTATTATCTAACACCGGATGTAGAAGAATTTGCAATACGCCAAGCAGCCTATCTACTATCAGGTTATGTGTTCCTAAAAGGTGCAGAATATTTAGACTTTCCCTTTAGCCTTCGCGAGAAAAATATAAAAAAGCCGCCTGCAAGAATATCAGCGAAATTTGATGAATTGTGCCAAAAGGCAGGTTTGAAAGGTGCGGAAATTGTTGAATATGATTCAGACTTAACAGCCGGAGCCTATGAAAATAAAGTTATTCTAGGTCCTACTCTTATTAACGAAACGGAAAAAGAGGCTCAGAATTTCACAATAGGGCATGAAATTTCGCATGTGTATAATAAAGATATGAAAACCGTGCAAACTCTAACTACAGTTGGATTTCTGGCATTGGCTGGCATTTTGGGACAGTTTGTGATGTCGCAAGAGGATTCTGCGACAGTAGCTAAATTTTTTGCTTATGTGGCAGCAAGCGTAAGTATTTTATTGGGAACCCGCTATGCCTGGCTCAGGTCCGTTGAATATCGTTGCGATGAAGATGGAGTGCTCTTAAACGGAGATTCAAGCGGTGCTATTAAATTTTTTGAGAGTTTAAAAGGAGATTGGGGCGAATTGGAAGAGACCAAATCTTGGTTCTCAACACATCCAACACCTCAGAAGCGCCTTGACAATCTCAAACGCAAATTTTGTTAGGGCACCTTAACTCACTTTCCCGTGACACTGTTTAAACTTCTTGCCTGAACCGCAAGGGCAGGGGGCATTGCGGGAAACCTTACCCCATGTTTCAGGGTTATTCTTGTCGAATTCCTGCTTTTGCGGGAAGGGTTTAACCGTTGCGCTCTTATAATTTGTTTTAGCGTGAGCGGTATTGCCTCCTGCAGCGCCTCCCGTCACTGTTCCCAATCCCATGAGCGCGGGATCTTGGCGTGTGGCATTGGCTCTTTGCTGCGCCATATATTTGCGCTTGGCCTCTAAAGCCTGAAGCACTTGCGGATCGGTATTGACCTCCACGAGGCTCAAAGTTTGCGTCACTGTTTCGCGCAATTTGTGTAAAAGCTCCTCAAACAAGCCGAAGGCTTCGGTTTTATACTCATTTAAGGGGTCACGTTGGCCGAAGGCGCGCAAGTTAATCCCCTGACGCAAATGGTCGAGCGCCAAAAGATGCTCTTTCCAATGCTGGTCCAAAAGCTGAAGCACGAAGGTTTTTTTGAGGCGGTTGAACATATCACCATGCTCACCTTGCTTTTTGGATTCCATCTTCTCGTCGGAAGCTTTTTCAATGCGCTCCAATATCTCATTATCGGCAATACCTTCCTCTGCGGCCCAGTCATGAATGGGCAGGTCCAGCCCCAAAAGCCTCTGGCATTCGCTTTTAAGCGTATCCAGATCCCATTGATCGACATAGGCTTGCTCTGGAATGCAACGATAGACGAGGTCTTCAATGACGCCGTAGCGCATTTCATCGACCATCTCATGAAGCTCTTCACCGGCCTCCATAATTTCGCGGCGTTGCTCATAAATGACTTTGCGTTGGTCATTCATGACATTGTCGAATTTGAGGAGATTTTTACGGATTTCAAAGTTTTGCTGTTCGACCCGCATTTGTGCTTTTTCCAAAGCCTTGGAGAGCCAAGGATGAGCAAGTGCTTCACCTTCTTTCAAACCTATCTGGCTTTTGAGCAGACTTTCCATCTTGTCAGCCGCGAAAATACGCATCAGATCATCTTCTACAGAAAGGAAGAAAATGGTTGCTCCCGGATCGCCCTGACGGCCTGAACGACCACGAAGTTGATTATCAATCCGGCGTGATTCATGGCGTTCTGTACCAATTACAAAAAGCCCACCAGCCTCTTTCACAAGCGCGCGGTTTTGCTCGATCTCGCTGTGGATTTTTTCCTGCGCTTTTTTCTTTTTATCTTCTTTCCAGTCTTCTTCAATCTCATGCGCGAGGCGCATATCGAGATTACCACCGAGCTGAATATCTGTTCCGCGTCCGGCCATATTAGTGGCAATCGTCACGGCCCCCGGTACACCAGCTTGTGCGATAATTTGCGCTTCTTGCTCGTGATAGCGGGCATTCAACACATTATGTTTGATCTTCTTTTTCTTTAGAATGCCAGAGAGAATTTCCGATTTTTCAATGGAGACAGTCCCTACCAAAACGGGCTGTTGACGGGCATTACAATCTGCAATCAAGGAAGCTATCGCCTCATATTTTTCCACCATAGATTTGTAGATTTTATCGTCATGGTCAATACGTGCCACATCAAGGTTGGTGGGGATATCAACAACACCCAGATTATAAATCTGCCCAAATTCTTCGGCTTCGGTGAGGGCGGTACCTGTCATTCCAGAAAGCTTGGGATAAAGCCGGAAGTAATTCTGGAAGGTAATGGAGGCCAGTGTCTGGTTCTCATTTTGAATCTCAACCCCTTCCTTGGCTTCTAACGCTTGGTGCAGTCCATCGGAAAAGCGCCGCCCTTCCATCATCCGGCCTGTGAATTCATCAATGATGATCACCTTACCGTCCTTAACGATATAGTCCGTATCCCGTGCAAAAACCTTATGAGCGCGCAGAGCCTGCGCGGCATGATGAACGAGGGAAATATTATGAGGATCGTATAAATTGCCGCTTTCAATGATGCCGTGACTCTCAAGAAGCTTTTCAACTTTTTCATTCCCTTTTTCCGTGAAATTGACGGAGCGGGTCTTTTCATCCAGCTCATAGTCTTTTTCATCCAGCTCAGGAATAATGACATCCACCCTGTTATAAAGGTCGGTCGAGCCTTCGGAAGGACCGGAAATGATGAGCGGCGTTCTGGCCTCATCAATCAGGATAGAATCAACTTCGTCCACAACGGCGAAGTTAAAAGGGCGCTGTACCATTGCGTCCAGACGGAACTTCATATTATCGCGCAAATAATCAAAGCCGAATTCATTATTGGTGCCATAAGTGACATCACAGGCATAAGCCTTCTGACGATCAACATCAAGCATATTGCCGACAATGCAACCACAAGTTAGCCCTAAAAAATTATAAACCTGACCCATCCACTGGGAGTCGCGTTGTGCGAGATAATCATTGACGGTTACAACATGAACACCTTTACCCTCAATCGCATTGAGATAAACAGGCAGGGTAGCGACAAGGGTCTTCCCCTCACCAGTGCGCATTTCGGCGATTTTACCTTGGTGCAGGCAAAGACCCCCGACAAGCTGCACATCAAAATGGCGTTGTCCTAACGTGCGCTTGGCGGCCTCACGCACGGCGGCAAAGGCTTCGGGCATGATATCCTCAAGCGTTTCTTTGCCATCTTGGAGACGAATGCGAAACTCATCGGTTTTGGCACGGATTTGTGCATCGCTGAGAGCCTCAAATTCGGCCTCCAGCTCGTTGATCGGCGCAATTGCGTCAAACAATTTTTTGAGCTGGCGCTCATTACTCGTAGGAAACATCTTTTTGGCAAGAGCAAGCAACATTTGATCCTTTAATTCATAAAATCAGGCTTTACATGTATATAGAAATTTTAAAGCTATGTCATAGGGAAAATTTGGCTCTATGTATAAAAAATCAGCTTTTTACCCCCCGTTTCCCCCTTGCGTATCACGTCTTGAAACAAAAAAGGAATAAGTTGAATATTTTTGAGCGAAAGGCTTGATAATTTTCACCAAAAACGGCACATTACAGAGGATTTTTACATTGGTTTTAGCCTAAAAATAGAAGAGGAAAATATGTCAAAAGGAAAGCACACACATGTTATCGCTACCGTTGGATTTGTGGTGATATTGGGACTGGTTGGATTTTTTGGAATGAAGACCATGAACAAAGACGAGAGTAAGGGCGAAAACTCCGATGTTATGGCTGTTGAAACAGCCGCAGGAGAAGGTGAAACAAAGAAAGGTGAGAACGCGCCTGCCGAACAGGAAATGGCTAAAAGCGAGCTTAAGAGCACGCCTTCTTCACCTGCCGAGAATGCGCCTGCCGGATTCGTTGTTGAAGAAGGTAATCCTGTCGTGGCCAAAGTAGACGGAAAAGAAATTACCCGCACAGACGTCTATCGCTTTATCCGTACAATGCCGGCTAATATTCAGCAAATGCCCGCCACAAGTGTGTATCCGATGGCAATGGAACAGGTGATTAATACCCGCATTGTTCAAAATAAAGCAGAGGATGCAAAACTGGAAGAAACAGATGCATTTAAGGCAGAGCTTGAAATTGCCAAACAGCAAATCGCGCGCAACCTTTATTTGCAAGAGCAAGTGGACAAAAAAGTTGACGAAGCCAAGATCAAAAAAATGTACAAAGAATATCTGAAAGAGATTCCAGATGTTGAAGAACGCCGCGCACGCCATATTTTGGTGGAGACCGAAGAAAAAGCCAAAGCGGTTGTAGAAAAGCTCAAAACCGGTGAAAAATTTGAAGATTTAGCCAAAAGCTTGTCTATCGGCCCCACTTCTGTGAAGGGTGGAGATCTGGGATATTTCACCAAGCAAGAAATGGTGCCGGAATTTGCCAAAGCTGCTTTCGGAATGGAAAAGGGTGCAACATTGGAAACGCCGGTTCAAACGCAATTTGGTTGGCATGTGATCCAGCTTGTTGATGTTCGTGATCGTCCAAAGCCGTCCTTAGAGCAGCTTGCTCCTGCTTTGCAAGCCGAAGCGCGCCGGAGTGTGTTGGATGATCTGCTACAAAAATGGCGTAAAGACGCAAAGATTGAGCAGTTTGATATTAACGGCAAACCTCTTAAAAAAGGTGCCGATGCGACAGGCCTCACAGATGCGGACAAGAAGAAAATGATGCCTTCTGATGTTCAGCCTGCGGCTCAATAACCTAAAAACGAATAAACTCAAATGAGTTGCCTAGAAGCATTATCACAACCCCGCAATGAAACAGCTGCGGGGTTGCCTCTTATCCTGGTGGCGGCTGTTGTCCTTGTGAACCCGCAAGGAGAAGTGCTTTTGGCAACCAGACCGGAAGGGAAATCCATGGCAGGTTTGTGGGAATTTCCGGGGGGCAAAGTAAAAGAAGGCGAAACACCGGAATTCGCACTTTGCCGGGAGCTGGAAGAAGAACTTGGCATTGAAACACGGGAATGTTGTTTTGCGCCGCTTGGCTTTGCCTCTCACAGCTATGATGATTTTCACCTGATGATGCCGCTTTATGTGTGTCGTATGTGGAAAGGGGAGCCAACTCCTCAGGAGGGGCAAGAACTTACGTGGGTTCAACCTTCAAAACTGGCCAGTTATGATATGCCCGAGGCTGATATTCCACTTATCTATCAAATTCAAGATCGCCTCTAACAAGGAAATCAGATAGGGTATAAGCCATGCGCAGCCTGAATGCTTATGATCTGAAATCTTTTTATAATACCTCCAAAGGGCGGATTATCCGCCGGATCATCAATCAAAAAATTGAATCTTTGTGGCCGGAAATAAATAACACCACCCTGATGGGCTACGGCTATCCGATTCCCTATCTCTCAAGCTATAAGCAAAGTGCTCAACAGCTCTTTACGGGAATGCCCACGCAGTTGGGCGTTTTAGATTGGCCACATGATGAGAAAAATAAAACATGCCTGTTTTCGGAAAGCTCTTTGCCTTTTGAAACCAATTCGATTGACTATATGCTGATGGCGCATGCGCTTGAGTTTCTGGATCACCCGGAAGACAGCTTCGCCGAAATCTGGCGCGTCCTTAAAAGCACCGGCAGGCTCATTATCATCGTGCCCAACCGTATGGGGTTTTGGGCCAGAGCCGATTGGGGACCCTTTTGTCAGGGAAGCCCATATTCCGCGCGTCAGGTTGAAAGCTTTTTAACGGATAATTTATTCGTGCATGAACACACTTCCCAAGCGCTCTTTGTTCCGCCATTTGAAAGCAGTGTGTTTTTTAAAACAGCCCGCTACTTCGAAGCGGTTGGTCCTTATCTTTATCCGGCCTTGGGCGGCGTACATGTGATTGAATCCAGTAAACAGATTTATGCCGGAACGGGCAGGGGCGTCAAATCACGCAGTAGCAGAGAAAAAACGAACCAAGCGCCTGTACGTATCAAGCCTGTGCCAAATCCCAAAGTTTAAATTCCCAACGGATTGTCAGGATCAATACCATCCATGAATTGTTTTTGGCGGTCCACGTTGGTAACTTGATAAACATGTCCGATCCAGCTTGAAATCATTGAACGCGCACTATCGGCCCAGCTATTTTCAAGAAGAGGCGTGATTTCATCTTCAGGAAATTCTGCTTTTTCACCTTTCAATATTTTCTCTTTCAACTCATCCAAAAGGATTTTTGATTGAGGGCCAAAATAATGCCTCGGCATTTCAGGGTAGCTTTCTAATACGCCGTCCTGATACCAGCCAATATCGCGTTTATATTCTTTGAGAAGGCTAAACATGTCATATTCAGGGTGCCCTTGAAAACAAATCTGACGAAACCCGTCCTTGCTCACCGCCATATGTACGCCTGCTTCTTTACTGCGGATGAGGACTTTCATTCCCGCACGCAAAAATTGCTCCTCACTAATTTCGCTGAAGCGGGAATGGGGAACATCAAGCCTTGTATTCATACCGCGCACAAGAGGGTGCTCACGGTCCAAAACACGGTGAGAAAATACGCCCAAGCGTTTGGTTTCGCGCCAATAAGGCTCCTCATTATAGTAATAAGTCATCAGAGCGTGCGCGGCCAAGCAACAGCAAATTGTCGAAGAGACATGATCGTAAGCCCACTCCAAAACCTCTTTTAAAGGACCCCATGTCTCAAGTTTACTGACATGCGGATTTGTTTCTTCATTGGCGCCTGTCACAATCAAGGCGTCAAGGCCCTGTTCTTTTAGTTCTTCGAACTTATCGTAATATTGATCTATATGCTCTTGCGCTTCTTCTCCGCGCTCAAAAACGGGTAGTGTGAAAGGATGAATATAAATCTGGGCGATACGGTTACTTTCTCCGATCAGTCTAAAGAACTGCCGTTCTGTGGCCTGCAGCGCCGCATCAGGCATAAGGTTTAAAAAACCGATATGAAGTTCCCGAATATCCTGATGGATTGCCCGGCTATTGCGCAAGACCGGACGCCCCTCATCAATCAGGCGGTGATAAGTCGGCAAATCGGAATTTTTAACAATTGGCATTTGAGACTCTAAAGTGATAGTTTCTAATTTTTGATAATTTTGACTATGGCACAAAAACCTTACCATTCACAAACATTAGATGACATCCGGCGTCAAATAGACGCTCTAGATATGCGCATTCATGACACATTGCGCGAGCGGGCAGAGCTTGTCCTTAAAATCGGCGAAGAAAAACGTAAAAATAATATAGAGATTGTTCAGCCTGCGCGTGAAGCCCGAATGATCCGGCGCTTGCTGGGGCGTCATAGCGGTGTTTTACCTGAAATGGCAGTGGTACGGATTTGGCGGGAGCTTGTGGGCGCGGTTTCTCTGCTTCAGACCGGTTTAAAAGTGGCCACCATTTATGATCCTGAGCGCCCGGAATATTGGGATCTCGCCAAGGATTATTTTGGCAGTTGCCTGCCCATGACCCGTGTTGAAACCCCTTTAAGCGCGATCAGTGCCTTAAGGGAAGGGCGGGTTACTTTTGCCGTTGTGCCGTACCCCCATCATGGTCCGGATGATGAAGAGGAAAAACCCTGGTGGGAATTTCTGGATCTGGAGAGCAGCGAACCTATTCAAATTATTGTACGTTTACCTCATGGAGATGACCCGGAAAAAGCAAATCCGGATGAGCGGGCACTTGTGCTGGCCAAGACAGGTTTTGACGCTTCCGATGAAGATAATTCCTTCATCTATATTGAATGCGACCCGCATATGAGCAGAGGAAAAATAGTTGATCTAGCTGAAAAAGCAGGATTTAAGCCCCTAGGCCTTTCTTCTAAAAAACTTATAAACGTAGACCAGACGGAGCCTCGCAAGCATTTGCTCGAGGTCGAAGGGTATTGGCGTGACGATAAAAAAGAAATAGCTGCGTTTTTAGAACTATTGGGAGGAGAAGATAGCGCGCTTATCAGATGCGTTGGTGGGTATCCGGTTCCGGCGCTTTATTCGAAGACAATTTTACCACAAACCACAAGCTACCCGAATGCCCCGGAAGATAAATCTCTACAAGAATAGGTCCAAGATGTTTCAACAAATTAGCATTATCGGTTTTGGGCTTATTGGTTCCTCCATTGCCAGAGGAATTAAAAAGCACGAACTTAGCCATAAAATTATATGTGTCGATCAAAATGAGGAAGTGAATTCAACCGTCCTTGCACTTGATCTGGCCGATGAAACCACGCCACATCTCTCCGAAGGGGTAAAGGCGAGTGATCTTATCATCATATGCACGCCTGTGGGTGCTATGGGCAAGGTTGCAGAAAAAATTTCTCCTTTCTTGGAAGAGGGGGCTATTGTCACCGATGTAGGCTCCGTCAAAATGTCAGTTATTAAAGCGTTACAACCCCGTTTACCAGCTTGTGTTCATTTTGTGCCGGGACATCCGATTGCGGGAACGGAATTTTCAGGGCCGGAAAATGGCTTTGCCGAGCTTTTTGAAAATAGGTGGGCTGTTTTAACACCGCAAGGTCATACCGAGCTTCAGGCAATTGAACGAGTCACGCAATTTTGGGAAGCTTTGGGTTCCAATGTAGAGATCATGGACCCTGCGCATCATGATTTGGTTTTGGGAATTACCTCTCACCTTCCACATTTAATAGCCTACAACATTATTGGTACAGCGTCTGATTTGGAAGATGATATCAAGTCCGAGGTGATTAAATTTTCGGCCTCTGGTTTTCGGGATTTCACCCGTATTGCTTCATCCGACCCGGTGATGTGGCGGGATGTTTTCTTACATAACAAAGATGCCGTTTTAGATGTCCTACAACGCTTTAGCGAAGATTTAAGTGCGCTGCAAAAGGCAATCAGACGGGAAAATGGTGACTATCTTCATGAGGTCTTTGAAAAAACACGCAACATCCGACAAGAAATCATAGATGCCGGACAGGCCGACTATATTTACCCGGAAGATAAGCGCGGAATTGTATCTACGAAGGTGAAAAGCGAGGACTAATTATTTTAAAGAGAGTAAAGCATTCGAATGCGTCTCGATCTCTTTTTCCAGCCTGTCCATTACCTCATCTTCAGGGAGTCCCGGTTCCACGGGCGGAAGGAATTCAAAAACAACCTTACCGGATTTCTTTGTAAAGCTATTGCGAGGCCAAAATTTGCCTGTATTAAGCGCCAAAGGAATAATAGGTAAATCCGTAGCCTTGTACATCTTCACAATACCTCCCTTATAAGGTTTTTTATCCGGTGTTACATCAATACCAACACGGGTGCCTTGTGGAAAAATAACAATAGGGCGGTTTTGTTCTTTTATACGCTGCGTTTCACCGATCAGCGTTTTGACCGCCTCTTCACGGGAGCTCCGGTCAATCGCAATCACATCTATTTTTTTTAAGAAAAGGCCAAAGATGGGAATGCTCAAAAGTTCTTTTTTCAGGACAATAGTCGGGTCTTTAAAAAGGTGATGAAGCTTTAAAGTTTCATAGGCCGATTGATGTTTGGCCGCGACAATATAGGGGCCTTCTTTGGGGAGGTGCTCCTTTCCCCTGATTTCAAAATCAAGGCCAAGAATATATTTTTCCAGCAAGTGGGTCGTTCCGACATATAGCCGGACAATCGTCAGAATACCTGCGCGCGGCAGCAAAAGGGTCGGGATGCACAAAATACAGGCAATGGCGGTCATGCCGTAGAACAAGATATTGAAAATCAGGGAACGTAGAAAAATCATATGATTTCGTTATTATTTTTTTAAGGGGAAGTTTTTAAAGAATATTTTTATCGGGCTTGTTTTAATCTCGGCCAGCTCAAAAGTATCTTATTATATTCGCTAAATACCAAAAACAGAAATTTTTTTTCAAAAATACCGTCTTTCGCGTAATGAAAGGGATGGCGGTAAATAGCGGTATCCGGCGGCAAATGGTTTCGTACTTCCATATAGGCGCGCGGCATATGATAATTGGATGTCACGAGCCGTATAGACGTGATCTCATTTTTTTCGACCCACTCTTTAATTTCGAGCGCGTTTCCGGTGGTATCTTTTGCCGCGTAGCCCAGTTCTATGCAACAAGGCTCCGGTAGGACAGGCAAGCTTGCTTCCGCACGATATTCATTCCAACCGGCAATGATATCGCTATGTTGCACATCTTCATTGACACCGGAGATAAATAATTTATCAGCATTCCCTTCGGCCAGTAAATCGAGCGCGTGATGAATGCGCCCTGTCCCCCCTGTGACAACGACAAGAGCCTCAACCTGCTTCCCCGGTTTCTCAGTTTTTGCGTGAATAACAGAGATTGTGAACAAAATCCAGCCAACGAACCAGACAAGCAGCAAAGTAAAAAACGACATTAGTGAAAATGAAAATATTTTATAAAGCATGTAAATAACTTACGGCATTTTGGATAGGGTTTGTATGACCGTGTAACGGGCAGTGAACATAGCAAGCATCCCAACCAACAAGGGCAGGGCGCATAAGGATATGATTTGCACGGCGCTCAAAGAAAAATCAGGCAATAACGTAATGTCCATCTTGCCACTGATCCAACCCATAAGAAGCAATAAAATCCCACCGATGAGAGCGCCTATTATAGCCCCCTGAAAGGCAGTTAAAAACATATAGCGTTGCAGTTGTGAGGAGATATAGCGGTCCCCCGCACCCATGAGGTGGAGAAGTTCCAATTCCTCGTGATAAATGGCCATACGGGCCTGCACCGCTCCGGCGACGGCAATGATGGTGGTGATCCCGATTGTAAACGTAACAATGAGGGCGGCAAAATTGAGCGAACCGGTAAAGCGCAAAAGCTGCGATAGCCATGCCTGATGCGTATCCAAACGAATTTGCGGCGCGATATTTTTTAAAGGGACTTGGAGGCTTTCCGGTTTAAAAATCACATCTTCCCTAAAACGAAGGGATATAAGACCGGGGAGGGGGATTTGATCATAGGTCATATCTTCCCCCAACCACGGAGAAACAAGAGACGTGATTTCCTCTTTAGACATGACCTGAATATCCAGCACAGCCGGATGTTTTTTTAAAAATTGTTCCACTTCTTTGACCAAAGCTTCAACCTCAGTAGTGCTTAAAAGCTTGCCGTTTTGATCTTGGGCGGGAATTTCGATGCTCGCACGGTTTTCTAGACCTGATGTCCAACGCTCCGTCATGGCAGAAAGCACAAAGGAGGCCGCCAGAGCTAAGACAGCTAAAATACTCATCATACCTATGAGAAGTTTAAGGAAGAGGCCACCGGCACCTTTTTCCAACGGAAGGTCGTAGCGCCTTTTCGTTTTTGAAACACCCAAGGAGCGGGGTTTGCTTTTTTTGAAGAAGTGAGAAAACATCTAAAAAATCCCCTCCAAACGTTGCTTGATAGATTTTTTAGGCTCCATAAGACGTACCGCGCCATCTTGCAAGATCAGCCGGTTATAACCAAATTGCTCCATCAAAGCGACATTGTGAGTAGCGATAACGACCGTGGTTCCCATACGGTTGAGCTGGTCAAATAAATTCATGAGCCGCAGGCCAATCTCATCATCCAGATTACCTGTAGGCTCATCGGCCAGTAAAAGGCGAGGGCGGGTGATAACGGCCCTAGCAATGGCCACACGCTGCTGCTGCCCACCTGACATGGTATTGGGCAGCATATAGCGGTGATCGCCCAACCCAACCCATTCCATCAATTCTTCGACATTGGCTTTAATCTCTTTTTCAGACTCGCCGTTAATGCGCAAAGGCAAGGCGATATTATCGAAGGCAGACATATGATTGAGCAATCTGAAATCCTGAAACACAACACCGATGCGTTGCCGAAGCTTGGAAATTTGTTGCCTGTTCAGCTCCCCGATATTTTGTCCGAACATCGTCAGCAGGCCCCGCGTTGGACGACGTCCTAAATAGAGTAAAGACATGAGCGAGGTTTTTCCCGCACCACTAGGGCCAGAGAGAAAATGAAAAGAACCGGGATCAAGCTGAAAATTCACATCACTTAAAATTTCCGGCCCCACACCATATCTCAATCCGACATGTTCCAGCTTAATCATGATTTATGGCGCTTTCATTGAGGGCTATTGGGGCAAGGTCTCTTCAGAATTGCCGTAATTCACAATATCTTGCAAAATCTGCGCCCGCTTATAACTGTTTTCGATATTCTGCGCGGTTTTATAGGCCTTATCCAGTTCCCCGCGCTTGGTGAAAATAGCGCTCACAATTGTATAGGCCTTATTACGAAAAGACAGACTACCAACCTCCTTGATACTCGCCATCGCGGCGTCATAATCTCCGCGTTCCGCCTGAATTTCAGCCGTCTCGGCAAAGGCCTTATTGCGTAGCGCGTCATTTGTCATAGCTTTTGCCGTCTTTGTCGCCCCTGCATCATCACCTGCAAAGGCCTGCGCCATCGCAATATAGGTGTATGCAATCGCATGAGAGGGCGGATGCTCTATTTTTTCAGCCTCTAATGTTAGCTTTTTGAACAGCGCGTCATAGCGTTTTTTATCTGGCCATTTGCTGTCAGCCGCCGCCATACCAATACCGCGAATGGTCATGGCCTGTGTATCCGGCGTTTTGATTTGGGCAATAAGCGCAATAGCCTCATCCGTGTAACCTTCATAAGTATAAGATTTTGCAAGCTCCCGATATGCCTTATCCCGCCAGCTCTGATTTTCGATTTTATCAGCCGTCACCTTGATTTCTTTCATCAAGCACAACTTATCACTGATCTCACAGGCATTGTCTTTGGCCCAGGAGAGGGACGGCCCCCCACCCAAGGAA
>JALEGH010000046.1 GCA_022763065.1 Alphaproteobacteria bacterium
CCTATCATGTGTTTCTTTGCCATTGGTATACATGATGTGGTAGTGACCATCCTTGTCATAAATGCTGAGCCATCCTTTGCTAAATATTCCAAAGGTGCGTCCGATTTCGACCTGTTTACCAAATTTTTGATGAAGTTCTTCGATTTTTTGTATTGTGCTTTTTCTCATAGAGTTTTGTGTAAAGGAAGCTTTGCTCTATGTCAACTAATTTTCCGAAAAAACAGATAAACCATCTTGTCCGCGCCTTTGGCGCGTTTGGTTTCGTATCTTGTGGGAATCCAATCTTTTGGCGGCCTGCGCCAATCATCGGCGCATTCGGCCTCCCATTTAAAATCAGGGTGGTTGATGGCGTGAGTGACCATCCATTCGGCCAAATCCGGCACATCGGTGGACATGATGAGCTTTCCGCCGGGTTTCAGGAGCCTTGAAAATTCATTGAGGTTATCAGGATTTACAATCCGGCGCTTATGGTGGCGGGTTTTATGCCACGGATCGGGATTGAGGATATAAATCTCATCAAGGCAATTTGCTTCCAGCGACCTCACCAAAATCATCGCATCATCCATGAGGACACGAACGTTATCGGTGGGGATGTTCTCATCCTGAACTTGTTTCAAGAACGCCGACATGCCGTTGAAGAAGGGTTCTGCGCCGATAAAAGCTGTATCGGATGTGCGGCGCATCATTTCAACCAAGTGCTCTCCATTGCCAAAACCGATCTCGAGTACTGTTTTTTCCAGTGAGGATGAAAAAAGAGAAGAGGGGGCTAAGCTCTGATCTTCTGTAAGTTGCTCAGGTTTGATCTCAAGCTCAGGGAATAACTCGTCCAACACGCTTTGCCGTGCAGCATTTAACTTTCGTCCCGCCCGCCGTCCGTAAAACCGCCATTTCTCGTGATCTGAAGTCATCTTTCTTTTTAACCGCAAATGAACACAAATTGACGCAAATTATAACCTAACCCAAAATAAATTTGTGTTTATTAGTGTCTATTAGCGGTTTATTTATAAGGCCCCAGTTTATCCAATCGCTTTGTGCAAGCTATCGACTAAATCAGTTTTTTCCCATGAAAAGCCGCCATCATCGGTTGGCGTGCGGCCAAAGTGACCATAGGCAGCGGTACGCTTGTAGATAGGCTTGTTGAGCTCTAAGTGCTCACGAATGCCGCGCGGGCTGAGATCAATGGATTTATTGATCGCATTGGCAAGCTCGACTTCTGGCACGGTTCCGGTGCCATGCGTATTCACAAACAGCGAAATGGGTTTGGCCACACCGATCGCATAGGAAACCTGAATGGTGCATTTTTCCGCATATCCGGCGGCTACAATATTCTTGGCAACATAACGCGCGGCGTAAGCAGCGGAGCGGTCTACCTTTGTTGGATCTTTGCCGGAGAATGCGCCTCCTCCATGCGGCGCGGCACCGCCGTAAGTATCAACAATGATTTTACGGCCTGTCAGACCGGCATCACCAACCGGACCGCCAATCACAAAACGGCCAGTTGGATTGACGTAGAATTCTTCTTCCGGGCACATCCACCCTTTGGGTAAAACTTTCTCAACATAGGGGCGGATCAATTCCTTCACTTCTTCTTGAGATAGATTTTCGGCATGCTGTGAGGAGACAACAACAGAAGCCGCGCGTACAGGCTTTCCATCCTCATAAGCTAGGGAAATCTGTGATTTGGAATCGGGGCCGAGTTTATTCTCTAACGCTCCGCCGTGACGGGCCTCTGCTAAGGCTCGTAAAATATCGTGAGAATATTGAATGGCAGCAGGCATGAGGCTTTCGGTTTCACGGCAGGCATAGCCGAACATAATTCCCTGATCTCCGGCCCCTTCGGCATCCACCCCTTGGGCGATATCGACGGACTGGGAGTGGGCGCGTACGTCAAAGTGGGCTGTGTCCCAGCCAAAGCCTTCTTGGTCATAGCCGATTTCTTTGATGGTCTGACGGCCAATTTCTTCCATGACTTCGGACGTAATGCTCTTCGGTCCTCTTGTTTCGCCCAGAATACAAACAAAATCTGTCGTGACGGCTGTTTCAACGGCGACGCGGGAGTTTGGATCTTCGCTCAAGAATTTGTCCAAAATAGCATCGGAAATCTGATCGCATATCTTGTCCGGATGGCCTTCAGACACCGACTCACTGGTGAAAGTGTAGTTCTTAAGTCCTGTGAGGGGTTTTTGGGAAGGAGAAGAGAGAGTAGCTGCTTGTGATGACATGTGAGAAATATATCCTTGGATAAAAGCTGATTTTAAGAGAAGAAATACGCGAAACCGGAAAGGATTATATTATTTCTTGTCCTTATTTGCCATCTCTTTTGCAACTTTTACCAGCGCGTGACGTGACTGGGTTGTATCCAGGCAATAATAGGCGGCGATGAGCTCATGAAGATGCTCCTGATCGACATCACTTGCCAAGGGAACCTCTTCATTGCTGTATCCGCTTAAGGATTCTTGTGTGTTGTCGGACAATCCATAGGCCGCCGCAACAGGAAGAGAGCCCATATTACCGAAATTTTCAAAGAAATAGCCCAAAGGAATGCCTAAAATCCGGCTTAAAGCATGTAGGCGGGAGGCGCTGACCCGGTTTTTACCATTTTCGTATTTTTGAATTTGCTGAAAGGTAATGCCGACTTGGCTTGCCAGATCTTCTTGGGTCATATTGCGAACCTTGCGCATAGCCTTGAGTCGCTCGCCAATTTGCCGGTCAAGACCTTCTGCCTTGCCTTTTTTACCCTTTTCTTGCTGCAGGGTGCGTAACATTGGTATTTTTCCTGATTCTGTACATAATGCTGTTTGTAATACGAAAAGTAACAAATCCTCCTATCGTATGCAAGAGAAAAAAGCCTATGGTTGTACTTGATTGGGAAGGGGTACATTAAAAAATATGAAAAACCTATCTAGTTGCTATAAAGCGGGTGAGGGAAGCGGCGTAGAAATTGTACCTTGATACATGAGGTCGAGTTTTTGGATGACACGCCCATACGGATCAATAACGCCTGAAATACCGGTATTGGCGGCGCGGATGACGGGAATTCCTTGTTCAATTGCTCTAAATCTTGCTTGGGTAAAATGCTGATATGGTCCGGCGCTATTCCTGTACCACGCATCATTGGTAAGGGTTAAAATCCATTTTGGGCGCTCGGGCTTGGTGCTTACGGCGCTATGCGGGAAAATAATCTCATAACAAATCAGGGGGGAGAAGGGGGGAACGTTACTGAGCTTTAAGCTCTGTGGTCCTTCCCCCCGTGCGAAACCACTGAATTTTGTCACAGGCTCTAAAGGTATCCAGCTTTGAAACGGGATATACTCGCCAAAAGGGACCAGATGGGTTTTGGCGTAGATCCGGCGTGGTCCCATATGCTGTTGCCAGAGCAAAAGGGCATTATAGTATTTGGGCGGTGAGGAGGTTTGATCTACATCCATCGCTCCACTAAGTAGAATGGTATTACTGTCCAGTAAGCTATCGATGCGTTGTTGGACGGCGCTGTTATAAATAAAAACCGGCGGGATAGAGGTTTCCGGCCAGATGATGATATTGCGCCCTGTTGCCCCTGCGTGGTTTTGAAGCGCCCCGGTAGAAAGCTCGATATGTGTTTCAAAATTCTGCGCCAGCTTTTCGGCTTTCCATTTTTCGGCTTGGGCGATATTGGGCTGCACAATGTGGAGTGTGACATTATCTGGCATGATCACGTCATGAGATAATCGCCAGCCGCCATATCCTAAAACCAGCAGAAGGGACAGAAGCGCGGCGCTTCCGATTTTGATCTTATTCCGCTTTTGCGTATCAGGCAGGAGCAAAAACCCGGCGCTCATCCCCCAAAACAAGGTCAAAAGGGTCAGGCCATAAGGGCCGATCAGGCTTGCCACTTGTGCCACAGGTAAAAGGCCAATCCAGCTATAGCCATAGAGATTCCAAGGGAAACCCGTGAAGGCAAATCCGCGCACCCATTCGCTGATGCCCATAAAAATAACAAGCGCCAAAAACCCTTTCAATGTTTTGAGATTAAACCAGTGAGCGGCAAGCGTGATATAAATTGCACTCATGAGGGAGAGGGCAGCAGGCAGCGCAATCACGGCCAAAGGCCACACCCACCAATATTCATTGCCTTCAACGAGGAGGGCATTTCCAATCCATGACAGGCCGCTTACAAAATACCCGAGTGAGAAAAGAAATCCTAAAAGGAAGGTCTGGGACTTGTTTTGAAGAGTGGTAAGCAGAATATAAAACCCCCCAAAACATAAGAAAACCAGAGGCCATAAATTATATGGCGCCTGAGAGTAGGAAAGTACAACCCCTGCGACCAAAGCCAGCATGAGCCGGTAGGGGAGCGGTGTTGCGCTCAGGCTGTTATAGCTTTTTGAAAAATCCATGCACCCCTTTTATATGATTTAGAAGCAGAAGGGGAGTCGTCTTATATTGATTTGTGAAAAGGCACATTTCCTGTGGCGCGTATACTGTTCCAGAAAGTTTGATTAGCGTTGATACCCCGTTCCTGATTAAGCCATCGCATTTTTCCGGCGCGCATCATTGTGCCTATGAACCGTTCTGACGACACTTCCATTAATTGTTCGGAATAGTTGTGTTTTTGTTGGGGTGTTAGATCTTCTTCTACGACGAAGATCTGAAGTCCCGCTTTCATGAGGTCATCTATATTGTCCGTTTCAAGCACAATTTCGGTTTTGTTGAAGGGGACAGGCTTTTCCGAGACCCATTGGCGAAAACCTTTGATTTCTTCAAACCCCTCATTCGAGAAGCTAAAAACTTTGATATTTCGTGGCTTGTCTAGGGTAGCTTGTCTGCCAGTTACAATCACAAACTCATCTTGTGTATCTTCAATACCACCATTGCATAGAACTTCTTGACTATGGTAGGAGAACGCAAAAGCCAATGCTTTTGTGAGGTGGCTGGCTGCAAAAAGGAATTGAGCCTTTCTACCATTGACTTCACGTTCGCATGTGACCTTCAAGGCATTACCTTCAGGCTTTTGGTTAAGGCAGTGAAATAGAGTTTTGATCTTTTGTCCTTGTGACATGGGGAGTATCATAGCATTTAGCAATATAAATTACAATTATGAAAAATATTGGGTTTAAGATGAAGAAACTAGGTATTATCGGCGGGTTATCACCTGAATCCAGTGTCAAATATTACCAGTGGCTCAATGACGGGGTGCGGGAACGCCTTGGTGGGCATCATAGCGCCAAAATCCTGCTCTCATCCGTCGATTTTGGAGAGTTCGTGGTCCTCAAGGAAAAAGGTGATTGGGATACGCAAGGTGAACTGCTTTGCGCGGAGGCGAAGTCTCTAGAAAAGGCAGGAGCGGACTTCATTATTTTGGCAACCAACACCATGCATAAAATGGCTGATCAGATAGAGAACTCCATCCAAATTCCTTTCTTACATATTGCCGATGCGACAGCCGATCAAATTTTAGAGCAGGAAATTACGACAATCGGACTGCTGGGTACGCGCTACACGATGGAGCTTGATTTTTACAAGCAGCGTTTGGTGGATAAGGGTATTCAGATAATTATTCCGAATGATCAGGATAGAAAAATTGTCAGTGACATCATTTATAACGAGCTATGTCATGGAGAAGTTTTGAAGGAGTCGAGGCAGGAATATCAGCGCGTTATCACAA
>JALEGH010000047.1 GCA_022763065.1 Alphaproteobacteria bacterium
AATGTCGCTTTGGGATAAGCCACTCACAGAGGAGCCGGATAGGGAAGGAAGATTAATGCTTTCAAGAACCGATTTTCCGGCATTTAGGACGCTTTGGCCAAAATCCTTTGTGCTCTCGGTCGTCTGGCACCCGGATAGAAGGAGAAAAGACATTAAAATCAATATATTATGTGCAAATCGCATCAGTTTGACCTCTATCTATTATTTGAAGCCATGATAGCCATAATTTGCAGTTTTGAGGCCTAAATTCTTGACAATTATCCCCAAATCCTTATAAATCCTTCAATTCCCAAGAAAAGAGGGTGGTTTTTCCTCTTGCTGTTAGATTTTAAATCTCAGTCTTTTGGTAAAAGCAATTGGGACAATGAATAAAAAAGGAAATGAAAAATGAGTGAGAAGAGACCTCAGTCCAAATATAAAATTGACCGGCGCCTAGGGTGTAACCTGTGGGGCCGTCCGAAATCTCCTTATAATATCCGTCAAACTGGTCCTGGTATGCATGGTGCGCGCCGTGGAAAGCCAACGGATTACGGGATTCAGCTTTTTGCCAAGCAAAAGCTTAAGGGCTATTACGGTAATATTGGGGAGCGTAAGTTCCGTCGTTATTACAAAGAAGCCAGCCGCATGAAGGGTGATACAGGCCAGAACTTAATCGGCTTGCTAGAGCGCCGTTTGGACGCCGTTATTTACCGTGCGAAATTTGTACCGACCGTTTTTGCTGCACGTCAGTTTGTGAGTCACAAGCATGTGACAGTGAACGGCAAGAAAATTAACGTACCATCTTATCAGGTGAAGGAAGGCGATGTGATTGAAGTGCGTGAAAGCTCTCGTCAGCTTCCTCTCGTTGTGCAGGCTGTTGAATCGCCAGAGCGTGAAGTGCCGGAATATCTTGATGTAGATCACAAGGCGATGAAGGCAACTTATTTGCGCGTGCCACAGCTCGAAGACGTGCCATACGCCGTTGAGATGCAGCCACAGCTTATTGTGGAATTTTACTCACGTTAATCGGTAAACTGTCATCCCGTTGGCGCGTCCGATAAGGACGCTAGCACGAACGGGATCTAGAAAAAGAGCGCAGCAAAGCTTGCGCACATATGGATCCCCGCCGTATAAGCGTTTCTAACGAAACGCCACGGGGGGTGACGAAAAAAGACAAAACCGCCCCAACCGGGCGGTTTTTTTATTGTGAATTTATTTTCTTTCCGATTAACGCCGAAATAATGCCGTGCATGGTTTTGGTTTCCTGCTCGCTCATTTGCGCGCGAGAAAAGAGATTGCGGATATTGCGCATCATGGTGGGCTGCATATCGGGAGTGCGGAAAAAATTGTGGGTTTTTAGCTCGCTTTCCAATCGTTGCATCAATTCATCCCATATTTCATGACTGGCCGGGGGAGCAGAGTTTTGCGGCAGGGTAGGCGGCGCACCCTCGTGAGTTGCCTGAAACCACTCATAAGCAAAGAGCAAAACGCTTTGGCCTAAATTAATGGAAGAAAAGTCGGGGTTGGTAGGTATGGTAATGATGTGGTGCGCCAAGGAGACATCATCATTGCTGAGGCCCGCGCGCTCTCCACCAAACAGGATGGCGCATTTCTCCCCATTTTGATGACGGGTGGTGATGTCCTTTACTGTGGCGCGCATATCAAAGGTTTTTTTGCGCATGTCGCGGGGGCGGGCCGTTGTAGCGTAAACTGTTGTGTAGCTTTTGAGCGCATCTTTTGTTGTATTAAAAACCTCAACGGGGTTAATGAGATCAAGCGCGCCGACGGCGTTGGCTTTGGCGCTTTCGCTGGGCCAGCCATCGCGCGGCGCAACCAAAGATAGGTCCATTAAATTAAAATTGGCCATGGCGCGGGCACTTGCGCCAATATTCTCGCCCATTTGGGGGCGTACCAAAATAAGAGCAGGAGAATCGGATTTCGTTTCATTTTGCATCTATTCTATATACAGGGGTATGTCCCCCTTTTCCATTGTAAATCAACATGTTATCAATAATTAGTTTACTTTTATGCCATTTTCCTTGATAAAGGGGGAAGTCATTATGATAAAGAAAATTAGGGAGGTTGTGATGGGTGCATTCTCAAACACGGTTGTTTCCGGTTTTGAACAAAAGCCTTTTGATATTATTGAGGCCTTTTCGGATCTGGATAGTACCAGAAAAATGGCATTGTTTGACCGTTTAAATGGTTCCAGTCAGACATTTTATAATACGGCTACTCTTTTTTGGCCGACGGCGAGCAATTCCGATTGTAAGAGGCTGGAGAAGTTTATGGCACGATATGTGGCCACGCGCGGTACAAGAGAAGAGGTGTAAAGCTTTTGGGTAGTTCAAAATTTTCAGCAAAATACATGACATCCCGCAATAAGGCGCTTTTGTTTGGATGTTTTATGTTTTGTCTGATCTTTTTTTCCGCTATCGTCGCGGCGCTCAGTGCGGATCCTGTTATCTTAGGCTCTGAAATGAATACCGATGGCTTTGTTGAATATTTGTGTTTGGGACGCGGCTGTGAAAGCTTATTCTAAACTAGCTTCTTAAACGCTCCTTCACCTTTTCCGGTCCGAGCAGTAAAATGAGGTCCGGGAGTTCTGGCCCGTGCTCCATACCTGTTAGAGCTTTTCTAAGCGGCATGAATAAACCTTTCCCTTTGCGGTCGGTATTTTCTTTTAAAGAGCTAATCCAGCTATTCCATGTATCTTGTCCCCATGAGGATTCCGGAAGCAAGTTAGCCGCTTGTTCCAGATAATCTTTGTCTTCCTCTTCGATGATGTTTGCAACGGGACCATTTGTGACTTTCCACCAATCCTGAATATTGCTAAGGCGTTCGAGGTTAGGGCGTACGGCGAGCCAAAAGCTTTCCTCAACCTGATCAAGTCCCATTGCACTGAATCGGTCTTTAACGTCTTCAAAAGAAGTTTCATGCAAAATTTTGGCGTTGAGCCTCAGAAGCTCTTCAGTATCAAACTTAGGTGTAGAACGTGAGAATTTTGCAAAGTCGAAACTTTCAATAAGCGGTTTCATTTCGTTAAAGGCTTCAATAGGCTCTGAAGATCCCAAACGCGCCATAAGGGAGATGAGCGCCATAGGCTCCAACCCTTCTTCTTCACGGATGGAACGAACGCTCAAAGAACCAAGACGTTTGGAAAGCTTGCCACCTTCTGCATCTGATATGAGGGCAAGATGAGCAAATTCAGGCACGTGATCACCAATGGCTTCAAACATTTGCACATGGGTGGCGGTATTGGAGACATGGTCTTCGCCGCGCACAACATGGGTAATGCCAAAATCTGCATCATCAATGACAGAACATAAATGGTAAAGCGGGCTGCCATCTTCGCGTAAGACAACCGGATCGGAGAGGTCTTGTCCGTGGAACTGCACGGCCCCGCGAATACGGTCTTCCCATTCGATCGGGGTGTGATTAAGCTTAAAACGCCAGTGAGGTTTTCGTCCCTCATCCTCATAAGCCTTGATTTGCTTTTCGGTGAGTTCTAACCCTGCGCGGTCATAGGTGGGGGGAAGTCCTCGGGAAAGCTGTGTTTTGCGTTTAAGGCCCAGCTCTTCTGGTGTTTCATAGCAGGCATAAAGACGGCCATCTTTTTTAAGCTGTTCAATGACTTCCGTGTAGCGATCCATGCGGTCCTTCTGGTTGGCTTTTTCGTCCCAGTTAAGGCCGAGCCACTCAAGACTTTCTTCAATAATTTTCTCATATTCTATTTTTGAGCGCTCTTGATCTGTATCATCAATTCTAAGCAAAAAATGTCCATCACAATGGCGTGCAAAAAGCCATGACACGATGGCCGTTCTGGCATTTCCAACATGAAGCTCACCAGTGGGAGAGGGGGCAAATCTTACTTTTACAGACATGTGTTTTATTCCTTATTGCTAATATATTCTGATAGCGGTTTTTGCGTTTTTTTTCAATCCCGTTGATCCTGAACGCTTTTAAAAAAGCCATTTGTGAGCGGGTAGCGTCTATTCCGGCCAAAGGCCTGTTTCGTGATTTTGGTGCCTGGTGGGGATTGAAAGCGTTTATATTCGGATATATCCAGCATGCGCCAGACTTTATGAACGAGGCTTTTGTCGTGAGGAATATCTTCAGGAGCGGTTTCCTCTTCGACCAGATGGTGCAAAATGTCATCCAGAATCTCGTAAGGGGGGAGCGTGTCTTGGTCTGTTTGATCTGGTTTAAGCTCTGCGCTTGGCGCTTTTGTGATAATGCGTTCAGGAATGATAGGAGATTGTTTGTTGCGCCATTCACACAATTCATAAACTTGCGTTTTATAGACATCTTTGAGCGCATTAAACCCGCCGCACATATCACCGTAAAGTGTGGCATACCCAACAGCCATTTCTGATTTATTACCTGTGGTAAGTACCATCTTTCCGCTAGAGTTGGATAAGGCCATCAGGATAATAGCGCGTGCGCGGGATTGAATATTTTCAAAGGTAACGCCGTTAGTTTCTTTTTTGATATGTTCTTTTAATGTAGCGTCATAAGCGCCCATGATGTTTTCGATTGGGATAATATCGTATCGAACATCCAAATTTTTTGCGAGCGCTTTGGCGTCTTCCAAACTCTCCTTGGAGGTGTAAGGAGAGGGCATCATAACGCAGTGAACTTTATCACTACCAAGCACATCAACGGCTAAGGTAGCGGCTAAGGCACTATCAATGCCGCCGGACAGGCCGATAAGAACGCCGGGGAAACTATTTTTGACAACATAGTCGTGAATGCCAAGTGTGAGAGCGTTGTAGATGGTTTCACCTTTATCGAATGCTGCTATAGCTGTGTTTGTATCTGAAAGTGTTTCCGTTTTCTCCTTGAAGGCAGGCATCTGATAAGTAACCTCACCTTTTTCATTCATAACAAAGGAGCGGCCATCAAAAACAAGTTCATCCTGTCCGCCGACTTGGTTCACGTAGATGAGGGGGAGTCCTGTTTCATCAATACGTGCTTTGGCCATTGTTTGGCGTGTGCTGTGAATGTCTTGTTGATAGGGGCTGCCGTTGGGTACGATCAGAATTTCCGCGCCTTGCGCTTTAAGCTCGCCAGCGACATCAGGGAACCACATATCTTCGCAAATCATAATGCCGATCTTGATGTCTTTGAACTCAGCTACACTCGCATTACCGCCGGAAGTAAATATCCGCTTTTCGTCAAAGACCCCGTAATTGGGGAGGTGGTGTTTGTAGCTTGTATGAAGTGTTGCTCCACCATGTATCAAGTGCGCCGCGTTATAGAGCGCTCCGTTATTGCGCCAAGGAGTGGGGAGTAAAATGGCGCTCTCTTGTGATTTGGAGAATTGAATTAATTCCTGAACATGTTTTTCAACTTCATCCATAAAATAGGGTTTAAGGACAAGGTCATCTGCCGGGTAACCGCTCAAAACCATCTCGGAAAAAATGATGAGGTCGGTATCGGGGTGAGCTTCCCAAACTTGTTTGATTTTATCAGTATTCCTGCGTAAATCTCCTGCAGTCGGATTAAGCTGTGCCAGTGTAAAAGAAAGCGGAAAGTCCATGAGGTGACGTTTACTTGTGCAAATCTTTAAGCTCATCGGCAACCAAAAAGGCAAGCTCAAGCGCTTGGTTTGCGTTCAGGCGTGGGTCGCAGGCCGTGTGGTATCTGCTCGATAAATCCACATCCTTGATGGCTCTAGCACCGCCAATACATTCGGTGACATCTTGTCCGGTCATTTCAAAATGAACGCCGCCCGGATGCGTGCCTTCGGCTTTATGAACATTGAAGAAACCTTTCACCTCGGCCAGAATATTATCAAAGCGGCGTGTCTTGTACCCGCTTGCGGATTTTTCAATATTGCCGTGCATAGGATCGCAAATCCACACGACATTGCGCCCCTCTTCTTTAACTTTACGCACAAGCGGGGAGAGCTTGTCTTCGACCTGTCCTGCTCCCATCCGGCTAATCAGCGAAAGTCGCCCGGCTTCATTTTCAGGATTGAGAATGTCGATAAGTCTGAGGAGCGTATCACTATCCAGATCCGGCGGGCACTTCATACCAATCGGATTTTTAATGCCGCGTACGAATTCGATTTGTGCGCCGTCAAGCTGTTGCGTGCGCGCGCCGATCCAAAGGAAATGCGCGCTAGTATCGTAGTAATCGCCTGTTGTGCTGTCCACTCTGGTCATGGCTTGCTCATAGGGCAGCAGCAAGGCCTCATGACATGTGAAGAAATCAGTTTCACGCATGGTTGGTACTTTTTCGCCTGTAATGCCGCAAGCCTTCATGAAGGTGAGCGCCCGGTCAATGTCATCAGCGAGCTTTTCGTACCTCTCGCTTAAGGGGCTGTCTTTGACAAAGTCCAAATTCCATCTATGAACTTCGTTGAGGTCGGCATAGCCGCCGCGTGCAAATGCACGTAACAAATTGAGCGTGGCCGCAGATTGATTATAGGCGCGGATCATACGCTCCGGGTCAGGTACGCGCCCTTCTTCGGTAAATTCCAGCTTGTTGATAATATCCCCGCGATAGCTGGGCAGTTCCACACCGTCTTGCGTTTCAAAGTCGCTGGAGCGTGGCTTGGCAAATTGTCCGGCCATGCGTCCCATCTTGATGGTGGGCATAACCCCGCCAAAGGTCATAACGATTGCCATTTGAAGAAGAACGCGGAATGTATCTCGGATTTTATTGGCGCCAAATTCCGAAAAGCTTTCCGCACAATCTCCGCCCTGAAGCACGAAGGCTTCTCCCGCGCAGACAGTGGCAAGTTGTTGTTTCAGCTCACGCGCCTCTCCGGCAAAGACGAGTGGCGGCATATCACCGATCACGCCTTCAGCCCATTGTAATTTGGCCGGATCAGGATAATCAGGGAGCTGCTGTGCAGGCTTTGTTTTCCAGGAGTCGGGGCTCCAGTTTTCATTCATGGGTGTGGCGGCTTTGGGAGTTTGATTTGACATGGTGTTATTTATATATTGCCTGTGGGAGTGGATCAACGCTTATTCACTAACGGCAGAGCGCATGGTGACGAATTCTTCGGCGGCAGTCGGGTGGATGCCGATTGTGGCGTCAAAATCAGCCTTGGTTGCACCGCTTTTAAGCGCAATGCCGATACCTTGCAGGATTTCCGGTGCATCCGTACCGCACATATGCGCACCCAGAACTTTGTCTGTCTTTTTATCGACGATGAGTTTCATGAGCGTTTTTTCATCTCGCCCTGAGAGCGTATGACGCATGGGTTTGAAAGTAGATTTAAATATTGCGACATCAAATCCCTGATCTTTGGCTTGTTGCTCCGTAAGTCCCACCGTGCCAATGGGCGGGTTTGAAAAGACGGCTGTTGGGATATTCTCGTAAGAGACATAACGTTCCGGCTTATTACCAAACAGGCGGTCTACGAGGCAGTGCCCTTCATTGAGCGCAACAGGGGTGAGTTGCCATGTGTCTGTGACATCTCCTACGGCGTAGATGTGAGGGATGCTTGTCTGGTTTTCTTTGTTGGTTTCAATATGACCGGATTTGAGCGTTTTGATGCCGATTTTGTCCAGATTTAAGTTCTCAGTTAAGGGAACACGGCCAATCGCGCTTAAGGTCAAATCACATTTGATGTCTTCATTTTTATCTGTTTTTACCTGATATTTATCGTTTTTGATCGATATTTCGGTGATGTTGGCCTCTAAATTGAGGTTTATGCCCTGTTTTTGCATCTCAGAGGTCAAAAATGCGCCAATATCGCTATCAAATTCACGTAAAATCTGTTTTCCTCGGTAAATAAGCGTTACTTTTGCACCTAAACCGTGAAAAATATGCGCAAATTCAACGGCGATATAGCCGCCACCCTCAATTACAACATGTTCAGGGAGTTTTTCGAGGTAAAAGGCATCATCTGACACAATTGTGTGCTCGGCACCCGGATAGGTTGGGCGTCTGGGCTTTCCGCCTGTGGCGATCAGAATTTTATCAGCGGTGATATGTTTGCCATTAATCTCAAGTGTGTGTTCATCCACAAAGGAGGCAAAGCCGTCCATAACTTCAACACCTGCATTTTGGAGTAGGGAGGCATAAATACCGTTCAGGCGCTCGATTTCTTTATTTTTATTTTGGAGGAGTGTTGTCCAATTGAATGAGGGTTTTTCTGCGTTCCACCCGAACCCGCATGCGTCTTCGAAAGCAGGACCGTAATCTGACGCATAGGCAAACAGCTTTTTGGGCACGCACCCAATATTGACGCAGGTGCCGCCATAATGACGTCCTTCGGCTATTCCTACTTTTGCACCGTGAGTTGCTGCTATTCTTGCCGCCCGCACACCGCCCGACCCGGCCCCGATCACAAAAAAATCGTAATCATAGCTATGCTGTGTCATTTATATGCTCTTCTTTTTCTCGGCTGTCATTGGTAAGGGCCTTTGAGTTCCATCTTCGGTGCAGCCAGAGCCATTGATCAGGGGTATCCTTAATCCATTCTTCAAGATAGCCGTGCGTTTCAACCAACAGCTCTTCTACAGATTTGTTTTGGGTCTCAAGCGGTGGAAAAAGCTCTATTTCAAAATGGCAGGAGGTCGTTCTTTTGAAGCGAATGGGAACCAAAGGGCAGTTTAGTTTTTGCGCCATCTGGACAAAGATCGCACTGGTCATGGCGGGCATATCCATGAAGGGAACAGCCAGCCCTTCATTATATTTTTGATCAACCAGAAAGCCGATATGCTGTCCTTGCTTAAGGGCTGCAAAAAGTTGCTTGGTACCTGATTTGGATTTAGGGATGGGGCAAAGGCGGCCATTTAATGAGCGGATTTTTAAAAGGAGCTTATCGACATAAGGGTTATTGGGTGCGCGGTAGAGCGAATTGACAATCATATTATGTTGGGTCAAAGAGCTAGGCGGGGCAATCTCCCAATTGCCTAGATGGGCGGCGAAGAGAATGACGGGCTTGCCATGATGTTCCTTTAAAATATCAATGTTTTTAATATCTGTGTAATCACGCGCCAATGTTTCAAGATGAGAATATTCAAATAAAACACGGCCCAGATTATCCCACATGCCACTCACTATTTCTGTGATCTCAGTTGCGGTTTTTTCAGGCATGGCGCGTTTGATGTTTTCTCTGGCGCGTGCGGTCGCAGGGAAAAAGGGACCTATGAAACGTCCTATGGCGCCGCCTAGATTTGAGGCGGTCGTGGGCGGTAAAATTTTGGAAATGCCAAGCACCACATAAAGGAGGGATAGTTCAATAATATGACGTATCTTCTTCATGTGCTTAACCTTTCCGTTAGAAAAAACTTTAACTCATTTTCCTCCTCAAATCTAAGGGCAATGGGAAGCGTTTTGATCTTATCTTTAAATTCATTCGGGAGCCGGATATGATCTTTTTCAGTGGTGATGAGTGTTGCGTTTTTTTCTTTGGCGTGTGAGAGGAGCTTTTTTATCTCATCTATTGTATAGGGGTGATGATCGGCAAATTCATGCCATCCGGCAAGCCTCAAATTCAGCTCTTCCAATGTTGTTTTGAATTTCTCCGGTCTGCCGATGCCGGCGAATGCAATGAATGCTTGATCTGTATTCAAGTTTTTTACATTTGGTGTGATTGTCGCGCTAAATGATGGGCATTCCGCCATAAGCTTGGGACCAATGCACACGACACCGTCAATAGTGGGCAGAAGTTTTTGAAGAGGCTCGCGCAAAGGACCGGCGGGAATAGTCTTCCCGTTGCCAAAATCCATCGAACGGTCAATTACAAGAAGGCGCAGCGTATGGGCAAGAGAAGCGTTTTGTAACCCATCATCCATGAGGATGAGGTCTGCGCTCTGCTTTTCTTGTTCATTGGCTTCGATAAATTTTGCTCCTGCGGCGCGGTTAGGGCTGATAACTGTTGGCGCATATGCGGCGAGCAAGAGGGACTCGTCGCCCACATCCGAAGCGCTATGAATATCAGGATCAACCAAAGTTGGTTGGGTAATGTTACCGCCATAGCCACGTGTCAAGATATAAGGGTTTTTGAAAGACAACTGACTTTTAATCAGTTGCACCAAGGAAATCACTGTCGGAGTTTTTCCACTTCCACCTGCAACAGCATTGCCGACACAAATAACGGGCAGAGGGGAGCGATATTGTTTTTTCCTCTGACGGGCAGTATGAAGCAAGTGTCCCGCTTGGTAGCTCCACGCAAGAGGCGCTAGGAGAGTAGAGCGTATATCCGGTGCCTGATACCAGAATTTTGGTGTTTTAAGAGGCATTTAAGAAGGCTCCTTTAGAAAAGGGGTGAGCTGTTTCATAACCACTTTAATAACATCTGATTTGTTTTTTGCGAATTTTCGGGCGGCCTCTTGGCGTTTCGTAAGCTCATCGTTATTTTGCAAAAGCAGTGTGAGCTCTTTTGATAGTTCGCTCTCGCTTACCACTTGTTTTGCCGCGCCAGCTTTTGTCATTTCATCAAAAATCTCTTGCTGGAATTGCACGTTCGGACCAGTGAGAACGGCGCAATCAAGTTGGGCTGCCTCAATAGGGTTATGCCCGCCGCCGCCATCATCGCTAAAAGACCGACCGATCACGGCAATGGGGGCAAGGCGGTAAAACAGACCCAACTCCCCCAGCGTATCAGCCGCGTAAATGTCGCAGTTTGACGCGGGAGTGTGATGCTCTGGCCCACGAAGTACAATCTCCGCTCCCATTATTTTTAAGGCATGTTCGATATCCACGCGACGTTCGGGATGGCGCGGGACAATAATCGTAAGGAGATCAGGAAACCTTTCCTTCAGGTTTAGATGAACACGTTGTGCCATTTCTTCTTCACCGGCATGGGTGCTGGCGAAGAGCCAAAAAGGCCGTGCTCCAACAGCGTTTCTTAAATCTTCAAAAGGGACTTCAGCGTAAGGCAAGGCGTGGGCGCTGTACTTAATATTATCCGTCGTGATAACGTTTTGAGCGCCGAGAGTTTCAAACCTTCTCTCATCTTCCGGTGTTTGGGTCAGGGTCAGCGCGAAAGCGTCAAGAATTTGCCTAGCGGTGTTTTTGAGCTTTTCCCATCTGCTATAAGAGCGATCAGACAGGCGAGCATTCACCAAAATTGCCGGAATGTTCCGCGTTTTCATCTCTGTGAGCATATTGGGCCAAAGCTCCGATTCCATCCAAAGGACCAACTCAGGTTTCCAGTGATCCAAAAACCGCTTTACCCATAGCGGGTGATCGAGCGGATAAAATTGGTGGGTAGCATTGTCCGGAAGACGTTTACCCATAAGGGTTGCGGAGGTCACGGTGCCTGTTGTCACGAGGAAATGAATGGCTGGATTTTGCGCCGATATTTGATTGATCAAAATAAGCGCGGATTGCGCTTCTCCGACGCTGGCAGCATGCACCCAGATAAGCTTTTTGGCAGGGCGGGAGGTGTTCGTTCTTCCTCGGCGCTCACTCAAGCGCTCTTTCAACTCTTTGCCTTTTGTGGCCCTGCGCCACAGCAACAACAAAAGCAGAGGATAAGCGCACCATGTGATGAAGCGGTAAAGATATATCATGGGGAAAACGCTATTCCTTCTTGAGGGTTTTTGAGGGGCTCTATGTTAAAATCGTCAAAACCGGAGTTTGAACTCTGGCGGCGAATATAGAGGATCAGGTGAGCAAAAGCAATTTTCCCATAACCGAGAAGCGGCAGAAAATTCTGGATAAGGCTTTGGCGCAATTGCGCAAGAGTCGGGCGATGATGGATCCTAAAATTATAAATAAAATCAGACGTTTGATCGCGGGCTCTCCGGCCTTGATGAAGCAATTAGGTGTGGATGAAACATTGCAAGCCGAAGAGAAAGTTAAAAAGCAACCGGAAGTGCCAAAGGCCCCGAAAGTTCAAAAAACTAAAAAGCCGGACTCCGAACCTGTAGATCAGGCCAAAATGATGGATGTGATGGCGAAATTCATGGATATGAAGCCCGAAAGCAAAGAGCAAGTGAAGTCCGTCATCAAAAAAACGCGGGGGGAATAGTTATTACTTACAGCTTCCGCTGCTATAGGTGCAGCCCGGATTGGTGCAAACGCCGTCTTCTTCACCATTGCCACCTTCGCTTTTCATGACTTTAATACCGGTTTTGATGGCTTTGCCACACTGACCCGGCATAAGGCGCTTCCCGACATCTTTATAGACCTCACCAAGCGGTTGTTGGAATAGGTAGAGGTTGTTATTCTCGTTTTCAGCCAACTTGATCTGGTCTTTCCACGTACCTGCGGCGCCTTGAGAACCAGCACTACATTTTGTCGGATATTCTCTAACCTCTTTAATCGTGTCATATCCGGCAACATCCTTGCCCTTTTTGTGCTTTTTGATAGCCTCAAAGGGATAGAATCCATCGGTCGTTTCAAACTCACTGTTATCAATGAAGTTAGCACATTTTGCAGTTTTCCAGACGCCTGACATCGTTTGACAAGTGTAGCCTCCACCACTTGTAGGAGGCTGAAATTGGCTGTTTTTAGGGTTGGCATTCATCGCGCCGGCGCGTCCACCCAAATAGTCATGACTGAAA
>JALEGH010000048.1 GCA_022763065.1 Alphaproteobacteria bacterium
ATCAACAATTGTATTGTTGCAGCTTCTTTAAAGCCTTGAAACAGATTGAGAGGCTGTCATGAAAGATTACGAAGCAAAATGGGATTACTTTGACCAAGAAGGTCATTTAATCGGTTACGTTTGCCGCTTTAAAGGCAATAGCCTTAAAAATAATGGTAAACCAAGCAAAAAAATTATTCCCTACTTTAATGAAGATAATAATATCTTTAAATCGGGGATACCGGATCATTTAAACAATAGCCGGCCTTTATTTGGCCTCCCCTCTTTAAATAATCCTTTAAAGAAAATTTATATTGTAGAAGGAGAAAAATGCGCTTCAGCTTTAAATGATTTAGGGTTTCAGGCTGTAACATGCTTGGGAGGAAGTAATGCAGCCGATTTAACCGCTTGGAAAGCGCTTAAAAATTACAATCAAGCGGTTATTTTACCGGATAATGATGATGCAGGCCGCTTATTTGCTAAACGGGTATTTAACCAACTTAAGACGCTCAACCCGGATATGAGCATCTCTTTATCGGTGTTACCGGCCTTGCCCGTTGGAGGTGATATTTGCGATTATTTAACCGCTAATATCAGCCATTTAAGCGGTTGGAATGAATTATCCTCTTTAAAAAATCATCCATGTAAAAATGAAATTTATACGACTGTAAGCGCTGATTTAGAGCACTTTCAAACCAATATACCGCCTAAATGGCATATCATCGAATCTAAAAGCGGTTTAAAAGCGCTTTCATATAAAGCTCTAGATGCCGCATCCATACCGGAGAATAAAATACTTCTATCTCCGTGGCTGAATCAGCGTTCCATCAACATGGTATTTGCCGATCGCGGCATAGGAAAAACCTTCTTTTGTTTGTCTTGCGCCATTGCTCTGGCTGAAGGAAGTGATTTTTTGCATTATAAAGTCTATCAGCCGTTAAAAGTGCTTTATCTTGACGGCGAAATGCAAGCCGTTTTGATTAAACAACGTCTGGAAGCCATCATAAAAAACAAAAATATAGTAAACAACCGCTTCTTTATCGTTACACCAGACTGTCAACACGACAGAGACATGCCCAACATGTCCCATGCCGAAGGATTGGGTGAAATTGATGAATTGATAAAACAAATTAATCCTGATGTTATATTTGTTGACAATCTGTCTACTTTTATCCGTAGCGGTAAAGAAAACGAAGGAGAGAGTTGGTTGCCGGTTCAGGAATGGGCTATCAGACAACGCTCAAATGGACGCGCAGTTGTAGTGGTGCATCACACAAATAAAGAAGGCTCTCAACGTGGTTCATCACGTAAAGAAGATGTCATGGATACAATTATTTGCTTAAAACGCCCTGATGATTATACGGGGGAAGAAGAAGGCGCACGTTTTGAAATACATTTTACAAAAGCACGTCATATTTTTGGAGAAAATATTCGTCCCATTGATGCATCCTTTAAAGACGATAAATGGTCTTATCAACATGCTGATGGAGTTTACGGGCAAGCAATTGAAATGTTAGCGGATAAAATACCACCAAAAGACATTCGTGAAGAGCTTAACATCGCCGCTTCCACATTATCCAGATGGAAGAAAAAAGCACAAAGTGAGGGAAGGTTATAAACCATTGATATAATTTGATTATATATTCGTTCCATGTTTTCCACCCTAAGGGAGGGAAACGTGGAATTAGGGCAACAACCAACCTATTTTAATTCATTATGGACCGCGGCAAAACGACCCAAAATTTAAGCTGCTAGTTCGGCGATAGATAAAAATTCTTTGAGGCGCTTGGTCTGCGGCTTGATCAAAATATCCGACGAGCCGCTTTCCGCAATTTGACCTTCATCCATAAAGATCACCTGATCCGCCGCATTTTTGGCAAAACCAATCGCGTGGGTAATCAGGAAAATACCAATACCGCGTTCTTTCAAATGTTGCAGCTTGGTCAAAATACGTGCGCTTTGCTCAATATCAAGCGCGGCGGTGATTTCATCCATCAAGATATATTTCGGGTTTAAGATAAGCGCACGTGCCAAGGCGACACGCTGTTTCTGTCCTACCGAAGCCTCATTGGGGTAGTGATCAATAAAGTGATCCATCTCAAATAGCTTCGATAAGCCAATCAAATCTTTTTCAGCCGCCGGATTAACATTACGCGCAGGCAGCATAATATTTTCCCGCAAAGTCAAATGAGGCCACAGAAAAAGGCTCTGAAACACGACGGTCACTTGCGGCCATGGTGGATCAATAGCCTCCCCTTCTTCCAAGGGAAACTTATATTCCTGCCCGTCCATCTGAATTTCCCCCTCATCCGGATAATCCAGCAAACCTAACGCACGCAGCAAGGTTGTTTTACCCGTTCCGCTAGGGCCAATAGCACACGTGATCTCCCCCGGCTTGATCGTGACATCGACACCGTTCAACACGACCTTATCATCAAATGATTTATGAATGTTGGAAGCGGTAAGCACTTATTCGATGACCTCATATGGTTTGGCAACGCGGTAAAAAGATCCCGGAATTTCTTCATGCTTTTTAATTATTTTTTCAATAGTTCCACTAAACAGCAACTCTTTTGTTGCATTAGAAAGCATTTGACGCAAACTATGTTCGCCCATTTTGACAGCCAATACTTCCGGAAAAAGACGCAATGGCCTATCTGTTTTTACCTTTTGTAAAACATCTGGATTTTTCAGCAAAAATCTTTCTACTGTTTCAGGAGAAGTGAAGGTAATATCTGCTTTATTTTCCACTACATTCAAAAGCAATTGCGAAGATTCACTGATCTGCGGCAACCCCACCGAAGTTGATTTGGGAAAATCCTCTTTTCTTATTGTATCTGCCATTTCTCCATCAATTGTCGACACTTTGATAGCGGGGTCATTGACCACCTCAAGATTGTCATCAAAACGGCTATCTCCTTTACGGACAAATGCTTCTACAACCTGATAAGTAATGGGAATTGTGAAATCCATCTCACGAGAACGTGAAGCATTCAGCCAAATTCCACTACAAAAAACGTCGTAACGTCCCGTTTTTAAATCCTGAGAGGCTTGTCCATAGTTGCTTTCTGTTGTCCATTCAACTTTCAAACTCAACTTCTTGGCCAACTCTTCAACATAATCATACCAAATGCCTGAAAGCTCCCCAGTATTTGGGTCCAACTCTAAATATGTTGGCCACAAAGCATACCCGCACCGTATTGTGCTCGACTTCATAACCCGGTCATAAGCAGTTTCTCCTGCATCCGCAATGGTAGGAAAGGAAAAGGTCAGTAGTAGGAACGCAAGTAATAGTTTTTTCATCTTATTTTCCTTTTTGGCTTGTAACGGGTTCAAAAGAAGTTCTTGGATATAAATAATAACTGATATCGTAATCTTCTTTATATTTTTCAAATATGCGGTTTATGGCTCCACTATCCAATAGATGGATCAATGTATTATTTAACATGGCCAACAAAGCTGTTTCATGAATATTGACACCAACCGTATTTCCAAAAACCCGCAAAGGGGCATCCGGATGAATGATTTTGACCTTACCCGGATTTTTTTTCATATAACCTTTAATGTAATTTACTTCATTAAAAGTTATATCGGCCTTCCCATCTGCCACCACCATTAGATGCTGCTCTTCACCACTTAAGGCCGGTTTTGGAATGCTTTGGGCCTCTGGAAAATCCCTCGTGGCTATTTCCTCTGTGATATCATCATCACCCACAGAAATTCTGATATTCTCATTATTTACCAGCATGATATTTTCATCAAAGCGGGTATCATCTGCACGAACTACAGCAACAACGGGGGTATAAAATACAGGCTTTGTAAAAGCAACACGCGTTCCTCTATTCGGGCTGGCCCACATGCCAGCACAATGCGCATCGACCTTTCCTGAGCTTAAAATGGTCGGAATTTGTCCCCAATCAACCTCCATAGACCACTCAACCTCAATGTCCAACGCCTGTCCAATCTGGTCCATTAAATCAACAAAAAAGCCTGACATTTCACCTGTGTTTGGGTCGCGCATAACAACAGGTTCCCACAGCCCATAAGCACACCGGATTTTTTTGGTTTTTAAAACCCGGTCATAAGCTGTTCCCTTTTCACCTGCGACAGCAGGAAAAGAAAACAGCAATAACAGAAATGTTAAAATTATTTTTTTCATTTTGGTTCCTCGTATGGTTTGGAAACTCGGTAAAACGTGTTTGGATATTCTTCGTATTTTTGAAGGATAGTCTCTATCGTTCCCTTGCTAATCAATTCTTCGGTTGCATTTTGTAACATGCGCCGTAACTTTTGTTCATCATCATCGACAACAATCGTACTACCAAATGTTCGAATAGGCTGGTCTGTTGGTATTACCCTTAGTTTTCCCGGATTTTTCTTGTTGAAATCGTGAAACGAAACCAAGTCATTCAGATAAACATCTGCTTTCCCATTCACAACATTTAAAAAGTTTTGTGAAATCTCAGAAAACTGTGGTAATTCAACCTTTTTCGCCTTTGGAAAATCAGAATGCGCAATAATTGAAGAAGTTTCGCCATCCGTCATTGTCATCGTATAATCCGGATTGTTTAAAAGGCTAATATCTTCATCAAAACGTTTATCATCGATTCGTGAGTAAGCCATAAAGGGTAAATAGAATATAGGCTTCACAAAATCAACATGACGCGCACGTTTTGAACTGGGCCATATTCCCGCACACATCACGTCAAT
>JALEGH010000049.1 GCA_022763065.1 Alphaproteobacteria bacterium
ATCATAAACCATCGTATAGGTTACTTTATCGAAGCACTTGTCACTATTTCTGCTCTCACCCGGTGGGCATTTGCGAGAAATAAAGGGTTCTTCAGGGAAAACCACTTCAAAATCGCAAAATTCTGGTGCGTATAGGCCGGGATTTTCCTCTTCCTCCTCCTTTTCTTTTGGCTCTTCTGACTCTTCTTGTATTTCTTCGGTTTCCTTGGTGTCTTCCGCCCAAGAGGGGGAATGTAAGCACAAAGCAAGCCCCAAAAGGGTTAAAAGAATATATTTCATGGTTTCTCCCAAGTGTTTGGATCGGCTTGTGTTTGCTCGCCTGAATTCATGTTCTTAATCTCATGTTCTTGTCCGCCTTCAAAGGGCGGGAACCAGACAAACGGAATACCTTTCTTTTCGGCGTAGGAGAGCTGCTTTTTCACTTTTTGCGGGGCGTGATACATTTCGACCTTGAAGCCGCGTTTGCGTAACGAGCGGGCCGTTTGGGTTGCGGTCTCGCGTTGTTCTGCGCTGGGTAGAACCATGAGGATATCAGCCGGGCATTTCGGGCCAATATCCAACAAGTCGCGTCGTGACTGGCGGATCACGTCAAAGAGCCGTGAAAAACCAATGGAAATACCAACGCCGGGCAGGTGCTTGTTAATATAACTGCCCGCCAGATCGTCATAGCGCCCACCGGAACATACAGAGCCGGTAAATTCCGGCACATCCAAAAGCTGCGTTTCATAGACCGTGCCAGTGTAATAATCCAGCCCCCGCACGATGGACAGGTCCGCCACCACCGCATGATCTGGCAGGTGGGAGAGGTTGTCCATGACGAATTGAAGCTCTTCGATGCCTTTCTTCATAAGATCATTTTCGGGGGATAGAGTGCTGAGTTCTTTTGTTTTAGCTAAATTTAATATTTTACTTATTTGATCGGTATTTAAGCCTTCTTCTTTAAGTAATTGTTCAATTTGACCTTCATGGAGTTTTTCGATCTTATCGATGATACGGGTGACGGGCGTGGGGTCTTCGATTCCAAGACTTTGAAGAAGGCCCATCAGAATCTTCCGATTGGAAATTCTAAGCTGAACGCGGCCAATATTAAGTCCCTCAAGCGCTTCATAGACGATTGAGGGCATTTCTGCATCAAAGGAAAGCGGCAGGTTATCAACATTGATCACATCAATATCGCACTGGGTAAATTCCCGCATACGGCCCATTTGCGGACGTTCCCCGCGCCAGACGCGCTGCATCTGGTAGCGTTTAAAAGGGAAGACCAGATCATTGAAATGCTGCGCGGTGTAGCGGGCAAGGGGGACTGTTTGGTCAAAGTGAAGGGCTAAGCGGGCTTCTTTGTCCGAATCCTCATCCTTATGTAGGCGCTCAAGCACATAAATTTCCTTATCCACTTCACCCTTGGCGGTGATGACATCTAATTCTTCGACTGAGGGCGTTTCGATTGAACAAAATCCATAAGATTCAAATACTTGACGGATATGATCTAGCCATTTTTGCTCCACCAAGCGCTCTTCCGGCAACCATTCCGGAAAGCCGCTAATTGCTTTTGGCTTATAGATTTTTTTCTTTTCACCCATGAGTGTTTTTATACGGATAAAAAAAGTGAATGTCGAATGAAGTTTTGTTTGACATAATATAAATGAAAATGTAGATTGTATGACGATTTTAGACCCATTTATTTTTAGGAGTAAAAAATGGCGCAAACACCGACAGAAGCACTTGCAGCAGGATACCAAGATCCTGCTTTTTCTCACATAAATTTTGGTGATTCTCGGCCTAAAAGACAGCCACAGGAAGAGCAGCCAGTTGTTCCAACTGAGGAAAATGGCTTTGAGGGCTTTTCCCACGAAATTGTGCCGGGGCAAAAGTGGCAGTCTCTTATAGGAACTTTGCGTTACAAAAATTTTAAAGGGGCGACGCTGGCCCCTATACACCGCGTGAGTACGGAAGGCTGGCGTTTTGGGCCACATCCTGACAAATCATCCCATGAACAACAAGAAGCAGAGCAGTCCGCCCCGATTGAAACAGAAGAGGAAGATGTTCCTATTACTGTTGAACTGGAAGAAGTTCAGGATATTACTGACATTGAAAACTCTCCTGCACTTGAAGAGCTTAAATCTATTGGGGTTGAAGATATCAAGCGGGCGATGTTGGGGGTGTTTGACCCAAAAACGTCAGACTTGGTGAAAGGCGGGGTGCTTACATATCTTCGCTTGAGCCCGAAAGGCCAAGATTTTAGTGATAATGTTCATTTGGCTATTCAAAGTCAGCTTGTTTCAGGAGAACTTGACGAGGTTGGACAGCAAGCTTATGCCACATTGGAGGGGCTCTATCCCGAAATCATGCAGATGCAAGAGCGCGAGGGCCAAATTGCGCAGGATCAAGAGGAGGGTAAATCACAAGCTCTTATTGATGCAGGGAGGGTGCATAATGATTTTATTGCCCAAAGCATAGGGAAAGAAGTGGATGAGGCTCTTTATGACCTTTGTGCCACTTTTCAAAAGGCTGTCGATATTTATGGTCTGGATAAGCCAAAGCGCTTGTTTCGCTCCTCAAAGGATGCTTTTGGCTGTGTTATTTCCAAAGAGACACGCGAGACATTGGAAAAGTTCAAGGCGTTGAGAGCGGAGTGGAAAGAAATGTGGGAGCAACGCGGCACCGTTGAAACAGCCGTTCAAAAAGCTCAAATCTTAAATGATCTGATGGTCCTTTCCGCACATTTTAACAAGGCTTTGGCCGATCATGAAGGTGCGCAAGCGTTGAATGAGAATAAAAAAATTCAATCATTTACAGCCGGATTGATTCAGGTGCGCTTGGGCCGGCGTGATATGGTTGAGGGGTTTATGCAGACAAAAATTTGACATAATACGCAAGGATGTGCGACACTTGCATATCATTTTTTATTTATTTATGAGGAGAATTACGACATG
>JALEGH010000050.1 GCA_022763065.1 Alphaproteobacteria bacterium
ATGGTGCATGACACAGACGGATTTAATAAATGGGAATCCGGACAGCGCTATTACTTAAGCGTCATTCAACAACTCATGGACGGTAAAATCAAAGACGTGCCGCAGGAATTCTTGGATAGTGTCGGACAAGTTTTGGATCAAGCATTAGATGGCACATCTGATAAAGCACTTCTCGCCCGTGCGCTGCAAATGCCTAGTTTCACCCGCGTGGCACAAGAACAGGATATTATTGATCCTGATAAGATTGACGCGGCGCTCACCACGCTCAAAAAAGCCATTAAGCGCGAACACAAGGCCAAGTTGGGGAAAATCTATAATACAAACCGCAGCGGAAAAGAATTTAATAAAACACCGGAAGATATGGGACAGCGCGCTTTGTGTAACACAACATTAGGGCTACTTACTGCGACAAAAGGAACAGGATGTGCAAACCGCGCACAAACGCACTACTATGGCGCTTATAATATGACCAACAGAGTCGCCGCTATTAACGCACTTCTGGGCAATAAGAATGTAGACCGTGAGAGGGTCCTGCAGGACTTTTATGATGAATTTAAAGAGCATCAATTGGTGATTGATAAATGGTTCTCCATGCAGGCCACAGCCAAGCGTGATGACATTTTCGAAGTGCTGGAAAATTTACGTGCCCACCCGGATTTCAATATCAAAAACCCGAACCGTGTGCGCTCCCTCATTGGATCATTCGCTATGGGCAATCCGGTGGCCTTCCATTCGAAGGACGGCAGAGGGTATGAGTTTTTGAAGAATGCCATCATTGAACTGAATGACATCAATCCGCAAATGGCTTCACGTATGCTCACACCTTTGCGCGAATGGCGGAAATATACGCCGGACCGTCAGGAAAAGATGAAGGCCGCGCTTGAAGAAATTGCAGCGCTGCCAAATGTCTCTCCAAATGTCTATGAACTGGCAACAAAGGCTTTAGGCCATACAGAGACAGAGCAAAAAGCCCCCACCTGTCAGGTGGGGTAAAAGGTTTAAAAGCGTTTTAAGGGGTTTATTTTCTCTTGAACGCCATGCCTTGAACTGCAACCTTGCGAGGAGTATGTTCAAACTCTGAAAACCCTCCTATAGTCACGCGCATAACACCCTGTGCATCCGGGTACTGTTCCAGAACTTCCTTTTTTGCATTAGTCTTTATGTCACCCACCGTTGATTCAAAAAACACTAAACCCAACTCTTCGATTGAACTCAGCTCACCTTCGTCACTCCAGTAAGCCGTCAAATCTTTATCTGTAATTTTAAATCTTTGTGGATTTTTTTAGCCTTCTTTTTTGTTTTCTTTTTTCCTAGGTTTTCAAAACATTTATCTTCTTTGGGTCCAGTAAAGTGATATACCATTTCATTTCTCCTTTTTATCATGTAAACATAAAACACTGGTAACTAATAAAGACTTTCACGTCAACAAAATATGGAAAAAAATACGTTAGCCTGTGGAATCGATGAAGTCGGGCGCGGGCCATTGGCTGGTCCTGTGGTGAGTGCGTGTGTGATGATTAAGTCTGAGAGCGCTCACTTCCCTGAATGGCAAAATATTACAGATAGTAAAAAGCTCAGCGCCAAAAGACGTGATACGCTTTATGATTTTATTATAAAGCATAGCTTTCATGGTCTTGGCGAAGCGAGCGTTGCGGAGATTGATCAGCTCAATATCCATCATGCAACATTGTTGGCTATGAAAAGAGCATTTGAGAACATGCTCCCTCTTCTCCCCTCACCCTTTCATTCCCTCTCCCTGAGGGAGAGAGAGGGGCCCGGCGAAAGCTGGAAGGGTGAGGGAAAAATAAAAGCCCTCATAGACGGTAAATTCGCGCCAAACCTCCCCTGTAAAACAGAAACAATCATCAAAGGCGACAGTAAATCTATCGAAATCGGCACGGCCTCCATCATTGCCAAAGTCACGCGGGACCGGATGATGGCCAAACTCCACGAAGAATATCCCCACTATGCATGGGACAAAAACGCCGGATACGGCACAAAAGCGCACAAGGATGGGCTAGCGCAATTTGGCCTCACCCCCCATCACCGCCTTTCCTTTTCCCCTTGTGCAGCCCTCATAAAAAAGTCAGCAGCTTAAGCTATTGAAATAGAGTCAAAACTTTAAGTTGTTCTTATAACGTTCTGATTCAGCTTAAATTTTTATGCTTTAAAACTTGACGTGGAGTCCCAAATGACTCATGATTCCCTCCTGCTTTCAAAGGAGTTTACAAATGTCGAGTCAAAAAAAGAATAAATCCACACCTATTGATACTATTCTCAAAGGGGATTGCGTGAAACATATGAAATCCCTGCCCAAGGGGTCTGTGGACCTGATATTTGCCGATCCACCTTATAACCTTCAATTAGGTGGAGACCTCCACCGCCCCAATAATTCCAAGGTCGATGCGGTTGACGATCACTGGGATCAGTTTGACAGCTTTAAGGCCTATGACAAATTTACGAGGGAGTGGCTATCTGCGGCGCGTGATACACTAAAAGATGACGGTGCTATTTGGGTTATTGGCAGCTATCACAATATCTTCCGCATGGGTGCGATATTGCAGGATTTGGGTTATTGGATACTCAACGATGTCATCTGGCGCAAAACCAACCCGATGCCAAATTTTCGCGGACGACGATTCACCAACGCGCATGAAACCATGATATGGGCGGCAAAATCCGAAAAATCGAAATATACCTTCAATTATGATGCGATGAAGGCGCTCAATGAGGACCTCCAGATGCGCTCTGACTGGTTTATTCCGCTTTGTACCGGAACGGAACGGCTTAAAAATGAGCAAGGTGCAAAGGCACACCCAACGCAAAAGCCCGAAGCCCTGCTTCACCGTGTGATCCTGTCTTCCAGCAAGCCCGGTGATGTGGTGTTAGACCCCTTCTTTGGTACGGGCACCACAGGGGCCGTAGCCAAAAAGCTGGGGCGCCATTATATCGGGATTGAGCGCGAAAACGACTATATCAAGGCTGCCACAAAACGTTTAAAGGCCGTCAAACCATGTGCGGAAAACACTCTCAGTGTCATGAGCAAACGCGAACAAATGCGCATTCCATTCGGCTGGCTGTTGGAGCACGGTTATCTGGAACCCGGAGCACAGCTTGTTGATCCAAAAGGCAACCATACCGCAAGCGTCGCCGTAGACGGAAGCTTGAGCGTCACCGAAGGTAATCACCGTGGCTCTATCCATAAAGTAGGTGCAGCCCTTCAAAATGCCCCATCTTGCAATGGCTGGACCTATTGGCATTATCAAGATGGTGACAAGCTCAGCCCGATTGATACGCTCAGACAACAGCTCCGCCAAACGATTGAAAATGGATCTGCAGCGCCCCCTCAGGGGACAACTCTACAATAAATATTGAGTTTTGACGGTTTGAACCCTATATAAATTGCTTATGAGCAATATTTTCCAACGCGTAACATCAAGCAATGCTGGCCAAGTGGTTGCCTTTGATCAGGTGCAAGCCTCTCCCCAAATCATCACGGAGAGTCAGAAAATTCTTATCCATGACTATCAACTGGATATGCTCATTGGCGTTTGGGATCACGAAAAAGAAGTGAGGCAGCGTGTTATCATCAACGCCGATATTACCGTCGAACCAAACCAAAATTGGCAACAAGATGACTTCCGCCATGTACTGTCCTACATGGACATTATCGACGAAATTGAAAGTATCACACAAACAGGTCATATCAACCTACTTGAAACATTCGCCAATAAGATTGTTGAAGCCTGCTTCGCACATAAAAGCGTGCAAGAAGTTTCATTAAAAATCGAAAAGCCTGAAATTTTAAAAGAAAAAGGTCGTGTCGGTGTTCAACTGACGAAAAAACGGGCCTAGGGTCAAGACCTCAGTAAAATTACTATTATTTATAATCAAGACTGGTGAGCATTCGCTTCTCACCTGCATCTTCAAAAATATCAATTCCGTCGAGTTTGCCAAACATTATCCCTAGAGGAAAGTTATCGCTTCCCCGCGTTTCCCCTTGATAATCAGAAAAAGTAATACGCACCCTTGCAAAAGCCAAACGATCATAGCGCTTGGTCATGAGCTCTTTCGGTCTTTTGATTTTTTCATACTTACGACGAATGATAAAAGCCTGCGCAATATGCTCATCCAGATCCACGAAATCGTAACTAAAGGGCTTGTTCAAAATCAAAATTAAGTTACGCGGATAATGTTTAATAATGCCTTCTTTTCCGCACATCGGCTTGTTATTCGAATTTCCACCAATTTCAACGCGGCGCAAATCTTTAAAGGCTGTCTTGTTAATGAGAGGAAAGCCACCACGCAAGAGGTCATAACGTCCCAAGTCAATGGGTATGAGCATTTTAAATTTATAAGGGAACGAATCCTTTGTTTCCTCCAACATCTTGCGCCCCGCTTCACGGATCCGCATCCACTCAAAATCATCACGGTAAAACTTTTCATAGATATCGCATTCATTGATAAGCATAAAATTATCAATGGCTTTATCCGTATCTAAAGTTAGAGCCTCTTTCTTCCAATAAAGTTTCGAGATGTTTTGTAATGTCGGTTCCACATACATACCGGCATATTTATCTTCAATGATAGTAACTTCCGAATTTCCTGAAACAGCTTCTTCTTTTTTCTCTGGAATAGGTCCCAATCCATGCGAAACCTCACCTGTTTCAAATTCAATAGTGGGACCCGCAATAAAGTCCCCTTCCTCGACCTTTTCCTGTGCCAAGACTATCCCGACAGGAACAAGCATCAAAAGAGCGAAAAACAAAAAAAGCTGGATAAAACGAGTCATCATGCAAATAGTATAAATCTTTCCGGTCCTAATCTCAAATATTCCTCTTCAAGAATTACCTTTTATTTCATAAGCTTAACCACCTTTTTAAAAAGGGTGGGTAGACCTATTTCTGCTATTTTCGAGTATAGCACCCAATTATGGTGCTTTTCAGGCGGAAATATCCCGTTTTTATGCGGTAATTCGTAAATATCAAGCGTCAGATCAAAATGCGTAAAACTGTGTTTTATATTTAAATTCAAATTTTTAGCGCCATCTAAAGGTTCTTGGGCAGTTGAATCTACATTCACGCCCCATTTTGTTGTGGGCAATCCCAACATACCACCCAGCATTTCATCTTCACCACGACGAAGTAATAACACCTCATCCCTCGCATTTGTTACCCAATAAACAATTGCCCGTCTTTGAGGTTTGGGCTTTTTCTTTAATTTTTTGGGCAGATCTTCCTGAATGCCAAGAGTATAAGCCTTGCAAAATTTTTGCACCGGACATATCCCACATTTCGGAGATTTTGGCGTACAAACACCCGCACCCAAATCCATGAGCGCTTGCGCATAATCTCCAGGCCTGTCTGTTCTATCCTCACTTAAGGCTGCAGCCAATTCAACAAGCTTCTTCTTGGAGGCCGGTAATGGCTCTTCTATAGCAAAGAGCCGTGCCATAATGCGCTCAATATTCCCGTCCACAACATTGGCTGGCCTGTTAAATGCAATCGCAGATATTGCTGCGCTCGTGTAGGGACCGATACCAGGGAGGTTCTCAAGCGCCTCACGAGTGTGCGGAAATTTTCCGCCTAAATCGTTCGCAATAACATTTGCGCATTTATGAAGATTACGTGCCCGCGCGTAATAGCCAAGCCCCGCCCATTCATGCATCACTTCTTCACGCTCGGCTTTTGCGAGATCATACACACTCGGCCAAAGCTGAATGAAACGCTCAAAGTAAGATCCCACTGTTACCACGGTCGTTTGCTGCAGCATAATTTCAGAAAGCCAAACATGGTAAGGATCGGATTGCTCTCCTACTCTTGCCCGCCACGGCAAAACCCGCCCGCACTTATCATACCAATCCAAAACAGATTTGCGGAAGCTGTTAACATCCATATTTGCAGGATTGTCTGTTACTCGCGTTAATGCCATATTGCCTCATCATGTGTGCCTTAAAACTGATTTCCCATACCGTGCCCAAAGTGGCCGATAAAGCCTTTAAGCGTAAATATATCGCGCTGGGGCGAATTGTCACCCACTGGCAAGATATTATGGGCGAAAAAATGGCCAGACATGCCCAACCTCATAAAATCAATTACCGCAAGGCCAAGCGTAAAGGAGACAAGCCAAGCGCTACACTCGAGATTGCATGTTCTTCCGCGCATGCCTCGCTCCTGATGATGCAAAAAGGGGTTTTACTTGAAAAAATCAATTTCATTTTCGGTGAAGAATGGATCACGGATATTAAGTTCATCCACAAAGCCGCAAATACCCTGAACGATCAAAAACCCAAAAACACAAACCAAACAAAAGCCTTGACCTTGGAGGAAAAAAACAGATTATCACAGCTATTGGATAAGGTGTCCGATAATGAGCTTAAAGAAAAACTCTCACGGATGGGCCAAGCCCTCATCACGGACCAAAAAAATTAAATTCAGGAATAAAGAAACATGAAAGTCAACGCGATCACCCTTCGAAAAGGAAATGTCATTGAGCATAACGGAAAGCTTATGGCAGTTGCGGCGTATGAAATCATGCAACCCGGCAAGGGCGCTTCGGTTATTCAAGTAGAGCTTCGCGACATTCGTTCAGGCAACAAGGATAATGTACGCTTTAGAACACAAGAAACTGTGGAGCGTGTGAGGCTGGATCAAAGCGACTACCAATATCTGTTTAATGACGGTGAAACCTATACCTTCATGAATACTGATAGCTATGAGCAAATAGCCATCAATAAAGAATTGATTGGCGATCCTGCTATTTACCTGCAAGACGGCATGATGGTCATTATCGAGACTTATGAGGGAGAGCCTCTGGGCGTGCAACTACCTGATAGCGTGACCATGGAAATCGTCGAGGCCGAACCGGTTGTCAAAGGACAAACAGCCACCACTTCCTACAAGCCTGCTGTTCTTGAAAATGGTGCAAAAGTGATGGTCCCACCCCATATCGAGGTTGGGACACGTATTGTTGTTAAAACCGAAGACAGCTCCTATGTCGAGCGCGCCAAAGATTAAAACATGTCAGCAATTTCTCCTATTATGAATGTAATGATCCGCGCCGCAGAAAAGGCCGCGCGCTCCCTCGTGCGAGACTTTGGCGAGGTCGAACATCTGCAAGTTTCGCGCAAAGGCCCCGGTGATTTTGTGACCGCCGCCGATAAACGCTCAGAAGAAATTATTTTTGAAGAACTCAAAAAAGCGCGCCCTGATTACTCCTTCCTGATGGAAGAAAGTGGCAAAGTTTCAGGGCAAGATCAGGACAATATCTGGATTATTGACCCACTAGACGGCACCCATAACTTTATGCACGGTGTACCGCACTGGTGCATTTCCATCGCACTTGAGAGTAAGGGACGCATTGAGGCCGGACTTGTCTATGATCCGGTCAAAGATGAAATGTTCCGGGCAGAGCGAAGTGGCGGTGCCTTCATGAAACGTCAACGCCTGCGCGTATCAGGTCGTACAGACCTTGAAAGTGCCTTTATTGCTATTGGCTCTATCCCCCTCCCCCATAGCGCAAAAAATCAGGAAAGCTTTATGGCCGAACTTAATGCCGTCTCAGCCAAAGCTCAAATGACACGACGTTTTGGCGCGGCTGCGCTTGATTTATGCTACGTCGCCTCTGGACGGTTTGATGGGTATTTTGAACGCGGGTTAAAGCCTTGGGATACCGCAGCAGGAAGCCTGATCGTCAAAGAAGCTGGCGGCTTTGTCTCCGGCATTGATGCCAAAAGCGACCCCATCTATAACAAAAATATACTAGCCGGCAATCAGGCCATTCATAAAGAATTGCAAACAATACTCAAAAGCGTGAGTACATCTTAGAAATCCGCACAGGAGCTGTTTTAAAAATGAAACATGCTGTTTTTCTCATTATTTCCTTAAGTGTATTTCTCACCCTCCCTTCAGTATCTTTCGCGCAAGAAGGGAGCTATAGTCCGCCGCCTTTATTTGGCGAACCCAAACTCCCCCCGCCAAAAGCAGAAAAGACGCAACGCGACCTCAAACTGCCTTCCATTTCAAAAGAAGTCGACAATCCTGAAATTGAAACAGACATCCCTGAAAAGGGACTGCCCGCCCTGCATAGTCCGGCAGTTGATAGCTCCCCTGAAAAACCAGTAGAACCTCAAGAAATACAAAAAACACAAAAAAAAGCAGACCCAAAAGATATCTCCGTTAAGCCGGAGCCGAAACCCAGCCCTCCTATTCCTAAAAAAGAGATTAAACCGGGAGCAGAACCGATTGAGCTTTTGGAGAAAAAAGAAGAAAAACCTGCTCCAAAATCTTCTTCCGGCGTGATTAAGGGCCCTAAATCCATGCCCGCGACAAAAAAGCAAAGCGTAGAGGCTCAACCAACTTTCGAAGACGTCAAGGAACCTCAAGCCACACAAAAACCTGACAAAGCGCCTATCGCCGATATGCTTTTGCGCGCTCAACCGAAAGAAGAAATAAAGCCGGAAAACAAAAAATCTCCCACAGATGAAGCCAAAGCCCTTATCCGGCAAATGGAGGTCAAGGAATCCCCTCCTCCAACCAAAATCATGCAAGACGGCACTCAAAAAATTATTCTACCCTTCACAGACCGGCAGGCAACGCTCGACGATAATGGCCGCGCTATTATTGACCAGATGATCCTGCCCAAGCTTGATGAGAATATAGACAATACAATCCTTATCCAGAGTTATGCCTCAAAACTTGAAGGCGTGATGAATTCCGACCGCCGTTTGGCCTTAAGCCGCGCTATGGCTGTGCGGGAATATCTGATTGAACAAACCATCCAGCCCCACCGTATTACGGTAAGGGCTTCTGGTGAAGAACAAAACAGCTCACAAAGCTCCACCCAAGGCACCGCACCAATTGAGCGCGTTGAGCTTTATTTGAAAATTCACAATTAATTCGTGGATAAGGCGGGGGATAACTCCCGCTTTCCTTGACATTTTGACCCGATTTCCTGCACTTTATACTGGATTTCCTAAAGAAACTGGTTTAAGTATCTCTTTGGTACCCAAAACCTTATGACAATATCAAAAGGGCCTTTTTATGTTTAAAAAGAAAAAATCTCCATTACCTGCACTTCTTGCATTATTGCTTTTCATTGCTGTCGCGCTTGCGGGATGGAAATTTTTTAGTACCCAAGAAACCGGTCCCGCAACAACTTCGGATCAGATCGAAACGACAGAACAAGAAACTCCCGAACACGACAATCACGGCGCAACCGATCATACGCATGATCATGACCACGAAGGACATACTCACGATACTGCAAACACATCTGCCGCCAACCAATCCGTTGGTGAAAAGGGGAACGTCGTGGATATTCCGGTTGACCCCGTCTTGGGCCGCCGTGCAATGGGTGATCCGAATGCGCCCGTTCAGATCCGTGAATATTACTCCCTGACCTGTAATCATTGTGCAACTTTCCATACCGGAACATTTCAAGCGCTCAAAGCCAAATATATCGACACCGGTAAAGCTTACTTCATCTTTGAGGAATTCCCCCTAAACGGGCCGGCGCTTTACGGTGCGATGATCGCGCGTTGCATGCCGCTTGAGCGCTATGATGCCTTCCACAGCATGCTGCTCAAAACTCAAGACCAATGGGCCTTTAGCGGTAACTTCAAGGAATCTCTTAAACAAAATGCCAAACTGGCCGGGATGAGCGATGAAGAATTTGATAGCTGTTTCAACAATGAACAACTTCAAAAGGCAATGGCCAGCAATATTTCCAAAGCTTCCGAAGCGTGGGAAATATCTTCAACCCCCACTTTCATATTTAACAATGGGGAGCGTATTTTACGTGGTGTGCGCCCTATCGAAGATTTTGATACCGTCATTGCCGATTTAACAGCCGATACAGGTGATACAGATGAAACGGCCAATGCGCCCGATTCAGCTGAACTAGAGCTGGAGCTGGATGAGACAACCGGTACGACTGACACAACAACCACTCCGGTGGAATAATTTGATTTGAGTAATAATTTGTAGAGAATTTATCTTTTAATGATCCAGTTTAAAAAACTACGCCTGAATGGATTTAAATCCTTCGTCGACAGAACGGAGCTGGAGATTAATACCGGCCTGACCGGTATTGTTGGCCCTAATGGCTGTGGTAAATCCAACCTTGTAGAAGCCTTACGCTGGGTCATGGGAGAAACATCCGCCAAGAGTATGCGCGGTAGCGGCGGTATGGAAGATGTGATCTTCAACGGCACTGATAAGCGTCCGGCACGGAATATGGCCGAAGTTTCGCTTCTTCTTGATAATAGTGATCATAGTGCCCCTGCGGCATATAATGAAGATGAAGATATTGAGATCATCCGGAAGATTGAAAAAGATCGTGGCTCCGTCTATAAGGTCAACGGCAAAACCACCCGCGCGCGCGATGTAAAAATGTTGTTTGCCGATACGGTCACGGGTGCGAACTCCCCTGCCCTTGTCTCACAGGGGCGCGTAACCCAAATGATTAACGCCAAACCACAGGAACGGCGTTTGGTACTCGAAGAATCTGCTGGAGTTTCCGGCCTTTATGTCCGCCGTCATGAAGCGGAACTTAGACTTCGCGCGGCAGATAACAACTTAAAGCGGGTTGAAGACTTGTTGGGCAGTATGGAAGGCCGCCTTAGCGCCCTTAAAAAACAGGCGCGCCAAGCCGTACGCTATAAAGATTTAAGCCGTGAGATTAAAGAGCTGGAAACTTCTATCGCTTATCTGGAGTGGCGTTATCTGGTACAAAAGATTGATCAGGCCAAAGCCAAATTCGGGGAGGCCGAAAGCTTGGTGGCCGAGCGCATGGCCACCGTCACGCAACTGACCAAGACCCAGAATGCACAAGCGGAAGAATTGCCCGCTCTACGCCAAAAGGAAGCAGAGTCGGCGGCAGCCCTTCAGGCGCAAAAGCTCACCTTGCAACGTATTGAAGATCAGGAGCAAGCACTTGAGGCTCAAATCACAGAAACCAAAAACCAGTTAGAGCAAACCAAGCAGGACCTAACACATGAGGCCGAAAGCCTTGAAGAAAACAGCACAACCCTCACCCGCCTGAAGGAAGAAGAAGCCAAACTTCATGAGAGCGAGAAGTCCGAGGGCGGCACGCTCGCGCAAAAGACTGAAATCCGCGACAATCTGGAGCGTGAAGTCACAAGCCTTGAGGAAAAATATAATGCGCTCATGGAAAAATCAGCGCAAACACGCGCCAGCCGTCAAAGTCTTGAACAACAACTGAGCGCCGATAACAGCCGTTTGGAGGTCGCACGCGAGCGAAAAGACAAGCTCGAAGAAGATTTACGCGCCGCCAAGGAACAATTCCAAGGTGACGGCTCCCATGCGCAGCTCAAAAACACAATCACAGCGCTTGAAACACAGATTGCCGAGAAACGTGAAAATTACGAGAGGGTAGAGGCAAACTATAACAATGCGCGCGAGACGCTTGAAAGTGCAGAGCAAAATTTACGCGCTTGCGAAAAACAAGAAGCCGAGATCAGAACAGAGATTAAAACCCTTGAAACCGTTTTAGACACACAAGACGAACAAACTTACCAGCCCATTTTAAACGATATTGAGGCCGATCAAGGCTTTGAAACCGCGCTTTCACGGGCACTTGGTGATACGCTCATGGCCTCTACCGATCATGACGCACCGATGGTGTGGATGGAGCGTGAATTTGACACTTCAAGCTTTCCTGCTCTTCCTGCCGATGTGCAACCGCTTCAGCCGCATGTTAAAGCACCTCATCATTTAAAAGCAGCTCTTACACTTATTGGTTTTGTCAGCAACGATGAGGAAGGCAAAAACGCCGCAAGTGCTTTGAAACCCGGACAATCCATTGTGTCACAAGATGGTGCCTACTGGCGTTGGGACGGGCTACATATTAAATCAAGCGCCTCGGACCGCCATGCGCTGCACTTACAACAAACAAACCGCTTGAAAGAACTCACAGCAGACCTACCCAAAATTGAAAGCGCTACGAAAGAAGCACGAGGATCAGTAGAACAAGCCCAAGCAGAACGCTCACAAACGCAAAAAAGTTTTGAAGAACTTCAATCTAGCCTCAGACAACTTGAGCAAGAGCTTGGAAACCAGCAAACAGAGCTTAGCCGTCAAACTGAAGAGCGCTCCAGCCTGTTTGCCAATATCGCAAAATTTGAGGAGTCCTTGAGCCTGACAAATCAGGACATCACCGAGCTTGAAAAGGGGATTAAAACACATCAGAACAATCTCGAAAGCTACGATAGCGGTGCGCTGGAAACCCAAAATAAAGATATGGAAGATGTGCGTGAAATGCTTGTTCAGGTGCGTGACAAGCACCGTCAAGCGGTACGCGAACTCGATATAATCCAGCAAGAACAAAGCCGTCGCAAAGCGAGACTGCATGCGATTGCCGATGAGAGTGTAAACCTGCAAAACCGGGTTATTCGTTCCAAAGAACGGATTAAATCCTTAGAGGAGCGTCACACACAGCTCGGTGAAAAACTGGGGACCCTCAAAAACGCACCCAAGACAATGGGCTCGGAGCGTGACGAATTGCTAGCCAAAATCTCGGAATTGGAAGAGATCCGCAACCTTGATGCGGATAAGCTTGCCGAGGTGGAAAGCGAGCTTGCGCAAACCGGCAAGGCTCTCAAAGAAGCTGAAAGCATCTTAAGTGATGCACGTGAGTCCCGCGCACATTCTCAGGCTATGGCCAGTGCCGGACAAGAACAGCTTGATGAAATCGTCACCCATATCCATGAAAAATTTGATATGGCACCGGAAAGCCTGATTACAGAAACGAGCCTTAAAATCGAGGAAGATCAAGAGCTTCCAACCATTGAACCTCTCAAGGAAAAACGCGAAAAGCTCATCCGTAGCCGCGACCTTATAGGCGCCGTCAATTTACGCGCCGAACAAGAAGCCGAAGAGCTTGAAAAAGAAGTTGGCGGCGTCTTTGAAGAACGTGAGGACCTCACTCAAGCCATTGAAGAGCTCCGGGAGGGCATTGATACCCTTAACGCCGAAGCGCGTGAGCGCCTCATGAATGCCTTTGATAAGGTCAACAGCCATTTCTCACGGCTATTCACGCAACTTTATGGCGGCGGACAGGCACATCTGGAGCTCATTGAATCCGATGACCCTCTCAATTCCGGTTTGGAGATTTTTGCACAACCACCGGGTAAGACACTTCAATCACTTTCCCTGCTATCGGGTGGAGAGCAAACACTGGCCTCAATTGCGCTCATATTTGCGATGTTCCTGACCAATCCTTCGCCTATTTGTGTACTGGATGAGATTGACGCGCCGCTTGATGATGCCAATGTGGACCGGGTATGTAACCTCTTAGAAGAAATTGCGCAGCGCGGCGAAACACGCTTCCTCATCATTACCCACCACCGCCTGACCATGGCGCGGATGGACCGCCTCTATGGTGTAACAATGGCCGAGCGCGGCGTCTCACAACTCGTCTCTGTTGACCTCAACCAACAACTCGACTTCCTCGATGAAGCGGCGTAAAAAACTCCATGACCGACGAAGACCCGAAACTGGAAAAACTGGAAGAAGAACTCAAAGCCGCCAGAGCAGAATTTGATAAGGATTACAATCCCCCTTCAAAAGAAGATGAAAATATCAGCTCCGGCGCACGGGCCGGGATTGAGCTTGTGGGTGCTATTCTAGGCGGCGGATTGATCGGATATGGGCTGGATTACTATTTTGAGACCTCTCCGGCCTTCTTTTTAGGGTTCCTGATTTTGGGGGTTATCACCGGATTTTACAATATTTACAAAATAACTATGAATGTTGGCACTTCTGTGGGGTATAAGGGGTTGAAAAGTGACTCAAAAGAGGCTAAAAAATCACCAAATTACGGTTCTGAAGATTCTTCGTAAAAGTAGATTATAAGGATTTAAAGCGTGGCAAACCCAATTCATCAATTTGAAATCCAGCCTCTGGTTCATATTCCTGTTGGCGAGCTTGACCTTTCTTTCACAAATTCGTCCCTTTGGATGATGATTGCGGTAGTTCTTTCAACAACATTATTGAGCATCGCGACACGCCGGAAAGCTCTTGTACCGGGCCGCATGCAAGCCTTCGCCGAAATGCTCTATGAATTTATCGCCGGTATGATCCGGGAAAATATCGGTTCTAAAGGACGTCAATACTTCCCTCTCATATTCACACTCTTCGTGGTTGTTTTGCTGGGTAATATGTTGGGAATGCTCCCCTACTCCTTCACCTATACCAGCCATATTATTGTGACCGCCGCGCTGGCCTTTATGATTTTCATCATTGTACTCATGATTGGTTTTTATAAGCACGGCTTTCACTTTTTCAGCCTGTTTTTGCCGCCGGGCGTGCCTTGGTGGTTGACACCGCTTATTATTCCGATTGAGATCATGTCCTTCATGATCCGTCCTGTGACCCTTTCTGTGCGACTATTTGCCAATATGATTGCAGGTCACATTATGCTCAAAGTCTTCGCGGGCTTTAGCGCCGGTATGGTCGCCATGGGATTGGGCGGCGTTGCCTTTGGTCTATTGCCGATGCTGTTCAACACGGTCCTCATCGGGTTTGAATTTTTGATCGCCTTTTTGCAGGCTTACGTTTTCACGATTTTGAGCTGTATTTATTTGAAAGATACGGTCGAACTGGAGCATTAATTTAATTTTTTCATCAACTCTCAACTAAACTCAAGGAAAAGGAACTTAAAAGATGGAATTAGAAGCAGTAAAACTTTTAGCAGGCGCAATCGCCCTACTCCCGTTGATTGGTGTGGGTATTGGTTTGGGCCTTATTTTTGCCTCTTACAACGAGGCTGTAGGACGCAACCCAAATGCGGCTGAATTGTTGGACAAAAAATACTTCTTAGCATTTGCCTTGACGGAAGCTTTGGCGATTTTTGCGCTATTGATTTCGCTTTACCTTGTTTTCGTCGGTTAACAGACAACAAGCAGGAATCGAATGCTAAGAATATCCGCCTTACTAACCGGTATTTATCTCACAATATGTTCTTCTGCGCACGCCGCAGGAGAGCATGTTCCTTCGGATAAATATCTGCATGGTGAGACAGCTCACAAGCTGGAAGAAGGTATTTACGAAGCAGAGCATGCCAGCTCTGGCGGATTACCTCAGTTCGATCCGACATGGTTTGCGTCGCAAGTTTTCTGGCTGGCCATTTCGTTTGCTATTTTGTATTTTTTCTTCGCGAAAAAGACACTGCCTGATATTTCATCGGTAATTGAAAACCGTAAAAACCACATTCAGGCAGACATTGAAAGCGCGGAAAAACTAACAGCGGAGGCTGATAGCGTTCAGGAAGCCTATCAAAAAGGCCTTGAAAAATCACAAAATCAGGCCGCAAAGGTTATTCAGGATACTGAAACCAAAATGAAGGAAAAAGCAGCCAGATCTTTTGACGAGTTTCGGGAGCGCTCTGAAAGCCGCATGAAAGAAGCGGAAGAACGTATTGCCGAGTCCACCGAAACAGCGATGGATGAGATGAACCAGATGGCTGCCGAAGTCGCCAGCATTGCGGTTGAAAAAATTATTGGTCAACCCACAGATGCCGGATCGGTCAAAACGCTGATTGATAATATGGATGGTAAAAAAAAGGCCAAAGCCGCGTAAATTAAGGTAAAAAAGGACTAACGAACATGATGGAATTGCTTGCACATGACACCGGAATTTGGGTTGCTATTTCCTTTGTTCTCTTCCTTGTTGTTGCGTTTAAGTTAGGCCGTCATTCGATCACCGGTGCGCTTGATTCTCGCGTGGAAGAAGTCAAAAGCGAAATTGAAACAGCAGAGCGCCTGCGTGTCGAAGCGCAGGAGCTTCTCGCTCAGTATCAACGCAAACAGCGCGACGCGGAAAAAGAGTCCAAAGACATTATCAAAAAGGCAAAAGATCAGGCAAAGCTGATCAAGAAAAATGCCGAAATCGAGCTGGAAGACGTTATGGCCCGCCGCGAGGTACAGCTTGAGGAGCGCCTGCGCCGCGCCGAAGAAAAGGCTATTGCGGACATTCAAAACCATGCGGCTGAATTGGCCATGAGCGCCACCAAAGAAATGATCGTCCAAACGCTGGATGACAAGACCAACGAAAAGCTAAATAAAGAGTCGATCGCTGCGCTTTCAAAAAATATCGCTGCATAAAACTCGCTACTCCCTAAATGGATAGCCCTTCTCATATCATTGAACAGCTTGGCAAAGAAACGAAACAAGCCAGTCGTGTTTTGGCAAACACCTCTATTCCCACTATCCACGATATACTTTCCAGCCTAGCTGAAGAACTGCACCACCGCACTGATGACATTCTAAAGGCCAATCAAAAAGATATTGAGGCCGCCAAAACAAACAACCTCTCCCCCGCCCTAATCGACCGCCTGACTTTAACGCCGGAGCGTATTGAAAACATGGCCGAGGGTATTCGGGCCATTATTGCGCTTGATGATCCGGTGGGACATGTTTTAGAAGAAACCACCCGCCCCAATGGTCTGCTCATTCAAAAAATGAGCGTGCCCATCGGCGTGCTCGGTATGATTTACGAATCCCGTCCCAACGTCACCATTGATGCCGCCAGCCTGTGCCTAAAATCCCGCAACGCCGTTATTTTACGCGGTGGCTCGGATAGCTTTCATACCTCCCGCCTGCTTCATAACCTTGTTCAGGATGCGCTGGACCGGCACGGCCTTCCACGCGCAACTGTGTCAATGCTTCCCTCCACGGACCGCGCCCTTGTCGGCGAGATGCTGAAGGCACACAAATATATTGACGTGATGATCCCACGCGGCGGGAAAGGTCTCACCAGCCGTGTCATGCGTGAAGCCACCATGCCGGTATTCGCCCATCTGGACGGGAATTGTCACATCTATGTCCATGACAGCGCAAAGCCTGAATTAGCTCTTAATGTGATCCAAAATGCCAAACTCCGCCGGACCGGCATTTGCGGCGCGGCTGAATCACTTCTTTTTGATGAAAAAATTTCTGATGAAACCGCCCGAAATATTATACAGATGCTCCTTGAACAAAATTGCGCCGTTGTTGGCGATGAGAAAACCCAAGAGCTCGACCCCCGTGTTACAGTAGCCACCGAAGAGGACTGGGTTACAGAATATCTGGAAGCGAAAATAAGCTGCAAATATATCGCTGACACAGCCGAGGCCATTGCCCATATCAACACTCACGGCTCACACCATACTGATGCCATATTGGCTGAAGACGAACAAGCCGTAGACCAGTTCCTCACCCAAGTTGACAGCGCCATTGTCATGCATAATAGCTCCACCCAATTTGCCGATGGCGGAGAGTTCGGCATGGGCGCGGAAATCGGGATCAGCACCGGAAAATTACATGCTCGCGGTCCTGTTGGCCTCAAGCAATTAACAACGTATAAATATGTTGTGAAAGGCTCCGGCCAGACACGACCGGTCTGATAATTGAATAGATCACAATGACAAATCTCCTGCCCCAAGGCCCTATTTTTGCCCCGCCCTGTTTTGGTAATTCAAGACGCTGGCAAGGCATGCGGATCGGCCTGCTAGGCGGGTCCTTTAACCCGCCCCATGCAGGTCACCTTCACATTGCTCGCCGCGCACGTGTGCAGCTTGGCCTTGATTTTGTCTGGTGGATTATTACCCCGCAAAACCCGCTTAAAAAAGTCAAAGGCATGGCCCCTTACATGGAACGTTACAACGCCGTTGAAGAAATGCTTGCCCCCTACCCCTTTCAAATCCCCACCCATCTCGAAGCCCAGATGGAGACACAATATACTTATCAAACACTCACTGGGTTGCGCCAATCTTTCCCCAAAACAGATTTTATCTGGCTGTGCGGAATGGACAATGCGCATATTTTTCACAAATGGGACCACTGGCAGGATATTTTGCTCACCCTTCCTTTGGCCTTTATCTCCCGTCCGCCTGCAGCAACCTTGGTGAAGAACTGCCCTGTTAAAATGGTGGCGAATATCCCGCATTACTACACACCACAAGGGCGTAAAACCGACCTGAAACACCCCGGAATCTACTGGTTAACAGGTAACAAGATGCTGGATATCTCCTCCACAAAAATTAGAAATAATCAATAAAATCAATACACTAGAACAAATCCGCGCTTAATTTATTGTTGATTAACCGAATCCTGCGTATAATAGAGGTATGAATGTTAGACTCTCATGGAATGAGGATATTCACACAAAAGGGGGTATGTGGCGCTGACCCAAAAACCTCCACGGAAAATGAATAGTTGCACTATCCAGCATAACGGATTGTACGAAGCTGAGCTTGCTATGCTCGGCTTTTTCTTGTTATGGGGTCTAATTTTCGCTACAAATGGCTTATTGCAATAATAAAAGGAGGATTATAAAATTCTAACAAGCACAAAGACAGGGACATTTTCTCCCTTAGAACTAAAAGAGCTTATCGAAAAATCACTGGATGATGATAAGGCTCTCGATATCAACACCATTGACCTAGCCGGAAAATCCGATGTTTCAGATTATATGATCGTTGCCAGTGGGTCATCTTCAACCCAGATCAAATCTATAGCCGAGAAATTAAAAGAGCGCTTGAGCGCGCGCGGCTTGGAAGGCATTCGTTTAGAAGGGCTGGAAAAAAGTGACTGGGTCATTGCAGATTTGGGAGATGTCGTTGTCCATCTTTTTAAGCCGGAAGTGCGGGAATTTTATAATCTCGAAAAAATGTGGAGTGCACCGCTTCCTGAAGCACGCGGTCCCAAAACCCCCGCGATGGGTTAGATAAAAACTAAGCCGCTGCTTCGTTCTCTTCCTTTAAGGGCGGCATAACACGAATAAGCGCCAGTTGATTACGCTGGCGCTTTACAATATCGAAACGAAACTTGTGAAAAGTAAAGCTCTGACCGGCCTCCGGAATGGCTCTGGCTTCATGAATAATCAAACCTGCCAGCGTTGAATAATCCGCATCATCGGGAAGTTCCCATTCAAACTCACGGTTTAGATCACGGATCGTCACATCGCCGTCTACCATGAAGCTTCCGCCAGCCTGCTTGCGCACCCCGATAACGGTTTCATCATGCTCATCGTCAATTTCGCCGACAATTTCTTCTAAGATATCTTCGAGCGTGACAATCCCCATAAAGCTACCATACTCATCCACCACAACCGCAAAATGCCCCCGGCGGGATTTAAAAGCCTGAAGCTGATCAAAAAGTGTAGTGGCTTCCGGTACAAACCACGGATCAGCCACAAGATCCATAATATCAATATCCGAAATACTCTGGTTATTTTGCTCCCGCGCTTTGAGTTCGCGCATGAGGTCCTTGGCATGAAGGACACCCACAATATTATCCGGATCATCCCGGAAAACCGGCATGCGTGTGTAAGGGCTTTCGAGCGTTTGCTGAATAATTTCTTCAACAGGATCCAAAGCATCGAGCATAAGCACGTTTTTGCGGTGGGTCATGATCTCTTCAATATCCACATCAAACAGATCAAGGACGGAGCGCAGCATCGCACGCTGCTCATGCGTTTCGGTATCTTGGCCCTCATGGAGTTCAATCACACCGCGTAAAATATCCATGTGCGAACCGTCCGAAATTTTCGACATATCGGCCCCAAATAATTTGAACGTCAGACGCACAATAAAATTAACAGCCTCTGCTACCGGATAAAAAAGCCAGATTACAAAGCGAATGATAGGCGCAATCGCCACCGACATTTTATCAGCATGTGTCAGCGCATAGGTTTTGGGCAACACTTCGGCAAAAATCAAAACAAGCGCCGTCATAATCAATGTGGCATAGACCACACCGGCCTCCCCCACTAACTTAATCAAAACACTGGTGGTCAGGGCAGAGGCTAAAATATTGACCAGATTATTTCCGAGCAAAAGCGAGCCGATCATCCGGTCTTTGTTACTACGGATTTTATTAACCATCCCCGCACGTTTGTTGCCGCGTTTTTCCCACTCATGCAAACGCGACTTGGACGCTGCCGTCAGGGCCGTTTCGGAACCGGAAAAAAATCCGGACAGCATCAACAAAACAAAAACTATTGCTACAGAAACCCAAAAATCCATTTTATACGTCCCCTTTTAAAGATTTTTGCAAAACGTGAAGCAGTTGCGCTTCATCAACATCGTAAGATTGAAAAGCGCTCCCGATACCACGGGTGAGAATAAAACCGATCTTATCACCTCTGGCCTTTTTATCAGCCGCCATTAATTCATAAAGTTCTTCAGGTGTATGCTTAACCGGTGGCACAATATCGGCAATGGATGTTTTTAGCCCAAGAGCTTGAAAATGTTTTTGTACTTTCTCAAGCTCTTCCGGCGGACACAGCCCCATAGAAACACTCAACTCAAAAGCCAATACAATACCAATAGCAACCGCCTCCCCGTGGAGCAAACGCCCGTCATACCCGCAAGCCGCCTCCAAAGAATGGGCAAATGTATGGCCCAAATTTAACAAGGCGCGCTGCCCTTTTTCTTTTTCATCTCTAGCTACAATATCCGCCTTGGCCTGACAGGATGTTTCAACCGCGTGCAAAAGCTCTTCCGTTTCAAGAGCAAATAACTTGTCCGCATGTTTTTCCAACCACTCAAAAAAATCAGGCTTATTGATAAGCGCATATTTAACAATCTCGCCGTATCCCGCCTTTAGTTCCCGCTCAGGCAAAGTCCCTAGCGTTCCAATATCGGCCAGAACGGTTGCAGGCTGGTAAAAGCTCCCTATCAGATTTTTCCCTTGAGCTGTATTAATGCCCGTTTTCCCACCAACGGAGCTATCTACCTGAGAAAGCAATGTTGTAGGCACCTGCACATAGGGCACGCCGCGCAAAACAATAGAAGCCGCAAAACCGCCCAAATCACCAACCACGCCGCCGCCAACGGCAAATATAACGCACTCCCGGTCAATTTTTTGATCCAGCAACCAATCCAAAACCTGCTGCAAAACGTTATATGATTTGGCTTCCTCGCCTCCCTTAATACCGTAGGTCTTGCTCTGCTCAACCTTACCGGCAAGCGCCTCTTCCAGCACCTGCACATAAGGATACACATTCTTATCATAAAGGATAAAAGCACGGCGTGCTGACAAATCGGCAATGCTCTCAGCTAAAAGCTCGGGCGCTTTTTCAAGTAAGCTCTTTCCTATATGGATGGGATAGCTCCGTTGTCCCAGCTCCACATCAATTTTTCTATAATTGCTCATAGCATGAATATGTTAGCGATTTGACAAGAAACTGTATAGCAACTTGATTATTCTCTCACAGCTTTGTTGAACGCTTTCACCTACGGGAATATCGATGCTCACATCCGCCTTGGCGTAAATGGGTTCCCGCTTTTCCAACAAATCCCGCAAGGCCCCTTCCGGATCATCCACCTGTAACAAGGGACGGTGTGTTTCACCTTTTATACGCTGATAAATCTCTTCCGGTGCCACTTTCAACCGCAGTGAATAAGCGTGAACACGAACAAGCTCCCGCACAGGTTCTTGAATAAAAGCCCCACCACCTACGGAAACAATACCTACTCCTTGTTTTAGAACTTCACAAATCGTCTGGAATTCTTTTTGACGAAAAACCTCTTCCCCGTGCGTTTGAAAAATACCGGAGATGCTTACCCCTTCGCGTTTCTCAATAAGCCGATCAATATCCGTGAAGGGAATATCGAGCTCTCCCGCCAATTCCTGCCCCAACGTTGTCTTACCCGCCCCCATCATGCCGACAATCACAACAGGCCGGTCCAAAGATTTTAGAATATCGCTTTTGTCATCCATAAAAACCCTGATGGCACAATCACAGCAAAAGTGCAAGAAAGCATATCCTCCCTTGACTTGTGCGACGCTGTTTTTAGGATGGGGACAACCGAAGTACATAGTGTAACCACTAATTACAAAAAGACGAAAGAAGCCGCACATGAAAATTTTTGTAAATATATTTTTCTTAGGTCTATTGCTCCTGCTAATCGGAGGGTTTGGCTATTTTGCACTCACCGATGTGCCTGTTACACAAGAAGAGGTCAGCAAGACAATCACCTTAAGCAATTTATCTGAAAGCGGTGAGTAATGATCCGTACTCTTCTGCCACTCCTGCTGTCCCTATTCTTCTTTCTGCCCTCTACAGCTACTTTGGCAGATGAAGGGTTTGGCCTTATTTCAAGCGACCTAAACGGCGCTTTGCCTAAAGCACTGTGGCGGGATCAGCCACATTCGGAAATTGTTTATTTGCTCCAAAACATGCCTGCGGATGCGCCTATGCGCTCTATTCAGATGGTGAAACGCAACATGTTGCTCTCACGCTATGACACAAACCTGATTGATAATGACATCCCGCTTACCTCTGATCATAACCTCCTGACTTTGCGTCTGCAAAAACTGTTCGAGATGGGGTTGTGGGAAGATGCCTTTACTCTTTACACCAAAACCACGCACGACCCCGGCGACAATGAACCTCTCGCGCGAATCGGAGTCTTGCTTATCTTGCTTGAAAAAGGACTCCCTACCGCCTGCCTCGAAGAAAAAGTGCTCAGCCCGCGTTTTCAAGGCATAAAATTTTGGACCGAAATGGATGCAATCTGTGACGAGGTGCTTGGTACACACGGTGCGGACTACAAACCGGAATTCGAAGACAGCTCTGTCCTTCAGGCCATCTACCACAATCCCGATTTTTTTATTCCAGCCACAGACATCAATGTCTTGAATAAGCTTGCCCCTCTTGAGCTTATTATGCTCTCGCAAAAAAGACGCATTAACTACGACGAAATAAGCCCGGAACAACGTCCCACGCCTTTTTTAACAAAACTATTCCTTGAAGCGGCAAACTTTCCCGAATCGAAACGCCCGGAACTGGACATCGTTGCGACTTCACAGGGGCTCATTTCAGGACAAAAAATACGTAAAAAGGAAAAAATGTCCTCCCCCCTCTCTCAAGCGGATATTTTTTTACAACTGGCCGAAGAGCTTTATTTGGGACATAAAATTTCACCGGAACTGGTGCAATTCCTGCTCGAAAACGCTCCCGAAAACCCTAAAAACTATGTTTATATTCAAATTCTTAATGATTTAGGTGTGACCACGGATCTGCCTCCTGTTTCGCAAGATAATTTCAATTTAGGGTTAACAAGTTTTAGCGAAAAAATGCAAAAAAATATTAATTTATTGAAAATATCTCTTGACAAAATGGCAAAACTTTCCAATAATCGCGCTGATGTTTATGAAAAACATATCTTTCCAGATGAGAATCAGATGCTTCAAGCATCTTCAGATAACTGGATAGAGTGGTGGGAAAACGCAAGAGCACATAATTTTCTTGGGATTTCACTCCTACTTGTTTTAAATAACATTGACATGACTACGGAAACGTTGGATGGTCCCTCTGAAGAGAGAAATGACCATAATGTTGAAAAGATTGGGGATATCCCTGTAAATAATCGGATCAACATATTGAAACGTTTCAGTGATGTGGGGTTAATAGAACAAACTCACATTATCGCAAGAGAAGTTCTTGCCGATATGATTGGGTTAGAAAAATAAAAAAGGAGAAAGAACTATGGCACGTCCAGGTCGTCCAAAAATGCCAAAACCGGATTTGCATCCAAGTGTTGATGCATTCCTAGATATGCTG
>JALEGH010000051.1 GCA_022763065.1 Alphaproteobacteria bacterium
AATGACACAATCCGAAGAATGGACAGCCTTGGCCGCACAGGCTCAAAAAGGGGACAAGGAGTGTTATCATAAGCTCCTGAAAGCTTTAGCACCTTATATCCGCAACATTGCGCTTAGAAGAATTTCCAATACTGAATACGCGGAAGATATCACGCAAGAAGTACTCATTTCCGTGCATAAATCCTTACATACTTACGGCGCGGACCGTGCTTTTAAGCCGTGGCTGAATTCTATCATTAATTTCCGCCTGATTGATTATATGCGCAAACATTATGCGGACCGTCAGGACCAAACCGCCACGACCGAGAATAATCCGGAATTTATCGCCCAAAATGTAACCCATAACGACCATATCGGCGAATTAAAGGATATAGAGACTGTACTAACTTCTCTACCTGAGAACCAGCAACGTATCTTCCGTATGATTAAAATTGAAGGCTATAGCGCCAAGGAAGTCGCAAATGAGATGAATATGAAGGAAAGCGCCGTTAAGGTTTCGGCTCACCGGACACTCAAAAAAATTCAAGGAGTGCTCAATGACTAAAGACAAAAATAAACCGGATGTGAATGATCTTATCGACAATTTATGCGGAGAATTAACACCTGTATGTAAGAAATCTCCATATAGAAGTATTTTCATTTGGGTATTGCTCTCCGCCCTTTATATATCCGGCGTCATTTTATATTACGGCCCCAAAATAGACCTTATAAATAGCTTAAGCGAAGCGTCATTCATTTTTGAAATCATTATTGCGGGCTCCATCTTCATTTTTGGAGCCATCGCATCCTCTTTCCTGAGCTTTCCTGACGAAGTTCAAAAGACATGGCCCAAAATAGTAACCTTGGTCTTGTTTTGCGTTTTCATCACATGGATATTTGCAAATATTATAGAAGAGGGGATTAGCGATAGAATTTTCACCCTTGGGAGCTGTTATAAGGGCATATTTGTCGAAGCCATTCCCTTTGTTGCGCTTATATTTATTACAATGCGGGGACACAGCACAAAACCCTATTGGCTTATGGCCATGAATGTCATGTCTGTTTCTGCCCTCGGGTGGATTGGCCTTCGGATTACCTGTTCAATGTATGATAGTATGCTATATAGCTTCACACATTACTTGTTGCCCTTTGCGGTTTTGAGTGTGGCTATAGGATTATTCGCACGAAAAATCTTTAAATGGTAATAAAGACCGGATATCTTATTGATCATGAAAGTACGCATTTACAAACCATCCAAATCCGCCATGCAATCAGGCCATGCGAAGAGCGCCCAATGGATTTTGGAATATGAAACGACAAGCCCGCGCAAGCCCGAAAGCCTTATGGGGTGGGTTAGCTCCGAGGATACGCTTAATCAGGTCCGTATGAAATTTGATACGGTAGAGCAGGCCGTTACCTTCGCTGAAGAAAAGGGTTGGGATTACACTATTGCCAAATCACAGTCCCGCCGGGTAAAACCCCGCAATTACGGCGATAATTTTCGCTATATTCCGCCACAAAAGCAGGATGCATCATAAATCAAACTTTGTTATAATCACTCATGAAACACGGTCCCGTAGCTCAACCGGATAGAGCATCTGCCTTCTAAGCAGAGGGTTGTAGGTTCGAGTCCTACCGGGATCGCCATTTTTACTTAAAAAGGTAAATTTATGCTTGGCTTTCTTTTCAGACTAACCAGAAGAAGAACAAGCTACCGCCGATCGGGGTATTATAAACGTTCCAGTTATCAAATAAGCACGCTAGAGCAGACTGAAAAATCAGCAGCTCTTGACGGTAATTCAATTAGGGAAAATATGCATGATCTTCCAAACGCCCAAGTTAGGAAGATTATTGATGGTGATACCGTTGTTGTTAATAAGGCAGGAAGTTTAATTAAGGTACGTTTAGATGCGATTGATTGCCCTGAAGATGGTCAGGATTGGGGGGATAACGCTAAATACGGGCTAATAAAACTTATAGGTGGACGCTCTGTTAAGCTTGAAGAACATGGAGCAGACCATCACGGTCGGTTATTAGCTACAATATATGTACAAGAAGAAGATGATGATAATGGTGGCTGGCTAAATGTGAATGAAAAGATGGTTACCAGGGGACATGCGTGGGTCATGCGCCTTTTCTACGATCATTTACCCAAAGACAGGCAAAATAAGCTTAATAGTCTAGAAAAGTGGGCTAAGTCAAAGAAGATAGGGTTGTGGGGCAAACCCGATCCTATACCCCCTTGGAATTGGCGGAAATCATGAGGCGGGTAAACGGGTACAATCCTTTTCAACAGTAACAAATGGGCACGTAAATGTCTTACACAACGGACAACTGGTTTGAACATTATCACCAGAAATATGGGCATAGATCTCGCCCGCCGGAGGTTTTTCACATTGGCTATCACAAAACCGGTACGACGTTCGTTCAAAAAAATATTTTGAAGTGCTTGCCGCAAGAAAAACAGGAAAAAATTCTGAGCCATGAAGCTATTTCCGGTTGGGATTTCAAAGATGACCTTTCCTGCGCACAAAAAATCATGAAAATGAATCCTCAGGCTAAGATCATCATCACAATACGCTCCCAAATATCGATATATCCATCCTATTACTGGCTTTATGTGAAAAGAGGGGGGGCGTTATCTTTACGCAATTTCATTAATAAATGTCTTGAAAACAAGCGTTTTGACTATGACGCGATGCTCCAGCATCTCTTGCAAAATTTTCCGGCTGAGCGGATAAAAATCATTCCTTTTGAGCTGATCAAAACAGATAAAGCCACATTCATCGAAAGCTATCTAAGATTTGCTTTTGGTAGCTTTCCGACGCAAATAGATCTTAAAAACGAGCCCAAAAACAAATCTCCGGGAAAAGGAGTTATACAGGCCATCTGCCTTATCAATAGAACATGCGGGAAGTCAGAAAAAATCAGAAAATTCCTGATGGATAAAATCCTTTTTCTGGATGGATTTCTGGCGGGTAGTTCAAAATCTTCCCGGATGATCCTGACAAATCAACAAATACAAAAAATCAAGGCGACTTATCAAATCTCTAACCAAAAGCTACAAAAACACGTGGCGTGGGATTTAGAAGAGCTGGGTTATCCCGTGTAGTGATTTAGGCCCTGACCAGAGTTAAAGAAAAACCGATCTTCTGCCTTTTGTATAGAAACGGCATATTTTATTTTACATAATATATATTATCACTCTATTCAAGGCGCCCCTGTTCAGCTACAAAAACAAAGCTAAGCTATCCGCTGGTCCCAAACAAGTTTGGGACCTGTTGATGTATTTCGTGTTATGCCGGCATCACAAATCCGTATATCAGGGATAACACTTAAAGAAATAAACGCCAGTGATATGAGAGGTTGCGGCAAACCTTCCTTACCATTCTTAATCAGAGTTTTACAAAATTTTCGAATGTCATCTTCAATAGAAGCTACATCCTGATAACAGGAGTCAGACATCAACCCCGCTATTGGAAGAGCTAATTTTGCCAAGACTTTACCGTCTTTTACAACCACGTAGCCTCCCCCCATATCTTTTAGGGTATTTACGGCCAAAGCCATCTCCTCATCTGAAACCCCTACTACCGTGATATTATGATCATCATGTCCAACCGAGGCTGCTATGGCCCCTTTGTCAAACTCAAACCCCCGAACAAACCCAATGCCAATATTGCCATTCGTCTTGCCGTGACGTTCGATAACGGCGCATTTTAAAATATCTCTGTCCACATCTCCTAGTACTTCCCCTTTTACATTTTCAAGAGTTTCTGTCGCAGCCGTTGTCAGAACATTATCAGCTATCACGTTAACAACAGGAATCTGTGTTCTGTCGCTTTTCAATTTAAGATGATCCGGCGTAATTTTGCCGATCTTAACAGAATGAAGACCTACCGGTTTCACATCCGGTCTTTGCTCAAACAGCTCCTCCCTGACTTCTCGACCGGATTTAATAACAGACGCAACATCACAGGTTTCTAGATTGTTAAGTAAAACAATATCCGCCTGCGCACCGGGAGCTATTTCGCCTATACGGTGCATTCCATGATTTCGGCCAAAGATATTTGCCGCACCATAGGTTGCTATTCTATACACATTTTCAATATGGGTTTGCTTATCCGGGCCATGTAATTCGGGATCGTACAATTCGATGGCTTTTCGTATGATGAAATTAAGATGCCCTTCCTGGGCGATATCTGCCGGGTGAAAGTCATCCGTACAAAACGCTGTATGGTATGAATTCTCTTTTGTAATGAAAGGCATCAATGCTTCTAAGTTTTTACAACCTGTTCCTTCTCTGATTAATATACGAATGCCACGTTTACTTTTTTCAAGCGCTTCTTTCATCGTTGTGCACTCGTGATCCGTTAGAATTCCCGCAGCCCCTACAGCATTAATAAGAGGACCATGAGCAGGCATATCAAGCCCCAATCCAGGCATGTGACCGTCTATATGCCCACTCTGAAAAGTTTGTAACTTA